>DATAEK010000420.1:0-2977 GCA_036258055.1 Vicinamibacterales bacterium
GTTTCGCAATCGGCTCGACGCCATCGTCTCCTTCGGCCCGCTCTCGCCGGCGGTCATGGAAACGATCGTCGAGAAGTTCATCGTGCAGCTCGAAGCGCAGCTCTCCGAACGTCGAGTGGCGATCACGCTGGAGCCCGCCGCTCGCGAGTGGCTGGCGACCAAGGGATACGATCCGATCTACGGCGCAAGGCCGCTCGCCCGCGTGATTCAAACCGACGTCCGCGATCCGCTGACCGATGAGATCCTGTTCGGTACGCTCGAACACGGCGGAACAGTGACGATCGGGTTGAAGGACGGCGCGCTCGATTTCCGCTACGAGCCCGCGCCGCCGGCAAAGACACCGGCGACGGCGGAGTAGACTTGAGCGACTATGTCATCCGAACATGACATCCCGGTCAAAGTCGTCGACCGCCGCTGGTGGGCGAATCCTGAGGGCGCCGCAGCGGCTGACGCCGGGACCAGTACGTCGCTCAAGCCGACCTATGTCGAGGAGCTGGAGCGGCAGCTTGCCGAGAAGGATCGGATCGCGCAGGAATACATCGCGAAGTACCGTCAGGCGGCGAGCGAGTTCGACGAAGCGCGGCTCCGGCTGCGGCGGGAGATCTCGAAGGACGTCGAACGGGCGCGGCGCGAGGTGCTCTCGGAGATGCTCGAGATCCTCGACAACCTGGATCGTGCGGTCGACGCCGCCGGCAATGCCGCATCTCCCGACGCTCTGCTGCAGGGCGTCGACATGGTCCGCCGTCAGTTCCTCGCCAAACTGGAAGGCCTGGGCGTGAAGCGGATTGAGGCAGCATCACAGCGGTTCGATCCCGCGCTCCACGAGGCGATCACGATGGTGCCGGTTTCATCTCCCGATCAGGACGGCATGATTCTGGGCGTCATCCGTCATGGCTACCGGATCGGCGAAGACGTGCTGCGACCGGCCGGCGTGGCCGTCGGGAAAGCCTGAGGGTTCAGATAGTTTCCGTTTATTGCTACGATAGGACATGCCCATCTTCGAGTACGTCTGCCGCGACTGCGATCGTCAGTTCGAAGCGTTCGTGACCGCGGATCGCACGCCTGCGTGCCCTGCCTGTCAGAGCGCGAACCTCACGAAGCGGTTGTCCAGCCCCGGCATGGTCGGTGCGTCGGCGGGCCGCTCGGAGCCGGCGCCGCAGATGGGCGGATGCGGATCGGGCGCGTGCGGCTGTCGGATCAACATGAACTAACTAGCTTTCTCGAAGACCCAGCCAGCATTTCTCAATGCTCGCGTGGCCCCACCCCCGCTCGCTCGCGCTCGGCGACTCCGCGCCTCGCGCGGGCCGCAGGCGCTGCTGATTCAACACCTGTTTCCATTTCTGCGACAGTCCAGCACGGCCAAATTGGACCGTGCGCCGAACGCCGAGCCCCGGCTTGAGTCACTCACATCATCTGCAATACGCTTTCACCCCTATGTACTCACGCGAGGAAATCAAGGCTCTGACGGACAAGGTATTGAACATCGCCAAGGCCGACGCGGTCGAGGTGGAGTTCAACGGCGGCGAGCGGTCGGCGACCCGGTTCGCCAACTCGAACATCACCGCGAACATGGTCCAGTTCGATCAGAACCTCACGGTGACCGTCTATTACGGCACGAAATCCGCGTCATCCACGACCCGCGACTTCGATGACGCGGCCCTCAAAGAGACTGTGGACGATGCTCAGACGCGTGCGCAGCAGGCGCGCGAGGACCTCGAAATGCTGCCACTCGTCGAAGGGCCGCAGGATTACATCCCGGTCGACGCCGCGCTCGAGAGCGGCGTCAACTTCGGTCCCGCCGAGCGCGCGAAGATGGTCAAGCAGAGTCTCGACGTCTGTCAGAAAAAGGGCGTGGTCGGATCCGGCTACATCCCCAAGACCTACCAGACGACCTGCAGCGCAAATTCCAAGGGACTCTTCGCCTACTACCAGTACGCGGAAGCGGGCTTCATCCTGACGTGCCGCACGCCTGACGGCGGCGGCTCGGGATGGTCGGGGATCACCGGCGTCAAGGACGTCGGGCTCATCGACGCGACGCATCTCACCGAGATTGCAGCCGACAAGGCGGTCAAGAGCCAGAAGCCGCGCGCCATCGAGCCGGGACGCTACACGACGATCCTCGAGCCGCGCGCCAACGCGCGGTTCCTCTCGCTGATGATGGGCCTCTTCAACGCGAGGACCGCGGAAGGTCCGGTCGGCAACTACTTCAGCAGCAAACCAGCCGGCACGACCAGGGTCGGCGAGAACACGACCAAAGTCGGCGAGAAGCTGTTCAGCGACGCCGTGACGATCAAGAGCGACGTGGGGAACTCGATCCTTCGTCAGAGCCCGATCGGCACGGATGGCATGGCCGCCAAGCCGGTGACGTGGGTCGACAAGGGGGTGCTCAGGAACCTCTTCTACGATCGCACCTGGGCGAAGCGGCAGAAGAAGGACGCGTCCGCCACGAGCACGAACATGAGCCTGGTGATGGAGGGCACGGACATGACCATCGATCAGATGGTGAAGTCGACCAAGCGCGGGCTGCTCGTCACTTTCTTCTGGTACATCCGCCCGGTCGATCCGGCGACGCTGCTCAACACCGGCATGACGCGCGACGGGTTGTTCCTGATCGAGAACGGCGAAATCGCCGGCCCGGTACAGAACTTCCGCTGGAACATGTCGCCGCTCGTCGGCTACAACAACGTGACCGCTGTCGGGCAGGCGGTGCCGATCCACACCGGCGAGTCGTACGACGGCCCCGGCACGGCGCTCGTGCCACCGGTCCGGATCGAAGATTTCTTCATGACGTCGATTTCGCCGGCGGTGTAGGCCGCCGGCTTCGCCGGCGGATGGTAAAGGGCAAAGGGTAAAGGGCAAAGGCGCGCGGCCCCGCGACCGACTCGCCACTGAAAGCACCCAGTAGTCACTAACCAGCGGCGCGAGCGAAGCGAAGCGCTGGCAGGCGCTGGGGTGGGGCCCCGCAGGGAATCGTTCT
>DATAEK010000399.1:0-2098 GCA_036258055.1 Vicinamibacterales bacterium
CGTGGCGACGCTGGACCAGTGCGGCTCGGGGCGGGAACTTGCAGGGCGCGGCCACGATCAGGACAAATTCATCGCGGGCCAGCTGGACGCCAGCGACTGCGTCGCCAGGTTCGACGGTCTCGCGTTCGTGGCTGTGTGACATCCGGCCGGCGGGTTCATGCGATCATCTTGCCGCCGTTCGCGGCTCAAGCCGGTTGTCGAGCGCCAGATTCGGACACGAGCGACGTCTGTGAAGATCGCTACCCTCGACTTTGACACCTACAGTTCCAAGGGAATCGAGATGTCCCATCGCGTGCCACGGCCAACATGGGAACGGATCGAGACCGCGGTGCGCGAGCTTGATCGTTTCCGCCATCCCTACGTCATCCTCCGATTGCGCGAGGACGTGATGGACGATGAACAGCTGGAGATCATGGGCGGAGAGGGCAGGTTCTGGGTTGCGGCCTCGATCAAAGGCTACACGCAGCGGCGCCTGACGAACCCTTCGGGCAGCACGGAGGAGATCGACGTGTGGACCAGCGACCAGGGCTTCGCGGACGAGACGCGGTTCATCTCCTACGACATCGACGAAGTGCTCCGTGTCGCGCGCCATTTTGCGGAGCATGCCGATTTCGATCCCACCGCGACGTGGGAGTGAGGGTCATTAGAACGCCGGACGCGCTCGTCGCTCGCGCTCTGCTTGCCAGGCAGCGTGAACTGAACAAGAACTACGTTCGTATACCCTCCAATAAGGCGGCTTTGAAACGGGGAAGTGACTGACCAAGCGAGACCGCACAAGTCACTCGGATTGGGACCTCAGACGTGTTGTCTCTCTTGACCACCCCCAGCGCGTCTGTGTTACTCTGTCGATCCTTCTAAGAACGCCGATGAAGATTCACATCGCCATTCCGACCGGGTTCCTCCTGCTCGTCGCGCCGGACCGCTTCTAGTTTCAAGCGCCCGGCTCCCCGGGCATCCGTTTTCCCAGGTCAATCCAGTTTTCGTGCTCGGCAGTCTGCGCCATTGGCGTTAGAGCTGACCGGCTTTGATGGTGTTTCCCATGTCGCTCTCGCTTGAAACCTCTTCCGTCGCGGCTCCCGAAGCGGCCGCGAATGCCGGCGTCTGGACGACGCTGCGTGAAGCGATCCGCGGGTCTCCGATCGACTACACGACCGCCCCCATCGGCCGCGCGGTGATCATGCTCGCCGTCCCGATGGTGATGGAGATGGCGATGGAGTCGATCTTCGCCGTCGCGGACGTGTTCTGGGTGGCGCACCTCGGCGCCAACGCCGTGGCGACGGTCGGATTGACCGAATCGATGCTGACGATCATCTACACCGCCGCGATGGGGCTGTCGATCGGCGCCATGGCGCTCGTGTCGCGGCGGATCGGCCAGCACGACGCGGAGGGCGCGTCGCGCGCCGCCGCGCAATCGATCCTGCTCGGCGTGATCGTGGCGGCGCTCATCGCGCTCGTGGCGGCGCCTCGCGCGTCGAGCCTGCTGCACATGATGGGCGCGTCGCCCGACGTGATCCGCTCGGGGCACATGTTCACGCGCGTGATGCTCGGCGGCAACGTGACGGTCGTGCTGCTGTTCTTGATCAACGCGGTCTTCCGTGGATCCGGTGACGCGGCGATTGCGATGCGCGTGTTGTGGCTCGGGAATTTCCTGAACATCGTGCTCGGCCCCTGCTTCATCTTCGGGCTCGGGCCGTTCCCGGAGCTCGGCGTGGCCGGTGCAGCCGTTGCGACGAACATCGGGCGCGGGAGCGCCGTCGTCTATCAGATCGTGACGCTCGTGCGCGGGCATGGCCGCGTACGTCTGGCCAGACGGCACCTGCGGCTCGATCTCTCGCTGATGCGGAGCGTGCTCCGGCTCTCCGGCTCCGGCACGATCCAGATTCTGATCGCCACCGCGAGCTACGTCGGGCTCGTACGGATCCTGTCGCTCTTCGGCAGTGCCGCGCTGGCGGGATACACGATCGGGATTCGCGTGATCCTCTTTGCGTTGCTGCCGGCGGTCGGCCTCAGCAATGCGGCGGCGACGATGGTCGGCCAGAACCTGGGCGCCGCGCGTCCGGACCGCGCCGAGCGGGCGGTGTGGACGGCGGCCGTCTAC
>DATAEK010000402.1:0-9137 GCA_036258055.1 Vicinamibacterales bacterium
AGACTGACGACTGCCGACGGCCTGGCCGACTCGAGACTGACGACTGCCGACGGACTGTCGCCTCGAGACCGACGACTGTCGACTGACTGTCGATTGTGACCACCGACTGCCGACTGTCGACTGACTGTCGACTGTGACCGCCGACTGACGACTCCCGACTGTCGACTGTTATGTCTTTTGTCGACGAAGTAGACATCCACGTTGCGGCCGGCCACGGTGGACGCGGATGTATCAGCTTCCGGCGCGAGAAGTTCGTGCCTCGCGGCGGACCCAATGGCGGCGACGGCGGTAATGGCGGGTCGGTCTACCTCGTCGCGCAGTCAAACCTCAACACGCTCCTCAACTTCCGATTCCAGAAAACCTTCAGCGCCGGCCGCGGCGGACACGGTGAAGGATCGAACCGCACCGGCGCCAGGGGCAACGACATCGAACTGAACGTGCCCATCGGTACGGTCGTGTACGAACGGACGGGAGACGATCTCGCGCAGCTCGCCGATCTCACCGAGGACAACCAGCGCGTGCTCATCGCGAAAGGCGGCCTGGGCGGCCGCGGGAACGCGCAGTTCGTGACGTCGACGAACCGCGCTCCACGGCGAGCCGATCCCGGATTGCCCGGCGAGGAGCGCGATCTTCGCCTTCACCTCAAGCTGCTCGCCGACGTCGGACTGGTCGGATTTCCTAACGCCGGCAAGTCGACGCTGATCAGCCGCATCTCCGCGGCGCGTCCGAAGATCGCCGACTACCCGTTCACCACGCTCATCCCGAATCTCGGGGTCGTCAGCCTGTCGGGCCACCGCACGTTCGTCGTGGCCGACGTGCCCGGTCTCATCGAGGGTGCGCACACCGGGCACGGGCTCGGCCATCGTTTCCTGAGCCATCTCGAGCGCACGAAGGTCCTCGTCCACCTGGTGGATGTGTCATCGTTGAGCGCGCGGGATCCGGTGGAAGATTTCGACGTCATCATGCGGGAGCTCGCCTTGTTCCCGGGCCGCGATGCGTCGGGCGAACGGCTCACGGACAAGCCGATGCTGGCGGCCGCCAACAAGATCGACGCGCTCGACGAACCGGACCGCCTCGCGCGGTTGAAGGAGCATTTGCACCCGCTCGGGATTCCGCTCTACCCTGTGTCAGCAGCCACCGGCGAGGGGCTCGACCCGCTGCTCGAGGCGATCTGGCGCGAGGTCGACGCCGCGCGAGCACGCCCCGCCGGATCGCCGCTCGACAGCATCGCGGAATGAACTTCGGAGGCCGCATCGGCATTCTCGGCGGGACGCTGGACCCCGTGCACCTCGGTCATCTCGAGACGGCGCGCGCGGCGCGGCAGGCGCTCGCGCTCGACCGGGTGCTGCTGCTGCCATCGCGCCTGCCGCCGCATCGCTCCAATGGGCCGGACGCGTCCCCCTTCCATCGCTTCGCCATGACCGCCATCGCGGTCAGCGGGGTCGAGGGCCTCGAAGCGAGCGACCTCGAGCTGACCACCCCCGGCCCGTCGTACACCGCTGACACGCTGCTTCGACTCCACGACGCCGGCCTGCGCCGCGATCAGATTTTCTTCATCACGGGGGCCGACGCGTTCGCAGAAATTGAAACCTGGAGCCGTTACCCGGGCGTGCTCGATCTCTCGCACTTCGTGGTCGTCTCGCGGCCGGGGCACGACGCGGCGCTGCTGCCCAACGCGCTGCCCGCAATCGCACCCCGAATGCGCGCCGCAACGGCCGATGCGGTGGCAGGCGCGGATCCCACGGTTTTTCTCCTGAATGCGCGAACGCCGGATGTCTCGTCGACGGATATCCGCGCGCGGCTTCGCGCGGGACGCTCGGTCCGCGGGCTCGTGCCCGACGGCGTCGAACAACACATTCGCCAGCATCACCTGTACACGCACAACGTGACATCAACCGACTTCCGCAGCACGGCAGATCACTTGCATGGCAAAAACTGAACGAGGGCGCAGCGTCACGAGCAAGAAGCGTTTGAGCGGAGAAGTTGCGAAAGCCGTGCAGGCCGCGCTCGACAAGAAAGCCACGGACGTCGTCGTTCTCGACCTTCGTCACACGCCGGCGTTCACCGACTATTTCGTGCTCTGCTCGGGGCAGAACGTGCGGCAGGTGAAAGCCATCGCGGATGCGGTCGAGGAAGCGCTGCGCGCGGCAAAGGTCCGCCCGTCGCACATCGAGGGGTACGATCGCGCCGAGTGGGTCTTGATGGACTTCTTCAACTTCATCGTTCACGTCTTCGTCCCGCAGACGCGCGAGTTCTATTCTCTGGAGCGATTGTGGGGAGATGCCGAGCGGATCGACGTCAGCGATGAAGGCGTCTTCGGCAAGCGGGCGTGATGTCGATCTGAACACCACCCGCTCGTCCGTCTTTCACTCCCTCCTCGACGGCGTTCTGGCTGTCATCCTGGCCCCTGCCTGCGCCGCGTGCGATACGATCCTGGACGAACCGTCGGCAGGTCCCGTGTGCCGCGGCTGCTGGGACGCGATCGTGCCGTTCACGGCGCCGTTGTGCCAGCGTTGCGGCGATCCCTTGCCGTCCTGGCGGGTCATCAGCGTCGCGGCGTCGAGGTGTCCGCGCTGCCGCCGGCGTCCGTCTCAGGTGTCCGTCACGCGAGCGATCGGCAGCTATGACGGGACGCTCAGGGCGATCGTCCACGCGTTGAAGTACGGAAAACGTCGATCGCTCGCCAAGCCTCTTGCGGCGCGGATGCGTACGCATGCGGGCGATGTGCTCGGGAGCGCGGACGTCGTGGTGCCTGTTCCTCTCCATCGCAGTCGTCTTCGATCGCGCGGGTTCAATCAGGCAGGAGAGATCGCGCAGTACCTCGGGGTTCCGGTCCGGCTGGCGTTGCGGCGCCGCCGGGCGACGCCTTCGCAGACGGACCTCCCCGCGGGACAGCGGCACCGAAACGTCCGCGGGGCGTTCGCACTTGCGCGCGGCGCTGACGTGAGAGGACTGCGGATCGCGCTCGTGGACGACGTGTGTACGACAGGGGCAACGCTGGAAGCGTGCGCGCGAGTGCTGCGCGACGCCGGGGCTGCTGACGTCGGCGCGGTTACCGCCGCCAGAGTCGCGACTCGACGACGCGGATGACGTCCGCCGCCACGTCTTGCTTCGAGCGGATCCCGTCGATGCGCACCCACGACGGGGCTTGCGCCTGACGGCGATAGCTTTCGCGCACGCGCGACAACATCGCGAGATCGCGCTCGTAGCGATCGCGGTTCGCGGCCTTTCGCTGCACCGCGGTGTCGGGCTCGATGTCGAGGAAGATCGTGAGGTCCGCCGGCGGCAGGAACCGCTGAATCTCGGTCAGCCAGTCCGGGTCGAGACCCTGGGCTTCACCGTACGCGATGCTCGACGCCACGTACCGATCCGAGACCAGCGACACGCCGCTCTGCAGCCAGCTCTCGATCTGAGGCTTCTTCTCGTACCGGTTCGCGACGTAGAGGAGCTGCATGACGTCGGGGCCGTACTCCCGTTCGCCGTGCAGCCCGCGCGCGATCTCCGCACCGATTGACGTGTGGTAGTCGGGGAACGAGAGAAACTCGCAGCGCCCCTCGCGCGCGGCGATCCGGTCGCGCAGCAGCTCCGCCTGCGTCTGCTTCCCGCTCTGGTCCAGCCCTTCGAAAACGATGAACAGTCCGGCCAACGGGTCAGCTCTCGAGCGCGACGAGATCGTCGATGGTCTGACGCCGGCGAATGAGGATCGGCTTGCCGCGATCCACGAGGACCTCGGCGGGCAGCGTGCGGCGGTTGTAATTCGAGGCCATGACCGAGCCGTACGCCCCGACGTCGAGCACCGCCATGAGATCGCCGACCTTCGGAGCAGGCATTCGGCGATCGCGGCCGAGGGTGTCGCTGCTCTCGCACAGCGGACCGACGATGTCGGCGACCACGTCCTGCGCACGACTGGTGGCGACCGGCTCGATTCGGTGAAACGCGTTGTAGAGCATCGGCCGGATCAGTTCGGTCATGCCCGCGTCGAGGATCACGAACATCTTCCCGTCTGGCTGCGCTTTCACGTCCACGACCGACGCCACCAGCGCGCCCGCCGGACCGACGATATTGCGACCGGGCTCGAGGATGATCGAGAAGCCGCTGTCCTTGACGATCGGCAGCAGGGCCGCCGCGTAGTCCTGGGCCGACGGCGCGACCGATCCGTCGTACGAGATACCGAGACCGCCGCCGAGATCCAGGTGCTCGATCCCGACACCCTCCGCTCGCATGTCGCGGGCGAGACCGACGACAGCTTCCGCCGCGCTCTTCAGCGGCTGCAAGTCCATGATCTGCGACCCGACATGGATGTGGAGCCCGACGACCTCGAGACCCGGGCGTGAGGCCGCGCGCCGGCAGATCTCGCCCGCCGCCTCGAACGCAATCCCGAACTTGTTGGTCTTGAGGCCGGTGGAAATGTGCGGATGGCTCCGCGCGTCGATGTTCGGATTGATCCGGAGCGCCACGCGCACGCGAGTCTGGCGCGCGCGGGCAATGGCATCGATGCGCTCGAGCTCTCCTTCTGACTCGGCGTTGATCGTCTTGACTCCGAGATCGATCGCCTGCTCGAGCTCGGCGTTCGTCTTGCCGACGCCGGTAAACACGATCTGCGGCGGAATGAAGCCGGCTCGCAACGCCACGTCGATTTCACCGCCTGAGTTCGCGTCCGCGCCGCTGCCGAGTCCGCGCAGCAGCCTGACGATGGCGAGCGTCGAGTTGGCTTTGAGCGCGTAATGCATCGCATGCGGGTACGAGGCGAACGCCTCGTCGACAGCACGGTAGCGCTCGGTAATGGTCGCGGCGCTGTAGACGTAGAGAGGAGTCCCGTGGGCCGCGGCGATATCGGCAAGCGGCACGCCGTCGCAAGCGAGCGTGCCATGGAGGCGCTGAAAACCGGTCACGTGTCCGGAAATTGTATATTGCCGCAGCCTCGTGGTGCTAAAGTCGCGCCGGCGCCGTGTCTGGCCCCTCGTGGACGCATCTGTTATGATTTCGAGGATCCCGCCTTGTCGTTTCGACTTCTGATGACGCATGTCAGTTGATTCCGCGCCCGCGCAGCCACTCACGCCCGATAGCCTCATCGAGCAGTGTTTGACTGGCGATCAGTCGGCGTGGGAAACCATCGTCCAGCAGAACTGGCGGAAGGTATTCAACGTCGCATATAAGTTCGTTGGCAAGCATGACGAAGCGGAAGACCTGACCCAGGACATCTTTCTCAAGATCTTCCGTGCGCTGGGCACGTTCGATCGGCGAGCGAATTTCCAGACCTGGATCATCAGCATCAGCCGCAACCTCTGCATCGATCACTACCGCAGCGTGCGGAAGGAGCGGCAGACGATCGCGCGGGAAGTCGATGCGGGCGACCTGCAGCCGGCATCAAGCGACCGCGGCCCGTATCAGGCGGCCGAGCACCAGGACATGCGCGTCCTGCTCAAGCAGGCGCTGCAGACGCTTCCGCTGACGCTGAGGACGGCGGTAGTCTTGCGTGATCTGCAGGAGCTGTCGTATCAGGAGATCGCGGATCGACTCGGCCTGCCGGAAGGCACGGTCAAGTCCCGTATCAACCGCGGGCGCATCGAGCTGGCACGCCAGCTCAGGCGGCTGCAGGACAAACAGCCGGCGGCCCGGCGCAGGCGGGGCGCTCCCGCTCGCGCGCGCAGCCGGCGCTCCGGAGTGTCTGAATGAACCTCACTACCGAACACGCGAACGGGATTGCAGTCGTGCGCGTCGGCGAGTCCCGGCTGATGTATCCGCTCCTCTCGGAGTTTTCGTCGGCCGTGACACAACTCATCAACTCAGGCGAGCGCCGCGTCGTTGTCGATCTCTCGTCGGTCGGCTACGTCGATAGCGCGACGATCGGCTGCCTGATGGACCTGTACCGGCAGGCGAGTGCCGCCGGCGGCGCCCTCAAACTCGCCGGCGTCCAGAAGCGGGTCGAGACGATGCTGACGATGACCGGGGCCCAGAACTTCATCGAGGTACACCCGGACGAGCCCAGCGCCGTCAAAAGCTTCGGAGTCTAGCGCATGCGTACGATCAAGTTGACGACCGGCGCGAAGCTGCCGCTCGACGGCGATCTCCTCACCATCCTCGAGACGCTGTATCGAGAGATGACGGCGAAGAAGGAGCTCGAACGCACCTTCGAGGACACCATTCGCGAGATCCAGCACCTCATCGACGAGATGACGCCGGACGAGCGCAAGCAGTATCTGAGCGAGAGCCTGTTCCTCAACTTCGTCTCGTACGAGAACGAACGGCTCGGCGCCTATATGAAGAAGCTGACGCACAAGCGGTAACAACAGGGATCCGCTCCCGAATCCAGCCGTGTCCCTGAACTTCCTCGCGACCCGCTTCACCTGCTCCTGGCCCTGGTCCACACTGATCCTCCTCTGCGACGGCCGCATCGTCTGCGGCTGCGCCGACCCGTATGGAAAGCGTGTCCTCGGCGACACGAAGGTCGAGACGGTCTCGGGCATCTGGACCGGCGAGCGGGCGGCCACGCTCCGGCAGGACCTGAATAGCGGCGGTTCGAAGTTCTGCGGCGACTGCGCGCTGAAGCTGCCGCTGAAGAAAGACCAGCCGGCGCCGCAGCGGAATCTCGACGTCGGTTCGTTGCCGTCGCGGCTGTACATCGAGTGCACCGCCGCCTGCAACATTTCCTGCGACCAGGCGTGCTGCGCGCCGGAAACCGGGATTACCCGCACCCGCAAGGCGGGCATGCTGGACTTCGATCTCTTCCGGCGCGTCGTCGACGAGGCGGGACCGTCGCTCGTCCGGATCGATTTCTTCAACTACGGCGAGACGTTCCTGCACAAGCGCGCGATCGAGATGTGCGAGTACATCAAGGCGCGCTTCCCGCAGATCTATCTCTACACGAGCACGAACGGCCTCGCGTTCACGGAGGAACAGGGGCGCCGGCTGGTGCACTCGGGCATCGACGAGGTGACGTTTTCGCTCGACGGCGCCACGCCGGAAAGCTACGTGATTTACCGGAAGCGCGGAGATTTTCAGAAGGCGATTCGGAACCTGCGCGCCGCGGCCGACGAGAAACGAAGCGCCGGCCGCGACGTCCCGTTCATCAACTGGCGCTACATCCTCTTCAACCACAACGACAGCGACGAGGAAATGCAGCTGGCGCGTGAACTCGCGTCAGAAATCGGAGTTGATCGCCTCTGCTGGGAGTTGACGGATCATCCCGAGAACATGTTCTCGCGACGGTTCGTGCCCGGCAGCGCGGAGCTGGCGGCGATCAAGCACGAGATCTGGGACGACAACAATCTGGGCAACGCGATCCCCGGCGCCACGCCGCGCGCCAGGATTGACGTCCGCGGCCGGATCCCCGGGATGCCGCTCCTCGCACGCGCCGGCCGTCCCGTCGCGCTCAACGCCACGGTTCAGAATCTCTCGACCCGCGCGTTTCCCCGGCAAGCCAGTTACGGCCGGCGGCTCGTGCGGCTGGGGGCGCAGCTCTGCGATCGCGACGGCACCGTCCTCAACCGCGACTTCGAGCGCGCGTGGCTGCCCGACACGCTGCAACCAGGGATCACGGCGCGCATTCCGATCACCATCACCGCACCCGAGAAGCCAGGACGCTACGCGCTCAAGTTCGATCTCGTCAGCGAGGGCATCGACTGGTTCGAGGCGTGCGGCTCCCCCACCACCATCGCGCGCTTTCTCGTCGTCTGAATCGTCCAAACACGAGCTCGCGGAAGACAACGAGTAGACTGACGACGCTGGAGGGAACATGAAGCCAGCCGTGCGGGTGCTGGCCGCGACCGCCATCCTTCTGACCATCGTCTGTGTTGCTCACCAAACGGGGAACGCTCAGACACAACGACCGAATATCTTGTTGATTGTGTCCGATGACGTGGGCTACGCGGACATCGGCATTTACGGCAGCCGAGATATTCCAACACCAAACATCGATCGGGTCGCTCAAGAGGGGATCCGCTTCACAAACGCCTACGTGAGCGGCCCCTATTGCAGCCCAACCCGCGCAGGTCTCATGACCGGCCGGTATCCGCAACGTTTCGGCTACGAATTCAACCCGGATGGATCGCCGGATTACGGATTACCGTTAACCGAGACGACCTTGGCTGACAGGCTAAACGCTGCCGGATACCGCACGGCCCTGTTCGGCAAATGGCATCTCGGTTCGGCGGATCGATTGCACCCGATGCGTCGCGGATTTGAGGAGTTCTATGGGTTCCTCGGCGGCGACCATTCGTATGTGAATGTCGCCCATATCGATGTCGGCACGAAGATGCCGGACCCGCTGCTCGATGGCATGAAGCCCGCCTCGTCGGTGACCTACCTCACGGACACGCTCGGCGATCGCGCCGTCAGTTACATCAAGCAGCACGCGTCGGAGTCGTTTTTTCTCTATCTCGCGTTCAACGCCGCACATACACCGATGGAAGCGCCTGAGAACTACCTCGCTCGCGTCTCGAACATTGCAGACTCACAGCGCCGTACCTATGCTGCCATGATGTCCGCGATGGACGATGCGATCGGGAGAACGCTAGCTGCCCTGCGCGATCAGAAACTTGAAGAGAAAACGCTCGTGATCTTCTTGAACGACAACGGCGGACCGACGATGCCGACGACGACGGTCAATGGATCGAGCAATGGTCCGCTGCGTGGATCGAAGCGGCAGACCTGGGAAGGCGGAATTCGCGTCGCGTTTGCGATGTCGTGGAAGGGACACCTCGACGCGGGCCGAGTGGATGACAGGCCGATCATTCAGCTCGATGTTCTGCCGACGGCGCTTGCTGCCGCCGGCGTAGCGACGAACGCATCGGAGTTCGATGGCGTGAACCTCTTGCCATTTCTGACAGGTACAGCGAAAGACGCACCGCACGATGCGCTGTATTGGCGCCTCGGCGGCATGATGGCGATTCGCAAAGGCGATTGGAAGCTGGTGAAGACGCGCGAAGGCCCGTTAGTCGACGTGGACCCGTCGACGCTACGCGATCTCTCGGACGCCGGTCTTTACAATCTCTCTGAAGATATCGGCGAGACGCGGAATCGCGCCGCCGAGCGTCCGGACAAGGTAAAGGAGCTCAGTGATTTGTGGCAGCAGTGGAATCGCCAACTCTCCAAGCCGTTGTGGGGACCTCGACCCGCCTCTGGGCGCGGCGGTGCAT
>DATAEK010000426.1:0-1500 GCA_036258055.1 Vicinamibacterales bacterium
GGAAGCGACACATCGAGAACGAGACAGCTCGGGCCGTCGATGGGTGACCGTGCGAGGAAGTCCTCCGCCGAGGCGAATGTCTCCGGATGCCAGCCGGCGGAGCGGATCAGCAGTTCGAGCGACTCCCGCACCGACACATCGTCGTCGACGACGAACACGACAGGTGCTTCGCCCGGTGAGCTCATGTCAGCGCGGCGCCGACCGCATCCAGCAGGGCTGCGTCGCTGAACGGCTTGACCAGGCACCGTACGGCCCCACGCGCGAGCAGGCGGCGAAGGACAGGGGCGTCTCCGTAGGCGGTGATGAACACGATTGGGATCCTCTGCCGGCGCCGGGTCAGCTCCTCCTGGAGGTCGGGGCCAGACATCCCTGACATCGCGACGTCCAGAAGTAAACAGCTGGTTTCGCCGACGAATTCCGACGCGAGGAACGCTTCGGCGGATGAAAACGCCTCGGCGGCGAAGCCGAACTGTCGCAACAAGTCCGGCAGCGACTCGCGGATGGACTCGTCGTCGTCCACGACCGACACCAATGAGGGCCTGGGGCTCATGAATGCCTCATCGTGGTGTTCCCTCACGCTCTTTGGCTCACTGGAATCGAAAACAAGAAGGTGGCACCCGGACCGTCATTCGGCTCTGCCCAAAGACGGCCGTGATGTCTCTCGATGATGGAGCGGCTGACGGAGAGGCCGATACCCATGCCGTCGCTTTTCGTCGTGTAGAAGGCGTCGAGCAGCTTGCTCATGTTCTGAGGGTCGACGCCGACGCCGGCGTCACGCACGCTCACGCGCACACTTTCGCCGTCCTCGTCTTCGGTTCTGATCAGCAGCTGCCGCGGCCGATCGTCCACCGCGGCCATCGCATCGCTGGCGTTGCGGACCAGGTTCAGGATGACTTGCTGGAGCTGAATGCGATCCCCGGTGATCGTTGGCAGATCCTGGGCGAGCTCCAACTGAAGCGATACGCGATTTCGTTGAAGCTCGCTCAACAAGAGCGCAGTCACCTCTCGCGTGGCCCCGTTCAGGTCGACTGATTCGGTCGCCAATTCCTTCTTGGTGAACAGGGTCCGCACTCGCGCGATCACCTCAGACGCGCGGTTGCCATCCCGGATAGCCCTCCGTGCGGTCTCACGCGCGCCGTCGACGTCCGGCGGGTCCGCGGCCAGCATCCGTAGACAGGTGCTCGCGTTCGTGATGATGCCCGAGAGCGGCTGGTTCACTTCGTGCGCAATTGACGCAGTCAACGTGCTCAGGGCCGAAACCCTGGCGACGTGTGCGAGCTCGGATTGCGCCTTCCCCAGCGCCTGCTCCGACAATCGCCGTGCCGTCACGTCTTGAACCGCGCCGATGTACTCCAGTCGCCCGTCCTCGTCGCGGATGCCGTGAGCAACCATGTGCAAGTGCTTGATCGACTGGTCGGGCATCTGCAGCCGGTGCTCATGCTCGAAGTCGGTACCGGCGCCTCGCGCCCGCTCGATTCTGTCACGCAGCAACGGCATGTC
>DATAEK010000429.1:0-7862 GCA_036258055.1 Vicinamibacterales bacterium
TGCCGACGCCCGGCGGCGGGCGCTCGTCGCATTCGGCGGGGTCGAGAGTTATCGCGAGGCGATGCGCGACGAACGTGGCGCGCGGTGGTTCGACGACCTGCGCGCGGACGTGCGCTACGCACGCAAGGCCATGCGCCGCCACCCTGGCTTCATGCTCGCCGCCACTCTTACTCTGGGGCTCGGTATCGGCGTGAACGGGATCGTCTTCGGGTACGTCAACAGCATCCTGTTCCGTCCGGTGCTGGCACAGGTTCCCGAGGAGCTCGCCGCCCTGTTCACCCGCGACACCAAGACCGGCAATACCGGCCAGCTCGGCTACGACGACTTCGTCGATTTCCGCGACCGCAGCGGAGCATTCGCCGGACTCGCGGCGATGGCCGGCGCTCCCGTGAATCTCGTCGTGCCGCAGGCCACCGGGAACTCGACGGGCGACATGGTCTGGGCGGAGATCGTGACTGAGGATTTCTTCTCCGTCCTCGGCGCCCGTCCGGCGGTCGGCCGTTTCTTCACCGCCGCCGACGCGCCGCAAGGAGGCAATCCGTTCGTCGTCCTCAGCTACGACGCATGGCAACGCCGGTTTCAGGCGGATCCGAATGTCGCCGGCCGCGTCATCCGCATCAACGGCAGCGAGTTCGTCGTGACCGGCGTGGCGCCGCGTGGATTCAAGGGCATGCGGCGGCTGGGATTTTGGCCCGAGGTCTGGGTTCCGATCGGCATGCAGCCGGTCGTGCAGCCAGGCTCGCCAGGGCTGCTGCACGGACGCGGTGGCGGTCCGCTGCTCGTGGTCGGACGACTCCGGCCTGGCTTCGATCTCGAACGGACGCAGGCGGTCGCCGCCGACTTCGCGAGACAACTCGAAGCGGCGTATCCCGCGTCCAACACGAATGTCGGCGTCAGCCTGCTGCCGGCGAAGGTCGGCTTCGAGAACCCCGCAATCATCAAGCCGCGCATTCTGGAGCTCTCGTCCGCGCTCGGCATTGTCGGATCGCTGACCGTCCTCTTGATCATCTGCGCGAATCTCGCGGTGCTGCAGCTGGCGCGGACCGCGTCGAGAGCTCGCGAAATCGCCATCCGGCTCTCGCTCGGCTGCTCGAGAGGGCGCCTGACGCGACAACTGTTGGTCGAGTCGCTGCTGGTGGCCGCGCCGGGGGCTGCTCTAGGCGTGGCGGCCATGCGCCTGGCGTCTCCGCTGGAGCCCTACCTCACGCCGAAACTGCCGTTCCACGTCGGCTTCGGGCCAACGGCTGACATCCGGGTGATGTTCTTCACCGGTGCGATCGCGGTCGCTTCTGTCGTGTTCTTCGGAGTGATTCCGGCGGTGCGCGCGGGCCGATCCAGATTGGTCCCTTCCTCCGCCAGCGGATTGGGCCTCGGCCGATCAGACCGAGGGCGCCCCTCGCGAACGAGGAGCGTGCTCGTCGTCAGCCAGCTCGCGCTGTCAGTGATCCTGCTGATCGCGGCGTCGCTGTTCGTGCGCAGCCTGACGATGGCCGACACCGTGAACCTGGGATTCGAGCCGCGCAATCGGGTCGTGGTTTCGATGAATGTCGGCCTTCAGGGCTACGACCAGGCACGAGGGCTGCGGTTCTACGACGAAGTGCTGCGGAGAACGCGTCTGCTTCCCGGCGTTGTCGCGGCGAGCTTTGCGTATCCCGCGCCATTCGACACCAACGATCGCGGCGTTCGCCTTTACGTCGACGGTCTCGCGAATTCCAAGGACGGAACGGTCGCCACGCAGGCGACCTTCGTGGCCGACGCATTCGTACCGGCGCTCGGCGTACGGCTCCAGGCCGGCCGCGACTTCACGCCGCGCGACGATGCGGCGGCGCCCCTCGTCATGATTGTCAGCGACTCCCTCGCGGCTCGCCTGTGGCCGGGGAAGAGCGCGGTCGGTCAGCGGGCGCGCTACGGCAGCGTGTCCGGACCGGAAATCACAGTCGTCGGCGTGATCGCCGACGCGAAGTTCGCAGCCGTCGGGGACGTCACCACCAGACGAGCCTATCTGCCACTGAAGCAGCGCTATCGCGACTGGCAAACACTCGTCGTCTACACGCGCGACACTCCCGCTCGGACGCTCTCCGATCTTCGTGAGGTGATTGCCGCCGTCGATCCCTCACTGCCGCCGTTCGGCGCAATGACGCTGGAGCAGGCGGTTGCGAATGGGTTCGCGGCCTCGCGCATGGGCGTTGCGGTGGCAAGCTTCTTCGGACTCCTCGCCCTGCTGATTGCGTCGATCGGCCTTTACGCGGTGGTGGCGAGAAGCGTCGCCGAGCGCACGCGCGAGATCGGTGTGCGTATCGCGTTGGGGCTGACCCCGCGGGGAGTGCTGACACAAATGATGCGTGACGGCGCCCGCCTCGGTCTCATCGGGCTTGCGTTCGGCCTCGCGGGCGGGATGGCGCTTGCCCGCATCATGGCAGGCGTGCTGCTCGGCCTGTCGCCTGCGGATCCGATCACGTTCACCGTCGTTCCATCGGCGCTGACCATCGTCATCATCGTCGCGACCTTCGTGCCGGCGCGACGCGCGGCGCACCTGGACGCGGTGGCCGCATTGCGGAGTGAGTGATGCGCTGGGCGGTGATCCTCTGTCTGATCGTCGGCGTTGGTGCTGGTGCATCGGCGCAGCAGGTCAAGGACGTCCGCGCGGAGGCGGAAGCCAAGGCGGCGTTTGAGCGCGGACGGGCGGCGCACAACGCGGGAAAGACGGATGAAGCCGTGAGCGCTTTCGAACGGGCGGTGGCGCTCGATCCGACAAGCTCCCTCTACCATCTGTGGCTCGGCCACGCGTACTCCCGCCAGCTGCGGACCGCCGGGTTTCTGCGGCAGCCGTTCATCGCCAGGCGCTCCGGCGAGGCGTACCACATGGCGGTCAAGCTCGATCCGACGAGTATTGACGCTGCCGAGGGGCGGCTGGAATTCCTGCTCGGCGCACCCGGCATTGTCGGTGGGGGCGTCGACAAGGCGCGGGCCGAAGCGGCGCGCATCGTCACGCTCGACGCCTATCGCGGCGCCATGGCCGAAGCACGCATCGCGGAGCACGAAAAGGAGTGGCCGAAGGCCGAGCGGCTTTACCGTTCGCTGATGGCGGACTATCCGGACCGCACCGCCGCAGTCGACGCGCTGTTGACGATTCTCCAGAACGCCAAGCGCTTCGACGAAGCCTTCACGATCGTCGGCGAGCGGCTCGCGCAGCTCCCCGACGAGTCGTCCAGTCTCTACAATCTTGGACGTCTGTCGGCGATGTCAGGGCAACATCTCGCGCGTGGCGAATCGGCAATGCTCCGTTTTCTCGCGATGACAGGCGGCGATCCGGTGCGTCAGTCCAACGCGCATTACCGTCTGGGCATGATCAAGGAAAAGATGGGGGACGCGCCGGCGGCGGCAGCAGAGTATCGGGCCGCACTCGACTTATATCCGCGTCATGAACCGGCCGCCGCGGCCCTCAAGAAGATCCAGCGGTAGAAAGGCGGCAAAACGCTGAGGAAAGGAACTCGGAGAGAGCCGTTGCCGTAGACGCCAGCGATGGCGCGGCGCCTTGCCCGCCGTTGCTAGCGCCGCTGTACCGGTCCCAGGTAGCGGTCCAGCCCCGCTAATACAGCCTGGATTAGCTCATTTCTCGGGCTGCTATGTCCTCCGGCCAGAAGCAGATACGTCTTATCACCCGGCGGCGTCCCCAAACGTTCGAAGAACGGCTTCTGCGAGAGCTCCACGGGAAAGACGTGGTCGTACCGGCCGTTGATCATCACGACTGGAACCTTGACCCGCGGCAGGAAATTGAGCTCGTCCACCGCCGGGGGCTGCGGCTCGGCAGGCAGCCCGCCATGCGCGAGGATCAGGACTCTGAAGCGCTCCTCCACTCCTCCGACGATCGCGCCGATCCTCGCACCCCAGCTGTAGCCATAGAACCCCAGCTTCTCTCGATCGATGTCGCTCCGCGATTCCAGATAGTCGAGGGTGCGGCGGAGATCCTTGATGTACTGAAGGGTCCAGTCCTGGAGGTCCCCTGAGGTCATTTTGCCTTGAACCGGCCCGCCGCCGCGTTCGAAGGTGCCCTTGTATACCGGGAACACGGCCGCCCGTCCGCTCTTGAGCACGAAGTCAAGATAGTTGGCGAAGTCGATGTTCTGCTCGATGTTCTCGCTCGAACGGTTCATGCGCGCCCACGCGCCGGGAAAGAACACGACTGTCTGGTAGGGTGGAGCGGAGGCGGTGGGCAAGAAAAGGTGGAGGATCACTCTCTCGTCGCCATAAGCGGCGTCGATCGTGACGCTCTCCTTCTTCCAGTCCGGATCAGTCGTATGGCGAGACACGATCTGGGCCTGCGGATCGGTCTTTTCGTACGCGTAGAGACTCTTCACCAGCGCGAAAACATTGTCCGGAATCGGAGTCTCCCGGCGGAAATCACGCCATTTGCGATCGAACGGCTCGAGCAGGGAAGCGTCGGGCTGCTCGATGTACTTGGCGCAGCGGAAGCCGAACGTCCGCTCGCGCTGGAACGGCGGCCTGCGTTCCGCTTCGCTGAACAAGTATTCCGGGTCGCCGTAGGCGCCGCCGACGATGTAGCGCTCTCCGCGCAAGGTCTCGTTCCAGCACCATTCCTTCACGTTTCCCGCCATGTCGAAAGTCCCGTAGGGGCTGAGGGAACGATCGGTTCCGATTGGATGGGGTTTCCGACCGCTGAAGTTGCTGAGCGGAACGATCTCGAAGCCGATGCCGAGTCCGGCGGCGTACCGCCAATGATGGACCGTCGGCAGCGTCTTACCGGCGAACTCGGCATACGCTGCCGCTTCGTACCAGCTGACGCCGGTGACCGGAAGATCGTCTTCTCCCTCTGGATAGTGCCCCAGCTCCCAGCCTGCCGGTCCCGGCCGGCCGGTCGTATCCCGAAACCCTTGGAGGGCTTGTGCCCAGGAGAGCTCGCGTTCGTCGCGGACGAACGGAATCTTCCAGTATTCCCGCTTCTCGTAGCCGCCCGCATCCACGAACCGTTTGAACTCCCGGTTGGTGACCTCGTGGCGGTCGATCCAGAAATCGCCGACAGCCCGCGGTTCTACTATTCCAGAATCGATGCCGCCGGGAATGCGAACCAGGCCGCGCGGGACGTCCGCCTCCGCGACGAGAGGGACGATGAGATCGACCCGGTCGGGGAACCACGCTGTCGGAGCCACCCTCAAGGCGGTGTCGAAGCCAGGCTTGCTGAGCCTGACGCGGAAAATGTCTCTGGCGATCCGCAGACTGGCAATCGGCGTGCGCCCAGCGTGCTGCCAACCCGCATCGGTCCCTCGGTACGAGTTGATCCAGACATCGGCGCCAGCGGGCTCGCTGCGAATGGAGAGAGTCCTCGAGATTTTCGGCCACAACCTGGCCAGTATTGGGTCGCCTGGGATGTAACGCTCCGATTGCACCGCCAGCGCAAAAGCTTCCGGGTATTTCGCCTGATCCGCCAGGTCCAGCGCTTGCGGCAGGGCCTGATCTCTCGCCCACCGGACTTTGGCGCTGCGATAGGAGGACCAGGCCGCGAAGCTCAGAAGGCCTGCGAGCGCCACGATTGCGCTAGCCGCGAGCGGCCAGCGGCGCAGCGAGCGCACCCACGTCCCTGGGCTCGACCCGGCCTGAAACGGCTGCAGCGCGACAACGACGTCGCGTGCGCTCTGGTAACGCTCTGCCGGGTCCTTAGCGGTCAGCTTCGCCACCACCTGCGCGAGATCCGGCGGGACGCTGCGATTGATCTGGCGCACGGGGGGACATTCCTGGTGCAGGATCGCATCAGCCACCGCGATCGCCGTGTTGCCCTGAAAGGGCCGCTCTCCGGTCAACATCTGATAGAGGATGACGCCGAGCGAGAAAAAATCCGTGCGGTGGTCAACCCACCCGCCGCGCAGCTGCTCCGGGCTCATGTAGGGCAGAGTTCCCATGACCGCTCCGATCTCGGTCTGGGTGAGACTCCGGGTGACCGCGACGAGGTCACCCATGTCCTCGCCGAACGGCGAGGCCCTCTTGGCGAGGCCGAAGTCGAGCAGCTTCACTTGGCCGCGTGGGGTGAGCATGATGTTGGCCGGCTTGAGGTCGCGATGGATGATGCGGTGGGCGTGAGCGTCCTCCAGCGCGGCGGCGATTTCATGACCGACGCGGGCGACCTCGGCCGGCGGAAGCGGGCCGGCCTTCAATCTGGCGGCGAGGGTGTCACCCTCCACGTACTCCATGGCGATGAAGTGAACGCCGGCCGCCTCACCGATCTCGTAGATATGCGCCACGTTGGAATGGCTCACCGCCGAGGCCGCCTTCGCCTCCAGCACGAATCGGCGCAGCCTATCGCGGTCGCCGGCGAGTTCGCGGGGCAGGATCTTCAGCGCCACGACCCGATCGAGATTGGTGTCCCTGGCGAGGTAGACCTCGCCCATGCCTCCCGCGCCCAGGCTTCCGGCGATTTCGTAGTGAGAGAGCGTCGACCCGATCATCGAGCAGCCGTACCGCAGAAGGTGAAATACTAACACCCCTGGTCGGCGGCGCTCGCCACGCCGGCGCCAGCGCGTCGGACCGCTGCCCAACGCCCCTCCAGCGCCATGTTTCCACTGAAGACGCTGAATGTGCTTTCGAATCGGTTCTTCTTCATTCTTCTTCATCGGCCAAAGATGGGTGTGGGCGCTGTGGGAAACCGCGTTCTGTATCGGGCCGCACTCGACTTATATCCGCGTCATGAACCGGCCGCGGCGGCCCTCGAGAAGATCCAGCGACGGTAGATCGCGCCAAAACGCCGAGGAAAGGGGACTGGATCAGTCGCGGCGGCGGGATTAGCAGTTCAGGCACCTCGCGACAATCAGGGTCATGTCGTCGCGCTGTTCCTGCGGACTGAAGCGGCGGACGCCGTTGTAAATGGCGGCGATCAGATCTCGTGGCGGCAGGTCACGATGCGCGTGCAGCGTCTCGACGAGCCGTCCTTCCCCGAACTCGTCGTCCTGGGCGTCGAAGGCCTCGGTGATCCCATCGGTGTAGATCGCCAGAAGATCTCCAGCGGAGAGTCGGAGCTCCGCCGTCCGGCACTCCCACGTGGAGAACAGGCCCAGCACCGTTGCCGTCGGCTCGAGCCGTTCGACTTTGCCGGCGCGTCGCAGCACCAGCGCCGGCAAATGTCCGCAGTTCGCGTAGCGCAGGCGTCCCGCTCGGTCGTCGAACTCCGAATAGAAAAAGGTCGCGTAGGCATTGTCGGCCGTACTCTCGTAGAAGAGCCGGTTCACGGTCTGCAGAAAGCGCTCGGGTTGATCGACCGCAGTGGCGCATTGACTGCGCAGATTGGCCTGAAGGTTGGCCATCAGCAGCGCGGCAGGCATACCCTTGCCGGCGATGTCGCCGATGACCAGCCCCAGACGGTCCCGCCCAAGATCGAGGAAATCGTAGTAATCGCCGCCCACCCGGCGCGTCTGGACGCATGCGCCTGCGTACTCCAGCGTGCGCATCGGCGGAAGTCGCTGAGGAAAGAGCCGCGCCTGCACCTGCATGGCGATCTCGAGCTCGTGGGCGGCGCGCTGCTCGACCTCCTGCTTCTCGGCGGCGGCGCGACGTTGCGCTTCGACCGCGCGGCTGACTTCGTCGAAGCTCACCAGGGAGAACGAGTTTCGATCGACGTCCTCGAAGCGCGTGAAGGCGCCGCCCCACGCGGATCGGTCCTGCCCGGTTGTCGAGGGCACCGGAGATGGATCGGCTGCATCGCCCGTCCGATGGTAGACGACGCGTCGGAGGCGTGGTGCGTTCTGGAAGCGAACGCCCCGCCGCCGCCATTCGGTGTAGGTGGCGGGCAGATCCTCGGTCACGAACACCACCTGTGTGGCACGGCCGACGAACCGGGCCTGCGGAGTGTCCGGCCT
>DATAEK010000434.1:0-14101 GCA_036258055.1 Vicinamibacterales bacterium
CGCCTTTAAAGCGAACGGTTGACGCGGTCGCCTTGATGGCACCGCCGTTGATTGACTACCCCCCGGCATTCCGCGATGCCGTCCGCTGAGCATCCGATCCGAGGCCCATCACGAGACGTCACGCCGACGACTGGGCCGAGCGGCCGGGTCTGCTACGCGGGCGCAGGGCGCTGCCGAGGAGGGTTCGTCATGGTTCGCCTGTCAGGCCCGGAGATGGCCGCAGCCGTACTCGTCGTGTTGGTTGTGTCCGGTGGCTACGCCGCTGCCCAGGAGCCTGAAACGCCTGCCGTGAGGATCGCCGGCGAAGAGGCTGTTCCTGCAGTCACTCCATCTGTGTCTGCACAGCTTGGAGTGGCGCGCGCCGAACAGCATCGACCTGGTGCGCTGGTTCCGCTCTATGCGTCGTTCGGCGCCTTGCAAATCCTCGATGCACGATCGACGCTGCAGGCGCTAGACCGGGGTGGCGTCGAAGCGAATCCGGTCATGAAGGGCGTCGTCAGCCATCCGGTCGCCCTCTTCGCCGTCAAGGCTGCCGCGACGACGGGCGTGATAGTCGCAACCGAGAAGATGTGGAAGAAGAACCGGACGGCCGCGGTGATCTTTATGGTGGCGACGAACTCGGCCATGGCGTGGGTCGTCCAGCACAACTCCCGGGTCGCACGCTAGTCTCATCCGAGGGGCTTCGCCCCTCCGGACTCCCCGACTGGCTCGCTCGCGGGGGCCCCCTATGCCCCGCTCCGCTCGCCAGGCTCACTCGCTTTCGCTCGTTCGCTCCGTTTAAGAGATGACTTCTAGCCGATCATTTCCATCCGACCGCGGAGGCGAGCATCTGGAAAACCCCGGCATCGCCGCGGGCAGTCGAGGCCTGATCGAGAATCTCGAGGCATTCGCCGATCGTCGCGGCGACCCCGATGCCGACGTGGCGTGCCTTCCGTGCTGTCGGCTGGTGATCGCCTGACACGATGAGGATTGGCTTCGCGCCACCCTCGGCCAGCACGTCGACGCAGTTCTGCGCGCTGTCGTCGACGTGGTAGTCGAGCCTCAGTGCGCCGGCGGCCGCGCCGCGCGAGCCGCCGATGACCAGCACGCTCGGCACATCGAAACCTTGGGCGAGTAGCCATCTCTGCGTCTGACGCTGCACCGTTTCCCCGACCGTCGCCGGTCGCTGCGTGATGAAGAAGACCTCCCATCCGTGGCGCAGCATGAGATCGCGGATTTTTCGCACTGCGGTCGGGTCGATTGGCTTCAGGGTCGTCCAGAATCCAGGGGTGGACTGGATCGCGCGCCACACAGCATCCGTCCGGTGCCGACGCTCGTCACCTCCGCCGTGTTCGTGCCCCGAGGGCCCGCTTCGTCGGGACTGCTTCTCCTCCTGTTCCTCAGGCCGCTCGGGCGTGAGCCGCGTGCCGCGGCCGAAGAGACGAATCTCGATCTGGTGAAAGGCGGATGAGAAATCCGCGAGCACGCCGTCCATGTCGAAACCGATTCTCAGCGGCATTTGCGTTGGCCTTGAAACGTCACATCTCCGCCTTGATTCATCAAAGGCGCGGGTTCACACGCGTGGAAACGCCGGACGGCGATTCAGCGATCGCGGCGGCCAGGCGGACACGAGCCGCGGACGCGGCGGCACGTCATCTGCGCCGCGCCCCGCGGGCGGCCGGTGCAGCGCGATTGCACAGACGATGGCGAAGAGGGCGGCATTGCCCGGCATTTGCAGGCTGAACTCCACCGATTCCTGACACGCGATCGCCATTAGCGACGTCACCGCCCCGGCACGGAGCCACCATGTCATGGACCCTCGCTGCTCGCGCATGGCCCTGCGAACGTCGCGCGCGAACACCACGACACAGACGAGTGCCGGCAGAGTGAGGAGCAGCCCCCCTTCGGCGGCGAGCTGAAGGTAGTCATTGTGCGCTTGCGCGAAGAAGTGCGTGAGCTCGTGGCGCTGATAGAAGAGCGCCGCAGCCCAATAGGTGTTGAGCCCCGTACCCGCGAGTGGAAACGCCCGAATGACGGCCGATGCGTCGGTCCAGGCACCACGCCGGTTATTGAGCTCTCCCCAGTCGCCTGAGCCGAACCGGCTGGCGATTGTATCCGGGCCGGCCCATACAACGACGAGAGCCGCCAGCACGACGAGGCACACCGCAGCCGCCATGCGCCGCGCCCGGCTCTCGAGCGCCTGGATGATGAACCAGCCCATTACCAGCAGCGAAAAGATGAACGCAATGATCCCAGATCGCGACATCGTCATCATCAGGGACAGTGCCATGACGACCGCGGCCGCCGCGATCAGAATGAGCTGACTCGCCTCCGGTGACGAGAACCACAGGACCTTGTGCCGCCAGCCAGGTCTGAGTCCCCGCATGCTGCGGTCGATCCGCGCCGACACCAGGGCCAGAGTCAGGGGCAGGGCCATCAGCATCCATCCGGCGAAGTGATTTCTGTTGACGAACGGTCCGAAGGGCATCCGGCCTACTTCGAGCGTCCACACGCCGTAAATCGCTCCGGCATACAGCGGCTTCTGGATGATTCCGACAAACGCGAGGACAACGCCGAACGCTGTCAACGCCTCCACGAGGGTGCGGCTTCCGATCACCGACAACAGCCGCGCCGTGCCGACGAGCAGCAGCGCCAGGGATCCGTAGAGCGCAAATGCCACCATCGTGTCCTTCGGCCACACCGAGATCGGATGGCGCGGCACCACCCCGCCAGAAAAAGAAACATCCAGCTGGCGCACGACGTCGATCGTCCGCGGACTGAACGCCGACAGAGCAGTGGCTGGGAGCGGGATCAGCTGGACGAGAATCGCCACCGCAAGCGCGCTCAATGCGATTCTCATGGACCAGTCTGCCACCTTGAGACGGGCGGCTCGGGCTACGAAGAATCCGAATGAACCCGACACCGTGCAGGCGGCTGCCAGCGGCCAGTACGCCCATGGATACGCGCCGCCGAAGGCGAGAGCCCCCCAGGCGACGGCGCAGAGTGGGAACACCAGTGCGACGGATGCGGCCCAGTGGAACCCTGCGACGGCCTCCTGCCGCATCGCGGAAACAGAGTGCGTCATTGCAGGTCTCTCGGGG
The DNA here is from genome assembly GCA_036258055.1 of Vicinamibacterales bacterium. Classification (GTDB taxonomy): domain Bacteria; phylum Acidobacteriota; class Vicinamibacteria; order Vicinamibacterales; family 2-12-FULL-66-21; genus DATAEK01. The sequence continues at coordinate 3,081 of DATAEK010000434.1, forward strand.
AAAAGCTCGGACGAAGCGGCACTTGCAGCGTCTGAACTGCGTTGTCCAGAGCCCCAAGGTCGGGTACCGCGTTCGGCTCCGCCGCGTCCGGAGCGCCGAAGTCCAGCGGGATCAGCCAGCCGCGCCACTGGCAGTCTTCACAGCGAAACAGCCGCTTGTCCGAGTAGTTCCGGCGCACGCGTTCGGACAGGGTACGCGCGCGAGATCGGTGGAGCGCCTTCGACCGACAGCCCGGGCAGACGTGCTCGACCGGCCCGTCGGCGGTTCGAGCGAACGCAACAGGCAAGATCTCGATCTCCGCGCGAGACGGAGCCGGCTCCTCAACAGGCTTCGCGATGTTGCCGTCTGCAGAGAGTCCGGCCAGCGCACGCAGCCCGGACAATACCTCTTCCCGGTTGCCGTCTGCCGCCGCGCTCTCGATCCGTGCAATCGAGAGAGCGAAATCCTCGCGCGGCGGTGTCCGAGCGGTGACGCGCAGGATCTTGTCGACTGCGGATGGGGCAACGTCTTCGCCGTGCCCGACCAGCTCCTCGTAGAGCTTCTCGCCCTGCCGTAATCCGATGAACGTAATTGGAATCTCTTCGTCAGGCACGAAACCAGAGAGACGGATCAGATCGCGCGCCATGTCCAGAACCTTCACCTGCTCACCCATTTCGAGCACATAGGTGGCGCCGCTCTGCGCCTGGGCCGCCGCGTGAAGCACCAGCTGCACGGCTTCCGGAATCAGCATGAAGAAGCGCCGCATCTCGGGGTGGGTGATCGTTACGGGTCCACCCTTCTGGATTTGCTGCACGAAGCGGGGGATGACGCTTCCGTTGCTGGCCAGGACGTTGCCGAACCGAACGACGGCGAAGGAGGTGCCGCTGCCCTCCGCGCGCGCCTGGATGATCATCTCCGCGAGCCGCTTCGATGCTCCCATGACGCTCGTGGGATTCACGGCCTTGTCCGTTGAGATCAAGATGCATCGGTCGACGCCGCACTCTTCGGCTGCTTCCGCCAGCAGCCGCGTGCCGCGGACGTTGTTCTTGATCGCTTCACAGGGATTCTCTTCCATCAGCGGCACGTGTTTGTGCGCAGCGGCATGGAACACGATCTCCGGCTGGTGCTCTTGCATGACCTGGCGCACACGGATCGCGTCGGTGACGTCGCCGATGACCGGGCGCAACCCGCAGTCCTTGAAGGCGTCATCGAGCTCCATCCGGATCGCGTGCAGGCTGTTCTCGTAGCGCTCGAGCATCACCAGCGAGGCTGGCTTGAGCTTCGCGATCTGGCGGCACAGCTCGGACCCGATCGATCCCCCGGCACCCGTGACCAGGACGCGGCGACCTGCGATCAGCTGCTTCACCGGTTCCGGATCCAGTCCTACGGGGGCCCGTGCGAGCAGGTCCTCGACCGCCAGGTTTCGGATCTGCGGCAACTTGGTCTTCCCATCGATGAGATCCTGAAGGTTCGGCAGCGTCTTGATGGCGACCTTGAATGGCTCCAGCAATCGGACGATGGAGCGAATCGCCGCAGGCGAAGGGTGCGGGAGCGCAAGCAGCACCTCGTCGGGACGCCATCGCGTAAGGATCTTCGGGAGGTCCTCGCGCGTTCCGAGCACCGGCACGCCATGGATGCGATTCCCGACTGTCGACGGGTCGTCGTCTACGAAGCCGATGGGCCGATAGCTGTGCCCCGGGTTGTGCTTCATGTCGCGAACGATGAGCTCGCCGGCAGGGCCCGCACCGAATATCAAGACGGCCTTGGTCGGCTTGGCCCGAGACAACTCGGCGGAGACTCTCCGGGTCATGCGAACGCCACCAAGGAGCAGCATCAATACCAGGGCGTCGACGATGAAGATCGACCGCGGGTAGAAGACGGGCCCGAGCGGCGTCCGCGTGTAGAGGAAGAAGATCAGCGAGCTGGCGCACGTGCCTCCGGCGATCGCTCGCGCGTCATAGATGCTGGTGTGTTGCCAAAGCCCTTCGTACAGCCTGAATGGGATGAACGTGAAAGCGCGAATGGCCACGAGCCACGGAAGGGTCAGCCAGAACGCCTCATTGGCCCGGTGCGGCACGTCGCCATCGAATCGCAACCAGAAGGCGATCCGGTTCGACAAGACGACCAGCCCCAGCTGAAGCGCGATCGAGAGCAGGCGACGAACCTGAAATGCGGGTGCGGCGCGCAGCGCGATGTCAGACACGCATCATCCTTTCCGAAATCCGGGTAGCTGAATGGTGATCAATCCGCCGCGACACACCCTCGAGGGCCGTGATGACGTAATCCTGTTCTGCGTCGGACAATCCCGAACCACTCGGCAAACACAACCCCGTGGTGAAGAGTTCCGCAGCCACCTCCCCGCCACGGACGCGGCACTGGCGAAACACCGGTTGAAGATGCATCGGTTTCCAGACAGGGCGCGTTTCGATGTTGCGTGATTCGAGGTGAAGGCGTATCTCGTCGCTCGTGGCGCCGAACAACAGCGGATCGACGGTGATGCACGTCAACCACGCGTTCGAGCGCCCGTAGCGGGCGTCGGACAGGAAGCGGATACCTGAATAGCAGCCAAGAGCGGCTTTGTACCGCCGGCGAATCCGGCGACGGCGGGCGATTTTCTGCGAAAGCGTCGCGAGCTGTCCGCGACCAATCGCCGCCAGCAGATTGCTCATCCGGTAGTTGAATCCGATCTCCGAGTGCTCGTAGTGTGGCGCAGGATCACGGGCTTGCGTAGCGAGATGTCGTGCACGCTCGACCAGTGCGCGATTGTGGGAGACGAGCATGCCTCCGCCGCCGGTCGTGATGATCTTGTTTCCGTTGAACGAGAACGCGGCGCAGTCGCCGAAGGAGCCGGCCTGGCGCGTTCCGCATGAGGCCCCCAGAGCCTCGGCTGCATCTTCGATGAGCGGGACGCCGTAGCGCTGACAGACGGCTGTAAGGCGATCGTAATCGCAGCACTGCCCGTACAAATCGACTGAAAGGACTGCCGCAGGGAGACGGCCACGGCGCGCCCGGATCGTCAGTTCTTCCTCCAGCAGATCGACATCCATCGTCCACGTGGTGCGGGCGGCATCGATGAACACCGGCGTTGCGCCGACGTAGGTGATGGCGTTCGCAGTGGCCACGAACGTCAGCGTCGAGGTGAGGACCTCGTCGCCTTTCCCGATACCGAGGGCGGCCAGGCAGAGGTGCAGCGCACCGGTGCCGCTCGAGACCGCCAGGGCGCCGGGAACGCCGACGACGGCAGCGAATTCGCGTTCGAAGGCGTCCACATGCGCTCCGAGCGGAGCAATCCAGTTCGAATCGAACGCGTCGAGGAGCAGCTCACGTTCAAGCTGCCCGGCGTCCGGAGGCGATAAATAGATGCGCTTCATCGCAGTGCCGACAAGTTCTCCTCACACTCCGTTGTCGGGTCGGGTGTGATCGTGACCTGTACGCGGTACTTCCGATCGCCGTTCACGAAGTACGCAGCCTCTTCCAGCCGATTTGTCGTGAGCGCCCGCAGCCGACGCAGCAGGTCGGAAGTCGGCATTACGGCATCCAGGTCGATTCGCTGAACGGCTGGATCGAACAGCGATTGGCGGCGGTGGACCGTCGCCTGCTCGCGGCACTGGGGAGTGGCCGTCCGGCATCCGCTCCTGATTTGCTGCCATCCTTGCCGGAAGACCTCCACTTCAAGCAGCTTCAGTCTGAGGTAGAGCGTATGGGCGGTGTCCGCCGGGTCGATGTCGATCCGCCTGCGACAAACGACATCTCCCGTATCCAACGACTCGTCCACGAAGTGCAGCGAGGCGCCGGCCGGCGTGCCATCGAGAATCGCCCACGTCGGTGTGTGCCAACCCCGGTTGTACGGAAGGTACGACGGGTGCAGATTGAGCACGCCGCTTCCGGGCAGGTCCAGCAAGGGCCGGCGCAGGATGTACGGAAAATGCACGGAGACGATGTAGTCGAGGCGTAGACCACGAAGGAAGTCGATCGTCGATTGGTCTTTGAGCTGACTCGCCCGGAACACCGCCGGCGAAAGGCGAGCGCTTTCACAAAGGGCGATCAAGTCGGCATCGTGTGATGCGCGGCCGGGATCGGGAAGCAGGAGTGCCGCCGGACGGTCACCCAGTTCCAGCAACACAGTCAGGACGTCCACCGCCACGTCGCGATCGCCCGCAAATGCGAGGTTCAGCCGCTCATCAGCCATGGCGTGCCACGTTTCCCTGAAAGTAGTCGACAGTCGCACGTCCAGGTTGCCTGATGCCTTGCTGGAGAATCACGGCCGCCGCCGTGCGCGCCAGTATTGCGGCGTCCAGCACCAGCGAGCAGCGATCGACGTACTCGACGTCCAGCTCGAAGCGCTTCTCCCACGATAGCCCGTTCCTTCCGTTCACTTGGGCCAGACCAGTGATCCCGGGGCGCACGGCATGTCGGCGTGCCTGAACAGGCGTGTAAAGGGGCAGATACTCCATCAGCAGCGGCCGAGGCCCGACGAGGCTCATGTCGCCGACGAGCACATTCCAGAGCTCCGGGATTTCATCGAGGCTGGTGGCCCGCAGGAAGCGGCCGAACGTCGTGAGTCGCTGATCATCCGGGAGGACTTGGCCGCTGGCGTCCCGTCGATTCGTCATTGACCGGAACTTCACCAACACGAACGGCTCGCCGTGCAGCCCCGGACGTCTCTGTCGGAACAGCACGGGTGAACCGAGAAACAGCCGGATCAGCAGTGCAAGGCAAGCGGTCAGCGGGAGCAGCAACAGGATTCCAACGCTGGCCGCTACTACGTCGAGCACACGCTTGCCTCCCCGGGCGAAGAGGCCAGGCGCCATTCGCGACGGCGTGCTGGACTTGGTGTTGGAAGATTCTCCGGCTCGCGCGGAATGACGAACGACCGCGCACCCGCGCTCGAGCGGCACGTTTCCGGTGTGGAGGCGTGCATAGAGGTCGAGAACGGCCGCCGTGACGGCGCCCTGGGAAAAATCACGCGCGGCCCGACGTTGGGCTGATGTGCCGAGCGAGCGCCGCAGCTCCGGATCGGAGACCAGCCGCTCCAGTTGGGCGACGATGCCCTCGATGTCGGCGGGATCGTGCAGCAGGCCGGTTTCCCCATCGATGACCGCATCGGTGACACCGTAAATGCGCGATGCAACCGCTGGCAGTCCGACTGCGGCGGCCTCGATGATGACGCTGCCGAATCCCTCCCGGTAGCTGGGCAGGCACAATATGTCCGAGGCTGCCATCGAGAGTTCCGGCCTGCCCGTGAAACCGCTGAAGTGGAGACGCCCCCTGTGACGGCTGCAGCGGGCACGAATGGCGTCGGCCAGGTTCTGCTCGTCTGGTCCAACGATCAGGAGGTGAACGTCGGGCCGTCGGTCCGCCAGCGTGGCAAATGCGCACGCGAGATCGAGTACTCCCTTGTCACGATGGAGTCTGCCCACGAAGAGAAGCGTCACAGCGTGCGCCGGAATCGCCAACGATCCCCGAATGGCGCGGCGGGCAACAAGGTCGGGCCGGAACCTCGCGGGATCCACTCCGCAGATGGAGCCCTTACCGAGGACCGCGCTTTTCGACCCCTGGACGATCCCCTCGGCGATGAGGAACTCACGTTGGGAAGGACTGTCCGCAAGTGCAAAGGTCGCGGCCCTCGCCACCACTTTGTCGAGAAGTTTGAGCGCCGCACGCGAGATCCCCGTACGCGTTGCCCAGACCTGGCCCGTGAAGAAATGGACTCGCACCGGAATCCGGGTGAACCACGCCGCAACCATCGCCAACAAGCCGGCCTTCGGCGTCACCGAGTGCACCAGATCGAAGCGTTCAGTCCGCATCAGCCGGATCAACGCGACGAGACATCGGAGATCGCTCATCGGCGAGACGTGCCTCTTGATGCCAAGCGGGCGCAAGGACGCCAGGGTTCCGAGGTCGTGCAGGAACCGCGCGTTCGTGGTGTTCACGACGACGGTGACGTCATAGTGCTCCTGCATGGCGAGGATCTGGTGCACCAGAAACGAGCGGACGGTCAGCTCGCTTGCAACCACGATGCAGGCCCGGCGCTTCATGCCGCTGCCCTCGGAGAAACCAGCCACGCCAATCCGGTGGGAATCGAGACTGTGAGCGAAAGATTCAGCTCCCGTTGAATCCGCTGGATCGAATATCGGCTTCTATTGACGAGGGCGTCGACACGCGAGCGCGTCAGCGGGCCTGCCGCGACGTGATTGGCGGCCCACACGACGCACCGGACCGCCCGCTCGGGGAGACGCAGTCGTGGCCGAGGACAGCCGAGCGTGTCGGCAATCGCGGCGGCGAATTCCTCCACCGTGCACCAATTCGACAGGTTGTACACGCGCCCGTCGGCCGCCGCCGACGTCGCGCACAGCATGAGCGCTTCGGCGACGTCCGCGACGTGGACGTAGTTCGCCGAGGCGCCTGCGGGCCCGATGAAGAAGAACAGCCGCCGCTGGATCATCCGGGCCATCTGCGCGATCGACTGGTTCGGCATCGCCTGCCCGAAGACAATCGACGGACGTAGCACGGCGCACGAGGCGATCCGTCGCTGACGTCCGCGTTCCAGCACCAGGTCGTCGGCGTCGGCCTTGGTCCGTTCGTAGATCCCGTGGGGATCGATAGCGGTGTCTTCCGAGATCACTCCCGTCCGATGACGGCCGTAGACGCCGGCGCTGCTCAACTGAACCCATCGCCCGATGCGACCGGCGGCGGCGTTGAGGAGTGCCTGTGTTCCGTCTACGTTGACAGTCTGCATCCGCTGCTGGTCCCGCCATTCGCCCGCACAGTGATACAGAACGTCGAGGCCGTCAGCGAATCGTACGAGCCCGGCGTCCGGGTTCGCGAGATCCCCTGCGATCACGTTCACGGCAGACGGCCACCGCGCGTGCGGATTTCTCGTCAGACAGCGGACGAAGTCGCCGGCCTCGAGGTGCCGCCGCACGAGAACCGACCCGATGAAGCCCGATGCGCCGGTAATACCTACGACCATGCGTGGACGTCGAGCCGATCGGCTGGCCGTGGCGATGTGCGAGGTGTCTGTTTCATGCACATCGAATCTCCGCCCATTCGGAAGTGCTTGCGGCTCTCACCGCGTGGAGGAACTGCCCCCTCACGATGGCCTGCCGGTTCTCGTGATGTGTGAGCGCGTGCGCCCGATTCCGCTCGCCCAGCCTCCGTCTGGCCCCAGAGTCGGCCATCATTGCCTCGATTCGCGCGGCGAGCGCGCGAGCGTCTCCCGGAGGAACGAGACAGTCCGGGGGCAGCAGCTCGGGGATGCCGCCGACGTTGGTGGCCACGGCAGGCAGTCCGCGAGCCATCGCCTCCAGCAGGGCACGCGGCAGCCCCTCGGTCAACGACGGCAACACGAACACGTGCGCAGAATCCAACGCCTCACGGACGCCGGCGAGGTCCCGCTGCCCGAGGAACTCGACGTGAGCCGAAAGCCCGCGCGAGTCGCACAGCCGCTGGAGCTCGGGCATCAGCCGGCCGCCGCCGACGATGCGCAGCTTCACCGCCGCCTGTCTTCTGCGCAGCGTGCTCATCGCATCGAGCAGGACGGCGGTGCCCTTGTATGGCTGATCGAGCCCTCCGACGGTGACGAGGACGAAGACTGCTGGAGGGCTCCACTCTCGCTGGCGTTCGCCTGAGAACGCGTGATCGTCCAGCGCCCCGTCCGACGCCGCATAGCTCCGGCCAGCGGTTGGATACCGACGCTGCAGCACTTCTCTCGTCACGTACAGAACCGCAGCCGCCCTGCGCGAGATCTGTCGTTCAGCCGCTGCCGCGACGACCCGGATGGCGCCTCGGAGTGGATGCCGGAACGCACCAGGAGCAAAGACCTGATCGGCATCACCAACGATCTCCGCTCCAAACGATCGGCCCGCGCGAATCGCGGCTCGCGCCGTCAGATACGCGATGATTGACGGCGCTCTCACGATGATCGCCTGCGACAGCTCGACGGCCGCCGCGAGGCTCGCGTGAAGCTTCGGAAGATCACCGAGCAATCCGGCCAGTCTCGAATAGGCGGGCAGCGGCCAGAAATGCACGTCGGGCAGCGATGCGACGACGCAGCCGGCCGATGGCCGTGACACCTCGACGACCCTGGCGGCGACCATGACCGGCGAGAACACGTGCAGGTATCGCGTCCACAGGTCGCGACCGTAGGCGGGCGGACCCCAGATCGCGCCGTCGGGCGTGCGCTCAAATCTGGCGTCTGACGTAAGGAGAACACGCATATGACCTGCACCTGACGGATGCCGAAACGTGCCTGATGACGTGCAGACCCAGCACGAACGCGAGGCCCAGCATGCACTGCAGCGGAACCGACACGAACGAATTCCGGACGTTGGCTAAGATCGGCACGTACAGCGTCGCGATCCCGAGCACCGCCAGCCGGCGGTCGGGTATCCGGTCGATCCACGCCAGCGCCGCGCCCAGAAGACCGAGCGCGATCGCCACGCCGGGAGCACCAAAATTCCTGTACGCTTCGGCAACCGGCGAAAACCCGATCGGGACAACCCTATCCGTCACCAGGACGTTCATGATTCGCATGTCGTCTTCAGCGACGGAGGTCTGCAACCCAGGCAGCACCCGCGCGGCGCCGCGTTCGATCGGCGCCCAGTACGTAGCGCCCATCTCGAGAGGGTCACCCTCTGCTCGCCAGCGGACCACCTTCTCGACAGGGTGCAGCGACCCTCCCATCTCGGCGAAGGCGTCGAACATGTGCAGGTCCAGGACCATCTCGGACAGCCCCTGCACGCCCGTGTTCCGGACCTCGCGAACCGCGGGAATCACGATGAGCAGCGCAGCGACGAACGCGGAGGTTTTGGCAGGCGACAACACCCTGCCGCAACGCGCCGCCGCCACGAGAGCGCCAATGGAGGGGAACATGATCTCGCCCCTCAATCCCAGCGGAAGGGCCAGCATCGCGAGGCAGCCGAACGCCGCCATGGCATTCGTGCGAAGCCAGCCGGCCGCCCCGGTCACCGACAAGACGAGCCCACAACTCAGCGCAACCCAGACGAACGCCAGCATGCCGCCGAAATTGGCGGTGGCATCCAGGTACTCTTCGTACGAGGTGAAGAAGCCGCCCGCGCCGCTCGCGGTGAGCACGATCCCGCACCACAGTGCAATGGCCGCCAAGACGAGCGCAGGCCCGGCAATGCTGTGAGGGTGTGCGGGCTCATCCGCGTCCCGCGGAGCTCGTTGGGAGGCGGACACACCGATGCCGTTGACCAGACTCGCACCCGACGCGAACGCTGTCAGGCCCACCAGTGCCAGGAGCCCCGCATCGCCAGCGAATGGCCCCAGCACCCACATCTGGTCCCACGGCGAGAGTTCAGCTGGCTGCACGACGCCGAATCCCAGTACCGTGATCAGCCCGAAGTGAAAACACCAGAACACGGCGACGTACGCGCCGGCTGCAGTCCAAAGACCACTGCACATCACGAGCGACAGGATCACGATGAGGGACGCCGGAGCGATCCACCAAAAATCCGCAATCGACGCGGGCAGAAGCTCCGCGGATAGCGTCAGCGCTCCGGCCAGCGCCGCGCCGCCGGTGAGGGCGGCGTAGCCGAGCGTAATCGCGCGGGCACGGGAGAGCTTACGCAGACGCACGAACGCGGCTCCAGATCTGGTAGTACGTTTCACGCGAACGGGCCACCGTAAACGGACTGCGTGCGAATCGTGCCTCCACTTCGGGTGTCGGGATGGGCGCCTGCCGTACGAGCCGTACGGCCGCGGCCGCCCATGCGCGATCTCCCTCAGCAAGCGGCATGAGGCACAGATTTGGAAAGTGTCGCGCCAGCTCCCTCGTGCCGGGAAGGTCCGCAGCGAGCACGGGAATCCCGACGGCACACGCCTCCAGAACGGCGCTAGGCAGCCCCTCCCATAGCGAGGGCAGGATCATCAGACTCGACGCGGCAATCAGCGGCATCGGCTCCTCGACCTCGCCAATGAAGTGAACGCGATCCGCCAAACCGGCCTCATGGGCGGCACGGCGGACGGTCGCCCCGTAGTCCGCGACTTCCCTGCCTACGAGGCGCAGCGACAGGTCGGGCAGGTCGCGAATGCTGTGCCGGAGGATGCCGACCAGCCGCAGTTGATTCTTGAGAGGCTGGATCGAGGCCACATTGATGACGGCCGGAGGCTCGGGGGTCCTCACGCGCAGATGTCGCAGGCGTTCGACAGGTATTCCGTTGTAGACGACGCGGCAGCGCAGGTCACCCTGCCAGCGCGGGCACCAGGCACCGCGCATTGCGCCCTCGCCGACAGCCAGAATGTCGGTCGCTGCGATCTGGATGAGCCGTCGGCACGCGGCAAGCTGTGCCCGACGTCCGACGGTATCCTCTTTGTCGTTGACGATGGCCGTATGAAGGTGCGCGACGCGACAGCGAGTGCGTGCGAGACGTGCGATCGCGAGAATCACGCCGGAGAAATAGTGAACGTGCGAGTGCACGACGTCGTAGCGCCGCTGCCGCAGAAGCCGGGAGAAGCGGAACGGAAAGCGGGCGTCCAACGCGCACTTGATCACGTCGCCGCCAGCGGCTCTCACGCGATCATCAAGCGGTCCATCCAGGCCGCTCAGAACGAGGAAATCCGATCGCACGCGCCGTCCGCTGAGCGATTCGGCGAGCTCGATGGTTCTGAGCTCGGCGCCTCCCCGCATGAGCCGGCCGAAGACGTGCAGCACTCGTAGCATTCCGTTATCCATGTCCGATCACCGGCCGCCGGCCTCCGCCATCGCCGCATGCGCGATGCCGCGCAGCCGAACATCGAACCGGAAGTCGTGCAGCGTCAGGGCGACGTACGCGCAGCCCTCGACGACAGCTGCAGCACACAGCGCGTACGCTCCGCCAAGCAGACCGTAACGGCTTACCAGCGGAACAACGAGAATGGCGACGACGAGGAACGAGGCCGTGCTGATCAGCGCCTGCGCGCCGAAGCGCGTCCGGGCCGCCGACGCCGTTCCAAGGGGCAGAAAGGCGTAGGTCAACGCTGCCGCCGTCATCAGCCAGGTGAGAAGATCGTGGTGGTGGGCGATCTCGGCACCGTAG
>DATAEK010000439.1:0-8674 GCA_036258055.1 Vicinamibacterales bacterium
GAGTCGGTCGAGATCGTGGCGTTGATCCCGGGCAACAGGCTGAGGTATGAGGTGAAGTTGCGATTGAGCGATGGCACATCCTGCAGTTCCTGCGTCGGCACGCTGCCGCCCAGCTGCTTCGTAGTGGTGTCGACGAGCGGAGATTCGGCCGAAACGGTGACTTCCTCTTCGACGCCGCCGACCTCGAGCCGAATGTCGATCGAGACTGTTTTGCCGACTTCGACACGCACGCTCGCGCGTTGGTACTTCTTGAAACCGGACAGTTGAGCGGTCAGCTCGTAGGAACCTGGCGTCAGCGCGCTCATGAAGAACGATCCGTCAGCGCCGCTGAGAATCTCGCGGAACTGTCCAGAGCCTTCGTTCCTGGCAACGATCGTGACTCCAGGCAGCAGGGCACTCTGCGCGTCGACGACGCGACCGCGCAGTTCGCCGGTCCCTTGCTGTGCGTGTGCCGATCCGAGGGCGAGTAACCAGACGCCGAAAGCTGTCGCGACTACTGATACGAGTCTCTGCATGACCCCTCCTCCACGATCGAGTGAGACCGAACGAGAACCCGGCAGCGAACGCGTGACGCCTATTGAAACGCCGATGGGGCTTCTATCGCACGATGGCTCAGATCAGTCCTTCACGCGCGAACGGAGGGCAACGAAAGTTGGTGGAGCGGACCGACGCGGATGATTTCCTCACAAGAGAACGGCATACAGGCCGGCTTCGGCTTCTCAAGCCCACCTCTGATGGCTCGGTTCCAGTGGGCATGGCGGCGAGTGGCCCATGCCGCGCGTACGTTACACCCGTGCTGGCCGTTCCTCAAGACCATCCTGGCAGGACACTCCGGCGGAGTACAAGCTAGGGCGAGTCTTACTCCGATCGCAGTGCGACCATTGGATCGACGCCGGCTGCACGCCGGGCTGGAATGAGTGCGGCCACAGCCGCCACCAGCACGAGCAGCGCCATCGCAGATCCCAGCGTCCAGGGATCGGCGCCGCTGACGCCATAGAGACGGGACGACACGAGCCGGACGAGTGCCAGGGCGGCAAACATCCCCACAGCAATCCCGGCGGCCACCAGCCGCCCGCCCTCGGTCAGGATCATGCCGACGATGCGCCGAGGAGTGGCGCCGAGCGCGAGGCGAACGCCAATCTCGTTCGTGCGCCGGGCGACGGCGTACGAGATCAGACCGAAGAGGCCCAGGCACGCGAGCGCGACGGTCACCAGCGCGAAGGTCGTCGACAGGGCCGCGACGAGCCGGTCCTGCGCGAGGACGTCGTCGAGCTGCTGTTCGGTCGTGTTGATGCGCAGCACCGGCAGCTCGGGATCGATCGCCCGCAGCTCGCGACGCACGCTGTCGGCGAGCGTGAGCGGCGGCACACCAGCGCGGATCACGATCATCATCACGCGCAGCCGGGTCTGCGCGCCGCGGTTGAGCGCTTCGCGGTCGCGATAGGGGAAGTAGGTCGCGAACTCGCCGCGCACGTCGCCGCGCGGCGTGCCCCTGACGTAGTCGGTGACGACGCCAACGATCTCTGTGAGCGGTGCCGTCGGACCGGTGAAGCGCACCATCCGGCCGACGGGACTCCGATCGCCGAAATAGAAACGCGCCATCGACTCGTTGAGGATCGCGACCGGGGGTGACTTGTCAGTGTCCTGTTCGGTGAAGTCTCGGCCGGCGATGATCCGGACACCCAGCGTGTCGAAGAACCCCGGCGTGATGAAGCTGCGGAGCCCTGCCGCGGTTGCCATTTTCGGCGCCTCGCCCTCGACGCGCATTGGAAAGGCGCCCTGACCGGGCTGGAGATCCGTCCCGCGCAGCACGGCCTGATTGGAGGCCGCCGCCGAGACGACGCCGGGCAGAGCCGACACCCGCTGCTGCACGGTGTGCCAGAGATCCGCCATCGCATCGTCCTGCCGGCCGGTCTGTCCCGGGACCGTCCAGACGAGCAGCTCACGCTGGCGTTCGATGCCGAGATCCTTCGACCGGAGGTTCGTCAGCGTTCGCAGGAACAGACCCGCAGCGACGAGCAGCAGTAGCGACAGCGCAATCTGCGCCGTGACGAGCAGCGTGCTCGGTCCGAACCGCTCGACGCCGACAACACGCGTGCTCGCGTCGGTGAGCGATCCGGACAACGACACTCGTGACGCCGTGAGGGCCGGCACGAGACCGAAAAGCAGCGTCGTGAACGCGCAGACCGCGACCAGGAACAACAGGACGCGGATGTCGAAGTGGACGTCGAGGAAGAGGCCGGTGCCTTGGCCGCCGAGATTGACGGGCGCGGAGGCCACCATCGCCGCGAGGACGCGTCCCGCCCATGTGGCGACAACCACACCTGCGATCCCTCCGGCCACGGACAGCACAACGCTCTCGGTGAGCATCTGTCGAACCAGCCGCCCGCGGCTCGCGCCGATCGCCAGACGCACGAGGACCTCGCGTCGCCGCGACGCCGAGCGCGCCAGAAGGAGGTTCGCGAGATTCGCGCACGCCGTGAGCAGCAGTACGCCGACGGCGGCAGCGACGATGGCGAGCGGCTGACCGAAGTCGCGGCGCTGCGGCGAGTATCCCCGCGCCGCGGGTTCGAGACCGACGCGCGTGCTGGCGATCCCATCGAGCAGCTCACGTGTGGCCTGAGACCCGGCGGCGTCCCGCAATATCTGGCGATACAGGATCTCGGTGGCCGCGCGGGCCTGCGCGATCGTCACGCCGGGTTTGAGCCGCGCAATGACTCTCCGGGGGAAGCGGCCGGGACCTCCGGGCACTTCCGGCATGACCTCGGACGCAAGCGCAAACGGTACCCAGACGTCGGTCGGCATGCCGACCCATTCGCCGGTGAACCGCGGCGGCGCGACACCGACGACGTCATAGGTGATGCCGTTGAGCCGAAGGGTGTGTCCGATGATGTCCGGGGCGCGCGCGAAATAGCGATGCCAGAAGTCGTCGCTGATGACGGCCACGGGACGTGCGCCAGGAAAGCGATCCTCCTCCGGCGTGAATGACCGCCCCACGACCGGGTTCGCCCCCAGCGTCGAGAAGTAACTTGCGGACGCCAAACCGATCCGCGCCTGCCGCGCGTCGAGTGCGGCTCCGGCTCGCGGATCAATCACGAGATTCGAGCGATCGATGGTCCAGATCTCGGACACGCCGTCGAAGCTGGCTGTCAACTCCTGCAGTCTGAGGAAGTACGCGTGGTCGATGCGCGTGTCGCTGTCGACGAGCACCAGGCTATCCGGGTCGGACACCGGCAGCTTCTTGAGCACGAGGTTGTCCACGACGCCGAAGATGGCGGTGTTCGCGCCGATGCCAATCGCAAGGGAGAGGACGGCAACGGCAGTGAAGACGGGACTCCGGAGCAGCACCCGGACCGCGTATCGAAGGTCCTGAATCAGGCGTTCGGCCCACATCCGGCACCACCTCTTTTCCATCACGTTCTCGGTTCGTGGTTCGCAGTTCTCGGTTCGCTGCTCGGTACGCGGTTCGCGGGGTTCAGGTTAGAGTGCTGGAGTCGGGCCAGGAGATCAACACTTCACCCACCAAGCACTCGAGAATCCTGGCACCCGAGAACCCGAGAACCTGAGAACCCTCGAACCGAGAACCGAGAACCGAGAACCGAGAACCGAGAACCGAGAACTGGGAACAACGTGAAGGGGGGACGTATGCGAGTTCGACGTGTCCTGACCATCTGCCTGACCCTCGCGATCGGGGTGATTGCCCCGGGCGGCTGGCGCGCGGTGCAATCCGCGCAATCGGGCGGGACTTCACGCGTCGAGCGGTGGCCCTCGCTCGGCATCGATGTCAACGAGCTGGTCCTCGACAACGGATTCAGAATCCTGCTGGTCGAGGATCATCACGTGCCGCGCGTGGCTGCTTCGCTCTGGTATCGCTTCGGCGGTCTTCAGGAGCAGAACGGCGAACACGGCGCAGCCCATTTCCTGGAGCACGCGATGCACCAGGGAACGACGACGGTCGGGATCAGAGACTGGGAGGCCGATCGGAAGATCTGGTCCGAGATCTGGACGACCGAACAGCAGCTGCTCGCCGAGCGCAACGCCCACCGCAACCTGCTGCGCGAGCGGAACATTTTCTTCAACGAAGGGGATTGGCCGGCGACCGAGGAGGAGACGCGCCTTCGAAGGCGCCTGTACGACCTCGAGGATCAGCAGGCGAAGAACCGCGTCTTCTGGGAGGAATACAACTGGTACCGCCGGAACGGCGGCATCATGCGCCACGGCGATCCGGTCCCCGCGAACACCGGCAACGAGCTCCTGCGGATCGAAGTGGACCTGCCGAAGGAGCGCCCCGAGATCTTCTTCCGGCTCGAGGCGGATCGCATGGTCAACGCCGTCTTCCGCGGTTGGGAAGCGCAACGCTTCACGGTGCTGGAGCAGTTCTACGTGCTCCAGCGCCACGAGACCGGCCGCTTCGCTGAAGCGCTCAACAACGTGACCGGCGGCCCGCACCCGATCTTCAATCATCCCGGCGGACACCAGCGCGACTTCGCGTACTTCAACCGCGCCAGCATGCTCCGGATGTACGAAGACTTCATCGTTCCGAACAACGCCACTCTCGTGCTGGTCGGTGACATGACGATCGACCAGGTGAAGCCGATCGCGGCGAAGTACTTCGGACGACTCGCGCGCGCGCCGGAACCACCCGCGAGGATGGACGTGGAGGTGGATCCGCCGCCTGGTGGCAGCGTCAGGTTCGACTGGTTGGAACCACTCGAGCCGCAGGTCACGGTGCGCTATCGCATTCCCGGCGTGGGCCATCGCGATCGCCCGGCGTTCGACGTCATCGCGCGGGTACTGCGAGGGCCGAACGGCGTGCTCGCTCAGACGCAGAGCGGCCGGGGCGGCGGGGAATGGTCGGCAAACGCATCGCAGAACGGATCGCCGAACACGCTCAGCATGCAATCGTCGGCAGCGCGCGACGAGGATCTGCCCGCGCTCGAGACGGTCGCGGCCGACGCGGTCGAGCGGCTCCGGCGCGGCGCCGTCGACGAGGCCAACCTCGCACGCATGAAGCGCGAGCTGCGGCTCGACTGGGAGATCGTGCGATCGGACCGAGGCTCCCTCGCCTCGCAGATTGGCGGCTTCGCGGTGGCCGACGACTGGCGGACGCTGAAGACCTACTACGACGCGCGGGATGCCGTGACCGTCGCCGACATCCGCCGGTTGTCGGAGAAATATCTCGTGCCGTGGAACCGCGTGACCGCGACGACACGGCGCAACCCGCAGCCACGCGCGGAGGGAACGACAACGAGCGCGGCGGCGAGCGAGCGTCCGCAGGGAGGTGCCCGATGAATCCCCGACGATGGATCGTTCCGGGCACCATCGCTATGATCGTGGCCCTCGCGTGGGCGTGGAGACCGGCGGCGGGCCGCGAACAGGACATCCTGCCCGGTCGCACGCGTCCGCTGCTGCAGGCCAACTGGCCGCTCCCACGCGACCTCAAATTCGCTGCGAACACGTTTCAACCGCCGGACGCGAAGTCGGCGCTCGTCACCACGCCAGAAGGTGTCCGCGCCTTCATCGTCTCTGCTCCGGACGACCCCGTCGTCCGCATCACGGCCGCGATCCCGCTCGGGCGCGCGCTCGAACAGGCCGGCGAAGCCGGAGCGTCCGAGCTCGCGTCACGGGTGCTGACGCAAAACGTGCGCGACCGGCTTGGGCGCACGTTTGTCGGACGCGTGCAGGTGGATCAGGAAGTCGATGCCACTCGCGTCTCGCTGCAGGTGCTGCCGGACGACTGGAAGCAGGGGTTGCAGGCGCTCGTCGACGCACTGCGGCAGACGTCGTTCGAAGGCGCGGCGGCGACTTTCAAGACCGGCACCGGCTATGCGGCGCAGACGAGGGGACTCGGCGGCCCGGCGTTTCGACCTTCGGTGGAGCTCGTACGGCTGGTGAGCACGTATCCTCTCGCTCCTCCGGATCCCGCGCAGAGCGTTCGGCCGGAAGCGCTGGTCAGCCTCGCGTCGCGCAGCCTGCGACCCGAGGCGGTCGTGCTGAGCATCGGTGGTGGCGTCGCCCGCGCCGACGCGGCGCGTGAGCTGCAGTCGCTGACGAACGGCTGGCGCGCCGCTGCTAGTCAGACCCCGTCCTCGCCGGTCACCAGCCAGTCGAAAACGCCCGCCGAACGCGTGAAATTGATCGATCAGCCTGGCTACACGACATGGCTCGCGGTTGGCCACGCGCTGCCGAAGATCGCACCCGCTGACGAAGCGGCGGTCGCCGTCATGACCGACATCCTGAACATCCGCCTGAACATCGCCGTGCGCGAGATCCGCGGGCTCGCGAACGGGATCTCCCTGCAAGTACCGGCGACGACACGGCAGGAAGGATTGCTCCAGGTGCGATCAGGCGCGCGGCCTGAATCGATCGCGCCGATCGTTCACTATGCGCTCGAGGAACTGACACGTATCAGGACTGACGCCGGGTCACCGAGCAGCGACGAGCTCGAGGAGGTGAAAGGAGGGCTCATCCTCAGCAAGTGGCAAGGATCGCTCGACGGCGCGCGCGACGCCAGCGCGACGTACGCGCTCGAGACGATGCGGTACGGATCGGTCGATCGGTTGATGGCCTGGCCAACCGCCGTGCGCGCCGTAACCGCGGCCGACGTCAAGCGTGTCGCGACCACCTATCTGCATCCGGATCGGATGGTGACGGTGATCATCGGTCAGCTCGATGCCGTGCGGAAAGCCCGACATCCGAGGTGGCCAATGGCGCTGGAGGATGTTGGAGGCAGGAAGTAGGAAGTAAGTAGGAGCGCCTGCGGCCCGAGCGAGGCGCGAAGTCGCCGAGCGAGAGCGCGCGGGGGTGGGGCCCCGCGCGCATTGAGGAATGCTGACAGAAGGCTGAACCTGCAAGCGCCTATCTCGCGGCTGTCTCCACTTGCGCATTACCCGATCCATCCACGCTCACCCGAACCCGATCGCCCGTGACGATGCCAGTGATGTCGCACACGACGATCGGGCATTCGACGCCGTAGAGTGTCTGCGCGACGATCGCACCGACGGTCAGGATCGGATCCGGGATGGCCAGAACGATGGCAGCCGGCGCGGTGCCGCGACGGATGGTTTCGGCCAGGACCGCGGACGAAGATGACGAACCCCGGCCGCCGGGCATGACGAGGATTGTTCCGGCGACGGTGCGGCCGAGATCGGCGTGCGACCGATCGATGATCTGGCCGGTCTCGACGTCGACGCCGCCCCAGAAACTGAGCGGCTCGGCGAGCACCAGCGCCAGGGCATCTCCCGTCCCCGGCGCGTACGCCTGCGCCCTTCTGATCACGACGCGTCCCCCAGCCGCACGACGCGTCCGGCGGCGGCGGACGCGATGCAATCCTCCAGTTCACCGAACGCGACCTGCACGCCGAGATTGCCCGGCGCGTAGTGCGCCCACTTGCCGGAGTTGGTCATGACCACGCCATCGAGCCGCTCGAGGATCGGCGTGAGGTAGGTACACGTATCGGTCACCGTGATCAGATTGCGGCCCTCGATCCGGCGGAGTGTGCCATTACGCCTGAGGCCATCCAGTGTCGCGCGGCCGGTGTTCACATAGATGGGCACGCCTCGACTCGGTGCCAGTTGCTCCAGCAACGGAATCAGCCGCTCCCACTCAGTGTCGGAAAAATGCGGTGTACCCAGACACACGGCGTCGATCGGCGTGCCGTCGGGCACCGTGGCCAGCCGCTGAAGCGTTCGGGTGACGTCGGCGGGCCGGATCTCGATCTGCTCCTCGGGACGCCGGCCTGCAAAGGCGGCCTCGAGGGTCGGAGCTTCAGGGGTGATCCCGACAGCATGAAAGAGTCCGACGGATCCTGAGGAGGCCGCCGCCGCGCCAAGCGCCTTGAGCTGATCTTCAGACCGTGGCGGCGGCAGGCCGTCAATCACCGGCACGCGCTCGCCGCTCATGCTCCCGACGATCAATCCGACCGCGACGTAGAGTCCGTCGTTCGGCGCGAGCGATGGGGAAAAGCCGGTCAGTCGAAAAAGCACACGTCCACGACGCGGCTCGTCGAGGTGAAGCCCCCATGCGGGTGCTCGTCCGGTCATCGCGCAGCAGAGATCGATGAAGTCGCCGTAGCGATTCGTGCGCGCCCCAATCACCGAATTCGCAAAGACAATCGCGTTGGACTCTCCCCAGGCAATCTGCTCGCCGAAGACCGGCCGGAACGCCGTCTGGTACGGCGCACATGTGAACGAGGGATGGCATCCGAGCTCCTCGTGCGCCTTCATCAGCCGTCGTCCCGGCGACTGTTCCGAGGGCGACAACCTGATCAGCTCCGGGTGAATCAAGTCGATCGCCCCGACGTTCAAGGTGGTCGGCACGCGCACCCGGCCGCCGCCCGCGACCAGGCGCTCGACGAAATCCAGGCTGGCCTGGCCGTGATAGAGGCAACCGTCGATGTGTGCCCGGGAAATATCCAGAAGCGAGGAAGCCCCGACCGCATTCGAGAAGGCGACGAGGATCCGCATCGCGAACGCCGCGGACTCACCGTAATCGCCGCGCAGCATCGACGAGTCTTCCGGGCTCAACTGAACGGTCATCCCGGGCAGAATAGCTGAAACATTCCCTCGCCGTGGCGAGTCTAAGCTCTCCATGACCGCCACCCACGACGCCCGGCACGCGCTCAGACTGCTGGCCAGGAGTCCCATCTTCGCGGTGACCGCCGTGCTGTCGCTGG
>DATAEK010000441.1:0-7010 GCA_036258055.1 Vicinamibacterales bacterium
TCGTAGACGGGAGCGTCTTCGTGTCGGCGTCCTGCCAGAATCCGACGTGGACGATCCTCGCGCTTTGCTGGCGCGCGATGGACTACCTCAAAGAAGAGATGCGGGCGAGCCGCGTGTGAGGCAGCGGACGCGGCTCGACGCGCCAAGGGCGCGCCCCGCAGGAGCGGAGCGGGGCGTGGGGGCCCCCGCGAGCGACGGCGAAAGGGGGTCCGGGGGACGAAGTCCCCCGGATAATCAGCGCGAGGCGGAGGTCGTCGGCGCGAACGTCTTCGGGATCTCGAAGCCCTTCCGGTACTCGCGCGT
The DNA here is from genome assembly GCA_036258055.1 of Vicinamibacterales bacterium. GTDB lineage: Bacteria > Acidobacteriota > Vicinamibacteria > Vicinamibacterales > 2-12-FULL-66-21 > DATAEK01. Next base: position 304 of record DATAEK010000441.1, read on the forward strand.
CAGGAGCAGGTCGGCCTTCTTGTCGTCCTTGAACGTCTCTGACTTCCCGTCGAATTCGAGCTGATGCCCGACGCGATAGGCGATGTTCGCGAGGTGGGGCAGTGCTGACGACAGGTGACCTTCCAACACATCGCAGTTGAGCAGCTTCGCATTGTTCGCGCGGATGCCGTCAACGAAGTTCTGGTAGTGCGGATACTCCGTTGTCGTCAGGCCCGTCGGCTCGGCCGCTTCGGCTGGCGCGTCCGCGCCGGGCCCTTTCTCGTTCTTGGTACCCACCGTTCCCATGTAGCTTTGCCACCGCCGGCCGCTCTCCTCGATCCACAACCAGCCTTTCGATCCGTAGAACAGGTTGCCAATTCGCACGCCGCCTTCGTCGTCCGTGTGTTCGCCGCGCGTCCCGAACTCCAGGATCATGCCGTCGGCGTACTGGAACATCGCTGTCTGCATGTCGGGCGTCTCCTGCGACGACTCGGGGCCGAAGTAGCCGCCCATCGAGCTGATCTTGACGGGGTGTTCCTGCTTCTGCAGACCCCATCGGGCGATGTCGAACTGGTGTGGACCCTGGTTGCCCGTGTCGCCGTTGCCGTAGTCCCAGTGCCAGTGCCAGTTGTAGTGGAAGCGGTTGCGGTTGAACGGCCGGTTCGGCGCGGGCCCAAGCCACAGGTCGTAGTTCACCTTCGACAGGTAAGCGGCATCGTAGGTGGGCTCGTAGGTCGTCGCCTCGACGTTCAGCTTGTACTTCTCGCCTGGCGCCATCGGACCATCGGGATACTTGCCGATACCTGGACGCGGCTTGAAGCAGAGGCCGCGGGCCATATAGACCTTGCCGATGCCGCCTTCGTGCATGAACTTGATCGCCTGTCGCACCGCGGGCCGGCTGCGGTTCATCGTGCCGACCTGCACCAGCTTGTTGTAATGCGCCGCCGCTTCGACCATCTTGCGGCCTTCCCACACGGTGTGCGACGACGGCTTCTCGACGTAGACGTGCTTGCCGGCCTGCAGCGCCCAGATCGTCGCGAGCGCGTGCCAGTGATTCGGCGTCGCGATGACTACCGCATCGATGTCCTTGTCCTCGAGGGCGCGACGAAAGTCCTGGACGAACGTCGGCTTGAATGTCGGCACGTCCGACAGACGCGAGTCGTTGATGCGCTCCGCGGCCAGGTTCGCGTCGATGTCGCAGAGCGTCTTGATCTCGACGTTCGGCAACTTGGCGAACCCGCGCTTGAGTGAGTTGCCCTGACCGCGAATGCCGATGCTGGCGAGGACGACGCGATCGCTGGCGCCGAGGATACGGCTCCCGCGCGCGGCCGCGTGAAGCGTGGGCCGGAGGAGCTCGCCCCCAACCGCAAGGCCAGCCGCTGCCACCCCGAGCCGGGACGTGAAGTCTCGCCGTGAGATGCCGTTCTGATCTTTCCGGTCACTGGCCACGCTGACCTCCTCTCGGTTCCCGCGCGGGCCCGGCCCGCGGCGGAATCGTAGCATGCCCCGGCCATCAGCGCGCCCGAATGAGCGATCCGGCCATCCGGGGCAAACTCTGGCTCCGGCCAGAATTGCGCAAGCTGACACGGCTTATGCTCGGGGTGGGTCCCCGCATCTATCGGTTAGGTTATAATCGAATTTGTTCCCCGACATTCGAGTCTGGTATTTTGCGGCGCCGCGACGGCGAGAAACCGAGCTGGGCGCCCGATTGCGCCAACGGTGTGATCCATGGCCATTGACAACGCGGTCGACTACTACGAAGTGCTGCAAGTGAACCCGAGCGCAGACCTGGACACGATTCATCGCGTGTACCGCCTGCTTGCCCAGCGCTTCCATCCCGACAATCGCGAGAGCGGCAATGAGGCGCGCTTTCGTGAGCTGTCCGATGCCTACCAGACTCTGGGCGACCCGGAGCGGCGCGCACGCTACGACGTCACCTACAACCAGACGCGGAAGGACCGGTGGCGGCTAGTCGCGAGCGGTGCACAATCAGAAGACGACTTCGCCGTCGAACAGGCGTTCCGGCTGACCCTCCTCGAAGCGCTCTACACACGACGCCGCATGGATCCAGGCTCGCCGACTATTTACTCCTCGGATCTGGAAAGCATGATGGGCCGGCCGCGCGAGCACCTCGAGTTCACGATCTGGTTTCTGCTGCAGAAGAAGTACGCGACGCGCGACGACAACTCGCGCCTGATGATCACCGCTGACGGCGTCGAGTACCTGGAGCAGAACTACAAGGTGAACCTGCAGCGACGGCTGCCGGCGCCGGCAAGCGTACGGTAGTCTCCGTCACTCAATCGACGTCGTCAGCACGAACGCATCGTCGTAGAACCAGTCGCTGCCGCCCGGCGAGATGACGAGCTTGCAGGTCTGACCGGCGGTCACCCGAAGTCTCCCGACGACCGGCGACCAGTCGGGTCCTACCGGTTTGAACCGCGTCCCATCCATTTCGAGCACCATCAGCGTTCCGTTGTACCAGACGTCCCACGTGAGGCGCGCCACGAGCGTGCCGCCGGCAGGCGCGGTCAGCTCGAAGCCAAGCGGACTTCCCTTGAAGGTGTCCTTGACCTCTTCTCCCACCGCGATTGAACGCAGCGTGAGTGGGCTGGCCGGAGGAACCGGGACTGGTTGCGGCTGCGGCTGAGGCAGCGGATCAGGGGTGGCGAAGCGAGGCAGGCCATGCTCCCGTTCACCACAACCGGCAACAAGAACCGCCAGACCGAGCATCAGGGCAAGGCGCATCATCGGATCCCCACCTGAGACGGGTTCCGGTACTCCGCGAAGCTATCGACAGTATGTGACGGATCCGGACGCGCAATTTCTCGGGCAGACATGGGATTTCTGTAGAATCCTGCCACCGGTCACCGCCGCACCATCCCAACCGAGAGGGGATCGTCCGAGTCTAACAGTCTTCGAGAGACGACCGCGGCCCTCCGCCGACATCGAAAGGGAAACCATGCACGCGTTCCTGCAGGATGTTCGCTACGCGTTTCGCACGCTCCGGCGGAGTCCGGGCCTCACGATAGTCATCGTGTTGTCGCTGGCGATCGGCATCGGGGCGAACACGGCGATCTTCAGCGTCGTGAACGCACTGCTGCTGAAACCCCTGCCCTATCCGGATCCGGACCGCCTCGCGATTCTCTGGCTCCGCTCTCCGGGCATCAACATCCCGCAGGATTGGCCGTCGCCCGGTCAGTACATCGATCTCAGAACGCAGAACCACTCATTCGAGGAGATGTCCATCTCCCAGGGGCGCAGCGGGTCGCTGCTCGGACTGGAGCAGCCGGAACGGGTCGAAGCCCTGCTCACGTCATCCAGCTTGTTCCATCTGCTCGGGGCGCGCCCGTTGTACGGACGGCTCCTGCTTCCGGAGGAGGACACACCCGGCAAACCGGCGGTTGTGATCCTCAGTCACGGGTTCTGGAAGCGGATGTTCAATGCCGACCCGGCGGTAATCGGCCGCACCATCACGCTGAACGGCATCATCGGCGGCAGGGACCCGCAGAACCAGTTCACCGTGGTGGGCGTTCTCCCCCCGGAGTTCCTGCTGAACGAAGAGGTCATGCCGACCGTTGCCAGCATCCGTCAGATGGACATCTTTCTGCCGCTTCCGCTGGGCGCGGACGCCGTGAACCGGCGGGGCGACGAGAACTACAACCTGATGGCGCGGCTGAAGCCGGGCATCAGCATGGAGGAAGCGCAAGCCGACGTCAGCGTCATCGCCGCCAACATTCGTGAGAAAGACAAGCGCGATCGCACCTTCACGATCCGTGTGGTGCCAGTGCTCGAGCAAGTCGTTGGCAACGTGCGGCGGGCGGTTCTCGTGCTCCTCGGATCGGTCGCGCTCGTGCTCCTGATTGCCTGCGCTAACGTCGCCAACCTGCTCCTGACGCGTGCGACCGGCCGTCAGCGCGAAGTTGCCATCCGCACTGCGCTCGGCGCCGGCTGGCACCGGCTCGTGCGGCAGCTGCTGACGGAAAGCGTGCTGCTCGGCGTGCTGGGCGGCGCAGTCGGACTGCTCATCGCCAAGGCCAGCCTCATTGTCGTACGCGCGGTCAACCCGGGGAACATCCCGCGGCTCGACGTGATTGGCATCGATGGGCCGGTGCTGGCGTTCACGTTCGGCGTCTCGATCCTGACCGGCATCGTCTTCGGCCTGGCGCCGGCGTGGCGCGCGGCGAGGGTCGATCTGAACACCGCCTTGAAAGCGGGCAGCCGCGGAACCCAGGGCGAAGGCGGGCTCGGCGCGGCGCGGCTGCGCATGCGCAGCCTCCTGGTCGTGTCGGAAGTTGCGCTGTCCCTGATGCTGCTCGTGGGTGCGGGGCTGCTCGTTCGCAGCTTCGTTCGCCTGCAGAGCGTGCCGCCGGGGTTCAACGCGGATCACGTCATCTCGATGCGGCTGGGGGCCTCCGGGCGTCAGTTTCCCAACCGCGACGCCGCGGTCGAGTTCTTCCGGCAGATTGGCGATCGGATCGCCACCGTGCCGGGCGTCAAGGTGCGCGGTGGCGTTTCATCGCTCCCGTTCACGTCAGCCGTCGGCTGGGGATCGATCAACGTCGAAGGGTGGACGCCGCAGCCCGGGCAGGAGTTGCAGGTGGATCAGCGCGCGGCCTCGACCGACTACTTCAAGACGATGGAGATCCCGCTGGTGAAGGGGCGATTCTTCAACGACTTCGATTCGTTGCCGAACGCGCAGCGGGTGGCGATTATCGACGAGAAGTTCGCGCAGCGCTTCTGGCCCAATGACGATCCGATCGGCAAGCACTTGTGGAACGATCCCAAGGTGCCGATGACGATCGTGGGCGTGGTCGGCACGGTGAAGCAGTACGGCCTCGACGTCGACGGCCGCATCGTCGTCTATCGTCCGTCTCCGGGACTGCTCGGGTACCAGGTGGCCCGAACGTCCTCCGATCCCGGATCCGTGGCCGCGGCAATCATCCGGGCGATCCATCAAGTCGATCCGACGGTTCCTGTCTACGATGTTCGAACGATGGAGGATCGGATGAAGGATTCGATGGCGCGCCAGCGGTTCTCCACGCTCATGCTCGGCGCGTTCGCGTTGTTCGCGCTGCTGCTGGCGATCGTGGGTGTGTACGGCGTCATGTCGTACCTCGTTTCCCAGGGCACGCACGACATCGGCGTCCGCATGGCGTTCGGCGCGCAGCGCAGCAGCATCGTCGGGCTCGTGCTTCGTCAGGGGATGGCGCTCACCGCGGTCGGCATCGTCGCGGGCATGATCGGGGCCGCACTGCTCACGCGCGTGATGGCCAGCTTGCTCTTCGGGATCAGTGCGACCGATGTCGTCACGTTTTCGGCCGTGCCCCTGATCCTCGGCACGATTGCCGTCATCGCCAGCTACCTGCCGGCGCTCCGGGCAACCCGCATCAATCCGGTCATCGCATTGCGCGATGAGTAGATGAGTAGCGGAGGGCTCGGAGATCAGGAGAGTTCGAACAAAGATCAGGAGACTTCGAACAAGAGATCAGAAGATCAGAAGGGACTTTAGTACTGGATCAGAGTCGAGCGGTGTTGCTGATCCGACTGCTGATAGCCCGCCGCGCTGACCGCGGACAGCCGACCCCGCGGACCGCGGACAGCCGACCGCGGGCAGCGGACAGCGGACAGCGACAAGCATCCGTACTAAAGCTCTCCTGATCTCCTGACCTCCTTTTGACCCCAAAGTAACGAATCCCCCGGCAGAGCCGGGGGCATTTAATTGTGAGCCGCTCAAAGCGGCTTGGCGGGGTCGCTAACGCGGCCCCGACGAATAAGGGCCACCGCGTCGGTGGCCGATCAGCGCCAGAGCCCCAATTGGTCCAGGCGCGCGTCCTCTCGTTCCTGCTTTTGAATGTACTCGCGGATCACGCGCTCGTCGCGACCGACCGTGGACACGAAGTAGCCGCGCGCCCAGAAATGCTGGCCCACAAAGTTCCGCTTCCGCTCCCCGTACACCCGCGCCAAATGGATCGCGCTTTTCCCCTTGATAAACCCGATCACTTGCGCCACCGCGTACTTCGGCGGGATGGCGATCAACATGTGGACATGGTCGGACAGCAGGTGGCCTTCTTCGATCCGACTCTCCTTCTGCCGCGCCAACGTCCGGAACACCTCCCCGAGGTATTGCCGTAGGTCTCCGTACAACGTCTTGCGCCGACATTTCGGAATGAACACCACGTGGTACTTGCAGTCCCATACCGAGTGATTCAGACTCTCGACTGTGTCCATCAGGATGCATCCTCTCGTGTGCTTGGCGGCTCACGAGTGAAGTATCGACGGTGGACACACTCCCTCAGACGTCAAACATCTACTGCCTCCCCGGCCGAGCCGGGGGGCCTCCCGGGGCTGCTAGACTACTTCCCGGTGAAGAAATGACCTGTCGCAGCCCGTCGGACTGGCGATTCGCTGGGTACGGGTGTGACTGGTCGATTCATTTGATCGTGTTCGGTTATGCGGCAGCTCTCGCATTCACGAATGCGGCGATGTTCCTCAAGTTGTCCGCGATGACGCCGAGCCCGACCCATCGAGCCATGCCGTCGGTGCCATGGTAGCGACAGCGTCGCAGCCCATGCCGTCGTTTAATGACGCTGATGCGCCCTTCGCATCCGACGCGCCAGCGGTGCCCGCCTCGGAACCAGGCTTGACGTTCGTACGCGCGTCGCGCCGTCGACTTGGGGCCACGGCGCGGCAAGATGACGCGTCGCACGCCGCGGTGAGCGGCGGCCTGT
>DATAEK010000021.1:0-4968 GCA_036258055.1 Vicinamibacterales bacterium
AAGGCCGTCGCGCGAAGCGCGTAAAGCGCGTGGGGGTGGGGCCCCACGCGCATTGAGAAATGCTGACCGAGCCCTCCTAGCTATTCGCCCCGAGCGCCGAGCGCCGAACCCCCGACCAGCGGACAGCGGCCAGCGTCAGCAACCTAAGCGGACAGCGGCAAGCGAAGATTCCCCTTGACTCACGTTAGCTAGTACTAGATAACTAGTAAACATGAGACCGAAGTCCTCCACGCTCACGGCCCACGAGCTCGAGCTCATGAAAATTGTCTGGCGCCACGACGAACCGGTCACGGTGCGCGACGTCTACGAGGAGCTCCGGACGCGTCGCCCCGTCGCCTACACGACGGTGATGACGAACATGAAGACCCTGGAGCAGAAGGGCTACTTGAAGACGACGCTCCAGGATCGCGCGCATCTCTACCGGCCCGCGAAACCGAAGCACCAGGTCGTCGGCGCCATGGTGCGCGACTTCGTCGACCGGGTCTTCAACGGATCGGCACGGCCGCTCGTGCTCCACCTGCTCGAAGACGATCACCTCTCGGAGTCGGATCTCAAGGACATCACACGCATGATGGGGAAGAAGCGATGACTGCCTCGATCTGGTTCGCCAACATCGGTGCCTTCGCGCTGCAGCTCGCCGTGATCATCGGCGTCGGCGTGGCGCTGTCCTACGTCGTGAGGCTCGAGCGTCCCCGCGCTGCCCTGGCGTACTGGCGACTGCTCCTGCTCGCCTGTCTGCTGCTGCCGTTGTACCAGCCGTGGACGGCACCGGCGCCGTCAATCAGCTCCGCTGTCGTGACGACGACGATCCCGGTGCGGGATGCGGCGTGGTTGGTCGCGCCGCCGTCGATCGAGGCGCCGTCGATCCGGTGGACGATGAACGAGCTGCTGCTCACGTCTCTTCTTGTCGGCATCGCGGCGCGCGGATTGTGGCTGATCGTCGGAGCCCTGAGCCTCGTACGGCTCCGTCGAAGTGCAACGCCGCTCGTGCCGGCGCCAGCCGCGTTCCATGAGGCGCAGGCGCGTCTCGGTGTGCGCGCGACCGTCGCGGTCTCCGACCGCGTGAGCGGTCCGATCACCTTCGGACTCGTCAATCCAATCGTCATCCTGCCGCCTGACGTGCCCGGCATGGACGTCCAGGTGCAGGAGGCGATCGCGTATCACGAGCTGCTGCACGTCCGCCGGCGCGACTGGCTCGACGAGATCCTCGAGGAAATCATTCGCACGGTGTTCTGGTTCCATCCCGCGATGTGGTGGCTGGTCGGCCGGATTCAACTGAGCCGCGAACAGGTCGTCGATCAGGCCGCCATCGAGCTCACCGAATCGCGCGAACGCTACGTGCACGCGCTGCTCACCGTCGCGCTCGCCCGGCGTTCGCTCGCCCTCGTGCCGGCGCCGCTCTTCCTGCGCCGGCGTCATCTTAAAAAGCGAGTCATGCAGATCCTGCAGGAGACCACCATGACGACACGTCGATTGATTGCTTCGCTCACGATCAGCGGCGCCGCGCTCGGCCTGGCAGCCGTGGTGGCGGTCCACGCGTTTCCCCTGCAGGCGCAGGGTCAGGCTCCGGGCGTGCCGGGCGGCGTGCCAGGCAACGGCGAGCCCATTCAAATCGTGAAAGGCGGCGACCACCTCCTTCACGCGGCGCTTCCGGAATACCCGCGCCGCGCCATCGAACAGCGCGTCGAAGGGGACGTCGTCCTCGAGCTCGCCATCGACGATCGCGGTGAGGTCGCAGACGCCCGCGTGCTCAGCGGCCCGGACGAACTGCGCAGGGCCGCGCTCGAGGCCGTGCTCCAGTGGCACTACTCGCCCGCGGCGCTTAGGTCCGTCTCGACGCAGGCCACCTTGAGATTCCACATGCCGCCCCCGAACAGCGAGTCGGTAGCCAAAGCCGAATACGAGAGCAAGGTTTACAACGTGTTGATAGCGAAAGCACAGGAGGCGGGCGATTTGTCGCCCGGACAGCGCGCCGAGCGCCAGATGGTCGAGCTCGAGCGGGCGCTCAACGATCCGTCGGTGAGCGACGCAGACAGAGAGGAGCTCAAGGCGAAGTACGCCGAGGCGAAGATGCGGCTCGCGAAGTGGCGTGCCGAGCGGTCGGGCGAGCTGACTGCAACATTGGCAGAGGAGGAGAAGATCGAAACGAAGGTCCAGAACGCCGGAGAAGCCTCAGGTCCTCCGAGGCTTGCTCAGGTCAGATCGGAGCGAGTGTCGGCGGACATCGTGAAGGATCTGATGGCCACCTCCGGCTTGAGCATCGGCGATCTCGTCACCGAGCAGGCCGCCAAGCGCCTGCGCGACGCCGCACAGAGCATCGACGAGCACCTTCGCGTAGAGTTCGACTCCGACAGAAAGGGCGGCGTGACAATCGTGTTCATCCTTCCGTAACGGCGCCGCCTCCGGTCCGGACTGCGGCGGTGACTACGATCCTCCGCCGCGTCCGGCCGGCTGCTGCATCTGGTACTCCTTCGGCGGCTCGACGCCGATCAGCCACTTGACGAAGTAGTCCCACCGGCGCCGCATCATGTAGGCGGACGCGCTGCCGTAGCCGTGATTCTGATTCGGCAGGAGCAGCAGGTCGAAATCCTTGTTGGCCTTGATGAGCGCGTCCGCGACGAGCATCGTCTGATACGGCGGGACGTTGGTGTCCATCGTGCCGTGCGCGAGGAGCAGATGGCCGTTCAGGTTCTTCGCGAAGTTCTGGTTCGCTTCCGCGTCGTAGCTGTCGGTGCCGTCCGCGTTCTTCACCACCAGTCCCTGATACCGCTCGCCCCAATCGTCCTCGTTCTCGCGCTGGTCGTGGTTGCCCGACTCGGCGATCCCGGCCTTGAAGAAGTCAGGAAAGCGGAACATCGCGGTGGTCGTGGCGAAGCCGCCGCCCGAATGTCCCCAGATCCCTGCCCGGGTGAGATCGATGTAGGGATACTTCTGCGCGAGCTCCTTCATGCCGGCGATCTGATCCGGGATCGTGTTGTCGCGGCCCATCGCGCCGTAGTACGCATCCTGGAACGCCTTGGAGCGGCCCGGCGTACCCATGCCGTCGATCGTGACGACGATGACGCCGAGCTCCGCGAGCGCTTGTCGATCGCCGCGAGCCGGTGTGAACGCACGGCTGCCGGTACTGCCGGTCTGCGGTCCCGGATAGACGTTGTTGACGATCGGGTACTTCTTCGACGGGTCGAAGTTCGTGGGCCGGAACATGAGCCCGTAGATGTCGGTCTTGCCGTCGTGCGCCGTCATCGTGATCGGCACCGGCGGTTTCCAGCCGGTGGCGAGGAGCTTGGAGATGTCGGCTTTCTCGAGTGGCATCACGAGCTTGCCGTCCGCGTCACGAAGCGCCACGACCGGCGGCACATCGGGCTTCGAGTAGGTGTCGACGAGGTAGCGCCCCGACGGCGATAGCTGAATGGCATGCGTGCCATCGTCCGGCGTCAGCGACACGGGGTTCTTGCCGTCGAGGCCGATGCGGTAGAAGTGCAGGAAGTACGGATCCTGGCCCTTCTCGCGTCCGTTCGCACCGTACCAGACTGTGCGGGTCTTCTCGTCGATGCGCGCGATCTGCGTCACCGGACCGTCACCCGACGTGATCTTGTTCTTCAACGCGCCGCTCTGCAGGTCGTAGAGGTAGAGTTGACCCCAGTTGTCGCGTTCCGAGTGCCAGACGATTTCGTTCGAGCCCCACAGGGCGTCCCATCCTGACCGCGACTCGAACTGGGTTGGAACGGTCTCGTCGAGCACTTTCCGAACGGCGCCAGTGCTGGTGTCGGCAATGCTGACCCAGACGTGCTTGTGATCGCGCGAGACCGACGCGATGGCGAGCCTCGAGCCGTCAGGGCTCCAGTTGTAGTCGCGCATGCTGATGTTGTCGCCGAGCGTCGCGCGGTGGAAGTCCGGCGGCATCTGCAGCCTGGTGATGGCTCCGGTGCCGGCGTCGATCACGACGCGGTGAATCATCGCCATCACCGGATCGGCGGGCAGCGGGAACTTCGCGATGCGCAGCGTCGGATGGCCGACGGTCGTGTTCACGAGGTACATCTCGCCGACCTGCCGTTCGTCCTGCTGCTGCGTGGCCAGCTTTTTCGAGTCGGGCGACCAGAGGACGATCGCGCGATCGCTCGAGCTCCAGCCGGCGTTGTCCGTAGCGTAGCCAAAGTACTTCACGCCGTCGGAGGTGAGCTGCCGCTCCTGGCGCGTGGCGACGTCGTGGATCCACAGGTTCCAGTCGCGGACGAACACACCGCGACTGCCGTCCGGCGACATCGCGAGCGGCTTCCCGTCGGAGGACGCCAGACCACCGCCGCCGCGTCCGCCGCGGCCACCCCTCCCTGTTTCGGGCGTCTGTCGCGGCCGGACGGCATCCCCTGCGGCGGCGCAACGGACGCCATCGGTATCACAGGTCCAGCGCTTCGCGCCCACGTTGAACGAAACGGCGCGCCCGTCCGGCGTGATATCGATGGCCTCGAACGGGAGATGAGTGGCGTCGTAACGTGCGCCAGCCGCAATCGAGAGCGCCGCAGCGAGCTTCGCGTGATCGAACGCGCGAGCCCGTGTCTTCCTGGCGGGATCGACGAGAATGAACTCGGCGCCATCCGCGAGCAGATTGCGGTACCACAGGCGATCGTCAGCCAGCCAGTTGGCCGCGACGCTGCCGCCGACGACCAGGTTCGTCACGTTCTGCGCGAGGAACTTCTCCGCGCGCGCGTAGCCCGCCGCCGTGACCGCCGGATTCTGGCGGGCGACGGCAAGGGGAACGGCGGCGATGACGATGGCCGTCAGGAGGAAGGTGAAACGACGCCAGGCGGGAGCGCGCATCGGATCTCCGACTCAGTTCAGGTGCTTGATGAGGAGCACCTCGTTACCTCGCTCGTTGTACACGAGCTCGTCGACGATCTGCCGCACGATCAGCATGCCGAAGCCCCCCGGACGCAGGCCGAGCTCGATGCGCTTCTCGGCGCTCGCGAGCAC
>DATAEK010000026.1:0-9417 GCA_036258055.1 Vicinamibacterales bacterium
TGGCAGCGGGGTTGAAGTGGGCCCCAGCAGGGTGTTGTGAAAGCGGATAGTCGCAACGAATCAGCGGCGCGAGCGAAGCGAAGCGCTGGCAGCCGGTTGAAGTGGGCCCCAGCAGGGTGTTGTGAAAGCGGATAGTCGCAACGAATCAGCGGCGCGAGCGAAGCGAAGCGCTGGCAGGCGCTGGGGGTGGGGCCCCAGCGCAAACTAAGAAAATGAAAAAAGTACAGGCACTGGTGAAGCTCCAGATCGCGGCGGGGAAAGCCACCCCGGCGCCGCCAGTCGGGACCGCGCTCGGTCCCCACGGCGTCAATATCATGGACTTCTGCAAGAACTTCAACGCGAAGACCTCGAAAGACGAAGGGCTGATCATTCCCGTCGTCGTCACGGTGTACGCGGACCGGTCCTACACGTTCATCACCAAGACGCCGCCCGCGTCGGTGCTGCTCAAGCGCGCCGCGAATCTCGCCAAGGGATCGAACGAACCCAACAAGAACAAGGTTGGGACGGTGACGAAGAAGCAGGTCGAGGACATCGCGAAGCTAAAGATGCCGGACCTGAACGCCGAGTCACTCGACGCCGCGTTCAAGACGATTGCGGGCACGGCTCGCTCGATGGGAATTGACGTCGTCGGCTAACCGCCGGCTTTGCCGGCGGATGGGAAATGGGCGATGGGACATGGGCCATGGAGAACGGCCCGCCAAAATGCCGTGAAAGCGGATAGTCGCCGCTAGCCAGCGGCGCGAGCGAAGCGAGCGCTGGCAGGCCGTGGGGGTGGGGCCCCACGGCAAACTGAAAAAAGTGGGAGGCCGCATCGCGCGGCCGGTTGAACCACAGAGGCAGGACATGCGCAAGACAGGGAAGAAATTCGCGGCTGCCCGTCAGCAGGTGCCCGATCGGCCGCATACGATCGAGGACGCCGTTCCCCTCATGCAGAAAGTGAAGTTTGCGAAATTCGACGAGACTGTCGAGATCGCGCTTCGCCTCGGCGTCGATCCGAAGCACGCCGACCAGATGGTCCGCGGCACGGTCGTGCTGCCGCATGGCCTCGGCAAGAGCAAGCGGGTGCTCGCGATTGCCGGTGGCGACAAGCAGAGGGAAGCGCAGGAGGCGGGCGCGGATTTCGTCGGCGGCGAAGAAGTCGTCGACAAGATTCAAGGCGGCTGGATGGACTTCGATGCCGTCGTCGCCACCCCCGACATGATGCGCGCCGTCGGCAAGCTCGGGAAAGTCCTCGGTCCGCGCGGCCTGATGCCGAACCCGAAGACGGGCACGGTCACGATGGACATCGGCAAGGCGGTCAAGGAAATCAAGGCCGGCAAAGTGGAATTCCGCGTCGACAAGACCGGGATCGTCCACGCGCCGATCGGCAAGATGTCGTTCGCCACGCAGAACCTGATCGAGAACGCGCACGCCCTCGTGGACAGCGTCGTGAAAGCGAAGCCATCCGCCGCGAAGGGCAGGTACCTCCGCAGCGTGACGATGTCGTCGACGATGGGTCCGGGAATCACGATCGATACGACGGTTGTTGAAGCGACGAAACACTGAACGCCGGCTTCGCCGGCGGATCGGAAATGGGCAAGGGCACATGGGCAATGGAACGGCCCGCCTGATGCTCTGAGAGCGGAAAGTCGCCACTAACCAGCGGCCCGAGCGAAGCGAGGGCTGGCAGGCGCTGGGGTGGGGCCCCAGCGCAGACTAAAAAAATGGCAGTCACTAGAGCAATCAAAGAAGAAGAGCTTCAAGACCTCGCGAACGCCTTCAAGGGAACCGAGAGCGCCGTGGTGGTCGATTACAAGGGCCTGAAGGTGCCCGAGGTGACCGAGCTGCGCCGTCAGGTGCGCGGTGCGCGCGGGCAGTACAAGGTCGTCAAGAACACGCTGGCCAGGCGGGCGTTGAAGGGCACGAGCTTCGAGGCGCTTGGTGAGTTCTTCACGGGCACGACCGCCGTCGCGTACAGCGGAGAGGATCCGGTCGCGCTGGCAAAGGTGCTGACAACGTTCGCCAAGGCGACGCCAGCGCTGCGCATCAAAGCGGCCGTTGTCCAAGGGCGTCCGATCAAGGCAGCCGAGGTCAACGAGCTCGCGACGATGCCCGGGAAGCCGGAGCTCTACGCCAAGCTCCTGTTCCTGCTCCAGGCGCCGATGGTGCAGCTGGTGAGCGTGCTCAACGCCGCACCGCGCGATCTCATGAGCGTGTTGGTCCAGGCGGAGAAGAAGCGCGCCGAGGCCTGACGGCCTCGCCGCGAACGACAGGCAATTCGCATTCATCAACCGGGTAATCAGGAGCATTCAGAGATGGCACTGACGCAGCAGGAAGTTGTCGACTACATCAAGGGTATTTCCGTCCTCGAGCTGTCGCAGCTCGTGAAGGAGCTCGAGAAGGAGCTCGGCGTGTCGGCGGCCGCGGCGATGCCGATGGCGATGCCGATGGGTGGCGGCGCGGCGGCTGGCGGGGCGGCGGCGCCGGTGGAGGAGAAGACCGAGTTCACCGCGACGCTGACGGAAGTCGGCAGCAACAAGATCAACGTGATCAAGGTCGTCCGCGAGGTCACCAGCCTCGGCCTCAAGGAGGCGAAGGATCTCGTCGAGGGTGCGCCCAAGCCGATCAAGGAAGGCATCCCGAAGGACGAGGCCGAAGCCATCAAGAAGAAGTTCGAGGACGTCGGCGCGAAGGTCGAGGTCAAGTAGTGGTCGGCGGCGCGTGTGCGCCGCCCTTCCGTTTGTAGAGGCCGGCTTCAGCCGGCCGTTTGACGGGATTCGGCGGTCGGCGTTCGCATGACGCAGAACCTGCCGCCGGTGCCGTTTGCAAGTTTTTCCCTTGGAAGCGCGTTCGAGCGCCAGTCGCCGAACGCCGAGTCCCGAGGTCTTCATCAGCATGTACAGCCTCCCCAAGAACGTCTACCGAGAGCGCATCGACTTTTCGAAAATCAAGACGACCATTCCGATCCCGAACCTCATCGAGATCCAGAAGAAGTCGTACGAACGATTCCTCCAGATGAACCGGCTCCCATCGGAGCGCGATGACGCCGGGTTGCAGTCGGTTTTCAAGTCGGTCTTCCCGATCTCGGACTTCCGCGAGAACTCGTCGCTCGAGTTCATCGAGTATTCGATCGGGAACTGGGAGTGCAAGTGCGGCCGGCTCGCCGGCCTGCACCACCTCCGCAAGCCATGCGTGAACTGCGGCCACACGCTGATTGCCGACCCCTACGGCGAGCACGAGGTGCTCTGCCCGCGCTGTGGCAAGCCCAACGAGGCGCGGGGCGACATCTGCGACATCTGCGGCAACACCGTCGGCCTGAAGCTGAAGTACGACGTCGACGAGTGTCAGGAGCGCGGCATGACCTACGCCGTGCCGCTGAAGGTCACGATCCGGCTGGTGGTCTGGAACAAGGATCCGGAGACCGGGGTCAAGACCATCCGCGACATCAAGGAGCAGGAGGTCTACTTCGGCGACATCCCGCTGATGACGGACAACGGCACGTTCATCATCAACGGCACCGAGCGCGTCATCGTCTCGCAGTTGCACCGGTCGCCGGGCGCGTTCTTCCACTCCGAGGACAAGACGCTCTACATCGCCCAGATCATTCCGTATCGCGGGTCCTGGGTGGAGTTCGAGTACGACACGAAGAACCTGCTCTACGTGCGGATCGACCGCAAGCGCAAGTTCCTCGCGACGGTGTTCCTGCGCGCATTGGGGCTCCGCGGCGCGGACGAGATCATCCGGACCTTCTACACGGTCGACAAGCTGTATCTGAAGGGCGGATCCATCTACTGGGCGGTCAACGACAGCCTGCAGGGGCTCCGCGCGGCCAAGGACATCACGATTGGCGCCGAGACCGTCACGCACGCGGGCAAGAAGATCACATCGTCGGCGCTCGCCGCGCTGAAGAAGGCGAACGTCGAAGCGGTGGAGGTCGCCGATGCCGAGATGGAAGGCGCGTTCGCCGCGGCGGACGTCGTCGATCCGTCGACCGGTGAGGTCATCCTCGAGGCGAACGAGGAGGTCACGCCGCGCGTCATCTCGATGGCGCAGGAGAAGAACGTCGACAAGCTCGAGATCTTCTTTCCCGAGCGCGATGAGATCGGTCCCGTGCTGTCGCAGACGCTGAAGAAGGATCCGATCCACACACACGAAGAGGCGCTCATCGAGATCTACCGCCGTCTGCGTCCCGGCGATCCGCCGACGCTCGACAGCTCGCGATCGCTTTTCGAGAACATGTTCTTCAACCCGCAGAAGTACGACTTCTCGCGGGTCGGCCGGCTCAAGCTGAACACCAAGCTGAGGCTGAACACGCCCCTCGACGAGAAGATCCTGCACCCACAGGACTTCTACGAGGTGATCAAGTACCAGCTGAAGCTGCGGCGGAACCCCGCCAACGTGGACGACATCGATCACCTCGGCAACCGCCGCGTGCGGTCGGTTGGCGAGCTCCTCGAGAACCAGTTCCGCATCGGTCTGGTCCGGATGGAGCGCGCGATCAAGGAGAAGATGTCGGTCTACCAGGAAATGGCGACCGCCATGCCCCACGACCTGATCAACGCGAAGCCGGTCATGGCCGCGATTCGCGAGTTCTTCGGGTCGTCGCAGCTGTCGCAGTTCATGGACCAGACCAACCCGCTCTCCGAGGTCACGCACAAGCGGCGGCTCTCGGCGCTCGGGCCCGGCGGTCTGTCGCGCGAGCGCGCCGGATTCGAGGTGCGAGACGTGCACCCGACCCACTACGGACGCATCTGCCCGATTGAGACGCCGGAAGGTCCGAACATCGGCCTGATTTCGTCGCTCTCGTGCTACGCGCGCATCAACGAGTTCGGGTTCATCGAGTCGCCGTACCGCAAAGTCAAGGGCGGGCGTGTGGTCGACTTCGTCGTCATCACCAATGCCGGCGGGAACACGAAGTACAAGGTTGGCGACATCGTCGAGGCGTCCGATGTCGGCGCCGATCCGAAAGACGTCGACAACAAGGCGGGCAAGCGGCGGCGCGGTCTCGAGTACGAGCCCTACTCCTACTACCTCTCGGCGTGGGAAGAGGACCAGTACATCATCGCGCAGGCCAACGCGCAGGTGGACGAGAATGGGAAGTTCACGACCGACCGCGTCAACGCGCGGCAGGCCGGGAACTTCATCCTCTCGCCACGCGACAAGGTCGAGTTCATCGACGTGTCACCGAAACAGCTGGTCTCGGTCGCCGCCTCGCTCGTCCCGTTCCTGGAGAACGACGATGCGAACCGCGCGCTGATGGGATCGAACATGCAGCGCCAGGCGGTGCCGCTGCTCCGCGCCCGTTCGCCGTATGTCGGCACGGGGATGGAGTACATCACCGCGCGGGATTCGGGCGCCGTCGTCGTGGCGCGCCGATCCGGGACCGTGGACTTCGTGGACAGCCAGCGCATCGTCGTGCGCGTGGAAGGGGAGACCGAGGCGACCTCGCGCGAGATGGGCGCCGACATCTACCCGATGACGAAGTTCAAGCGGTCGAACCAGAACACGTGCATCAACCAGAAGCCGATCGTCCGCGTGGGCCAGAAGGTCCACAAGGGTCAGGTGCTCGGCGATGGACCCTGCACGGAGCTGGGCGAGCTGGCGCTTGGACGGAACGTGCTCGTCGCGTTCATGCCGTGGCGCGGCTACAACTTCGAGGACGCGATCCTCGTCTCCGAGCGGATGGTGAAGGACGACTACTACACGTCGATCCACATCGAGGAGTTCGAGATCGAGGCCCGCGACACGAAGCTCGGCCCCGAGGAAATCACCCGCGACATTCCGAACGTGGGTGAGGGCTACCTGCGCGACCTCGACGAGAGCGGCATCATCCGCATCGGCGCGGCCGTGAAGCCGGGCGACATCCTGGTCGGCAAAGTCACGCCGAAGGGGGAGACCCAGCTCACGCCGGAAGAGAAGCTGCTGCGCGCGATCTTCGGCGAGAAGGCCGGAGACGTCAGAGATGCGTCGCTCATCTGCCCGCCGGGCATCGAGGGCATCATCGTCGGCGTGAAGATCTTCTCCCGCAAGGGCATCGAGAAAGATGACCGTGCGAAAGCGATCGAGCAGGAAGAGCTCGACATGATGGAGAAGAACCTGCAGGACGAGATCCGCATCCTTCACGATGAAGTGAAGAAGCGCGTGATCGGGATGCTGCAGGGGCAGGAGTCGCGTGCGGACCTCTACGACGAGCACGGTCGCGAGCGGCTGCTCCGCAAGAGCACTCAGCTGACGCCGGACGTGCTGCAGTCGCTGCCCTACGAAGCGATTGTGCGCCTCAAGGTAGCGACCGACGATCCGCGGCTCGAGGAGGATCTCCGCGAGCTCGAGGAGCGCACCGAGCGGCAGGTGGAAGTCATCCGCCAGCAGTTCGAGGAGAAGAAGGAGAAGGTGCGGCGCGGCGACGAGCTGCCTCCGGGCGTCATCAAGCTCGTGAAGGTGTACGTCGCGATGAAGCGCAAGCTGTCGGTCGGCGACAAGATGGCTGGCCGTCACGGCAACAAGGGCGTCATCGCACGCATCCTGCCGGAAGAGGACATGCCGTACCTCCCCGACGGCACACCGGTCGAGATCGTGCTCAACCCGCTCGGCGTTCCGTCTCGTATGAACGTCGGTCAGATTCTCGAAACCCACCTCGGGTGGGCCGCGCACGCGCTCGGCCTCTACTTCGCGACGCCGGTCTTCGACGGCGCGACCGAAGGTGAGATCAAGAACTGGCTCGAGCAGGCAGGGCTGCCGAAGAGCGGCAAGACCAAGCTCTACGACGGCATGACGGGTCAGGAGTTCGAGCAGGACGTGACGGTCGGCTACATCTACATGCTGAAGCTGTCGCACCTGGTCGACGACAAGATCCACGCGCGGTCGATCGGGCCGTACTCGCTCATCACCCAGCAGCCGCTCGGCGGCAAGGCGCAGTTCGGCGGTCAGCGGTTCGGCGAAATGGAGGTCTGGGCGCTCGAAGCCTACGGCGCGGCGCACATCCTCCAGGAGCTTCTCACCGCGAAGTCCGACGACGTGACGGGACGGGCGAAGATCTACGAAGCGATCGTCAAGGGCGACGCCTCGTTCCAGCCCGGCCTGCCCGAGTCGTTCAACGTGCTTATCCGCGAGCTCCAGGCGCTGTGTCTGGACGTCGAGCTGATGAAGACGAAGAAGAAGCCGGCCCTCGAGGCGGTCACGCCCGACGAAGGCGAACCCGTATTGGCAGAGGGGTAATTACACACAATGCGTCCATCTTTTGACACCCGCGGTTCTCTGACCAGCGACTTCGACGCCATCCGGATCAGCCTCGCGTCACCCGAGAAGATCCTCTCGTGGTCGCACGGTGAGGTGACCAAGCCGGAGACGATCAACTACCGGACGTTCAAGCCGGAGCGCGACGGTCTGTTCTGCGCGAAGATCTTCGGCCCGGTGACCGACTGGGAGTGCCTCTGCGGCAAGTACAAGCGCATGAAGCACCGCGGCGTGATCTGCGACAAGTGCGGCGTCGAGGTCACGCAGGCGAAGGTCCGCCGTGAGCGTCTGGGTCACATCACGCTCGCGACGCCGGTCAGCCACGTCTGGTTCTTCAAGGGGCTGCCGAGCCGCATCGGCCACCTGCTCGACATCTCGCTGCGCGATCTCGAGCGCGTCCTCTACTTCGAGGCCTACGTCGTCATCGAGCCGGGCGACACCGACCTCAAGCAGAACCAGCTCCTCTCCGAGGAGCAGTTCCGCAAGGCGCGCGAAGAGAACGGGATCAAGTTCCGCGCGCAGATGGGCGCCGAAGCCATCAAGGAGCTTCTGAGGCGCGTCAGCGTCGAGAAGCTGGCGCAGGAGCTGCGCGACAAGATGCGGGCGGAGCCGTCCGCACAGAAGAAGCTGAAGTACGCCAAGCGGCTGAAGGTCGTCGACTCGTTCCGGAAGTCCACCAACCGGCCCGAGTGGATGATCCTCGACGTGATTCCGGTCATTCCGCCCGAGCTCAGGCCGCTCGTGCCGCTCGACGGCGGCCGGTTCGCGACGTCGGATCTGAACGATCTCTATCGCCGCGTCATCAACCGGAACAACCGGTTGAAGAAGCTCATCGAGCTGAAGGCGCCCGACGTCATCATCCGCAACGAAAAGCGCATGCTCCAGGAAGCCGTGGACGCGCTCTTCGACAACGGACGGCGCGGTCGTGTTCTGCGCGGCGCGAACAACCGTCCGCTGAAGTCGCTCTCCGACACGCTCAAGGGCAAGCAGGGACGCTTCCGTCAGAACCTGCTCGGCAAGCGCGTGGACTACTCCGGCCGTTCGGTCATCGTCGTTGGCCCCGAGCTGAAACTCCACCAGTGCGGGCTACCGAAGAAGATGGCGCTCGAGCTCTTCAAGCCGTTCATCTACAACAAGCTCGAGGAACGCGGCCTGGTCGCGACGATCAAGCAGGCGAAGGAGATGGTCGAGCAGCAGCGTCCCGAGGTGTGGGACGTGCTCGAAGAGGTCATCCGCGAGCATCCGGTCCTGTTGAACCGCGCGCCGACGCTCCACCGTCTGGGCATCCAGGCGTTCGAGCCGGTGCTGGTCGAGGGCAAGGCGATCCGGATCCACCCGCTCGTCTGCACGGCGTTCAACGCCGACTTCGACGGCGACCAGATGGCCGTCCACATTCCGCTCGCGCCGGAAGCGCAGATCGAGGCATCGGTTCTGATGATGTCCTCGAACAACATCCTGTCGCCGGCGAGCGGCGCGCCGATCGCGATTCCGTCGCAGGACATCGTGCTCGGGTGCTACTACCTGACGAAGTCGCGGCCCGGCGCGAAGGGCGAAGGGCGCGTGTTCGGCAACACCGATGACGTCATCCTCGCGCTGGAAGCCGGCGAGTTGGAGACGCTCACGCCGATCCGGCTGCGTTTTTCCGGCAGCCTGCTCGACTTGACCGTCGCGCGTGACGATCAGGCCGTGCTCCAGGCCGAGGTGCAGGAGGTCTCGAACAAGATCATCAACACCACGGTCGGACGGGTGATCTTCAACACGTCGCTGCCGTCGGTGATGCCGTTCGTCAACGGCCTCCTGAAGAAGAAGGGTCTGCAGCAGGTCGTGCAGTACTGCCACCTGCACTTCGGGCTCGAGAAGACGGTCGAGATGCTCGACAGTCTGAAGCACCTCGGCTTCACGTATGCGACGCGCTCGGGCCTGTCGATCGGGATCGATGATCTGATCATTCCGTCCGAGAAGGCGGCGCTCGTCGAGCGCGCCCGCGACGAAGTGATCAAGGTCGAAGGGCAGTACCTCGAAGGCGCGATCACCAACGGCGAACGCTACAACAAGGTCATCGCCGTGTGGTCGGACGTCACCGAGAAGATCGCCGACGAGATGTTCAGCGAGATGGAGGAGCTCGACCAGTCCGGGCGGAACTTCAACCCGGTCTACATCATGGCCGACTCGGGCGCCCGCGGCTCGAAGCAGCAGATCCGGCAG
>DATAEK010000423.1:0-6958 GCA_036258055.1 Vicinamibacterales bacterium
CGGTCATGGCGGAGCGTTCCCGGAAGCACGCCGAGCCTGCCGAGGCCGCAGGAGATGTGAATCCCCGGCGTGCTCTGCCATCCACGCTCGTACGGATGGGGCGGTCGTAATGGCGAGCATTGCCGTCATCGTCAACGCGGACGATCTCGGGGTGAGCCAGGAGGTGAACCAGGCCACCTTCGACCTGATCTCAAGAGGGCGGATCTCCTCGGCGACGATCATGGCGAACGCGCCCGCGACGTCCGAGGCCGCGCACCGTGCTTCGAAGTTCTCGCGGTGCTCGTTTGGCGTGCATCTGAACTTGACCCAGTTCGAGCCCCTGACGGCAGGTCCTGGCGCACGGCTGCTCATCGACGAGCGAGGGCAGATGTCGCGTGCGAACGAGACGGCACGGCCAGGCCCGGAGCGGCTGCGTGCCGTCTATCAGGAACTCTGCGCCCAGATCCAGCGCGTGGCGTCGCTCGGCGTCCGCATCAGTCATGTCGATTCACATCATCACGTGCACACCCGGCCGATCTTCTTCCCCGTTCTGAAGGAGGTGCAGAGGCGCTTCCACATTCGCCGAGTCCGCCTCGCCAAGAATTTCTATTCGTCGGACCGGCCGTGTCCGGCCGATCTGCTCTGGAAGAAGCGCGCGTACAACTGGGCGCTGAGGTCCATGTACGTGACGCACACCACTGACGCGTTCACCGAATTCCTCACCTATTACCACGCGGAAGCCACCAGAAAACGGTCGATCGGCCGGATCGAGCTGATGGTCCACCCCGGGGCCCCGTACGCCGCTGAAGAGACCGCGATCCTCGAGAGCGACTGGATCGCTCGAACGGGTCTGCCGGTGCAGCTGATTTCCTACGCGGAGCTCTCGCCTGACCGACGGGTTTCGGCTCGACGCGCATCGTTGCGCAGGGATCTGCGACCGTGCGCGTGATGTTCTGGGTTTCCGTCGGGCTCCTGCTGTACACGTACGGCGGCTATCCCGTCTTCCTGATCGTTCTGGGCAGTCTCCAACAGTTCACAAGCGACCTCCGATTCGGTCTGGCGCGGCGCACTCGGCGTGTCAGCCGGGACCCGGCCGATCGTCCACGTGTCTCGATTGTGTTCGCGGCGCACAACGAAGAAGCGATCATCGCGCACAAGATGTTGAACTGCGCGGACCTGGACTACCCCGCCGAATCGCTCGAAATCCTGGTCGGCTGCGACGGATGCACCGACGCGACCGCTGCGCTCGCGCGCGCCGCGGCGCCGCCGAACGCGTCGGTATACGAGTTCCGCGACCGCGGCGGGAAGCCCGCCGTACTCAACCGGCTGCTGCCGCGGGTGCGAGGCGAGATCGTCGTGTTCTGCGACGCGAACACCGAGTTCGAGCCTGATGCCATTCACAGCCTCGTGCGACATTTCAGGCGACCTGAGATCGGCTGTGTCTGCGGCGAGCTTCGGTTGCGATCGCGCGACGGCCAGACAACCGGCGAGCAGCTCTACTGGCGATTTGAAACCCTGCTCAAGTTTCTCGAGAGCCGCTTGAACATGCTCGTCGGCGCCAACGGCGCCGTGTTCGCCATTCGACGGTCCCTCTTTGTGGCGATCCCGGCCGATGGGATCGTCGAGGACTTTCTCATCGCCATGAACGTGCGCGCCGCCGGCTATCGCGTGGTCTACGAGCCCGAGGCGATCGCCTGGGAAGAAGTCGCGCCGAACGCGCGCCACGAGTTCAGGCGGCGCGTGCGGATCGGGGCCGGTAACTTTCACGCGCTGCGTCATACCTGGCGCATGCTCAATCCGATGACCGGCGCCGTGGCGCTGGCGTTCTGGTCGCACAAAGTGTGCCGATGGTTCGTGCCTCTTTTCCTGGCCGCGGCGCAGATCTCGGCGGCGATGCTGGCACGCGAACCGCTGTACGGCGTTGCCGCCGCGTTGGGTGGGATGCTGGTGCTGCTCGCCTTGATGGGACATCGCCTCGATCTCCGCGCACGATACTGGGCGCCGGCTAGCATCCCTTACTACTTTCTTTCGATGAACCTCGCGCTCCTTCTCGGGTTGATCGCCTTCGGGCGTGGGTCGCAGTCGATCGTCTGGACGCCGACCGCACGGATGGCTCCCTCGCCATTGGGCGAGCGGCTCACCGCGCCGGCCCCGTCTACAGCCGCCCATGTCGTGACCGATCGGAGCGTTGCCCCGAGCGTGACGACACGTGTGGCGGAGATCCTATGAACCTGGGAAGACTCGAACCCGTGCGCACGCTGCATCTGTGGTTGCCTGGATGCGTCGCCACCCGTCTGCGCAACATGTCTGACAGCCACAGGTCGACGATCACGCGAGTGTGGGTCACGATCGCGGATCACTTCGAACCATGGTGGCGTCGCGCGGACGATCGAATCGCGCTCGAACGCGTACAGCGATGGGCCAGATGCTGGCCGCGAATCGCTCGACGGCATGTGGACGACGCCGGTCGACCGCCCTGTTACACCTTCTTCTATCCCGAAGAGCAATACCACCCGGCCGCGCTCGATGCGCTGTCGCGACTGGCCGGCACGAAGGTCGCGGACATCGAAGTGCATCTGCATCATCACGCTGACAGCGAGGCGGCGTTTGTCGATCGCGTCGGAACCTTCATCGAGCGCCTCCACACCAGACACGGGCTGCTGCGCCGTGACGACCGCGGCATCCGGTTCGGTTTCGTCCACGGCAACTGGGCGCTGGACAACTCTTTGCCGGGCGGCCGCGACTGCGGGCTCAGCAACGAGATCACGCTGCTGCGCAGGCTGGGCTGCTACGCCGATTTCACCCTGCCGGCGGCGCCTTCGCCGGCCCAGACCCGTATCGTGAACACGATCTACTGGGCCACCGACGATCCGACCCGGCCCAAGTCTCACGATACGGGCGTCCCCGTGACAGCGCGAAGCGCGGCCGGTGACCTGCTCATGATCCCCGGGCCGCTGACGCTCAATCTTCGGGAGTGGCGGCGGCCGCTCGTGCCCCGCATCGAAGTCGGCGAGCTGGCCGGCCACTGTCAGCCGACGCGCCACCGCGTCACGCTGTGGAAACGCGCGGCCCCCCGGATTGGCGAGGATTTGTTCATCAAGCTGTTTGCGCACGGCGCTCCGGAGAAGAACGCCGTGCCGTTGCTCGCCGACGACGGCGTACTTGACCGGGCGCTGCGCTACCTCGCCGACGACTGCCGACGCTCGGGGACGCAGTTGTACTTCGTCTCGGCATGGCACATGTGGATGGCCATTGACGCGGTCCGGCGGGGCTTGCATCCCGTGCGCTCGGTGAACGCGGCGCGACGTGAGCGCGTGACGCGCGTTAGCGCGCCACGGGCGCGCCCCGCCGGAGCGGACCAGGGCGAAGGGCTCCCCGCGAGCGACGGCGGTGGAAGGTCCGGCGGGGTGAAGCCCCCCGGTCTCCTATCTGACTGGCAAGGCGCGCCGCAGGCGCGCCCCGCCGGAGCGGAGCGGGGCGACGGGGTCCCCGCGAGCGACGGCGATGGGGGGTCCGGCGGGGCGAAGCCCCCCGGTCTAGTCAGGAGAACGACGCAATGCGTATCTCACCACGGCGTTCCCAGGATCCCACCGACCTTATCGACATCATTCATCAAGTACGCCGGCGCTGGCGCTACAAGCTGGCGCTGCGCGGTGCGGTGGGCGTCCTTGGGATCGGGGTTGCGGTCCTGCTGCTGTCGGCAGTCGGCCTCGAATCGTGGCGCTTCAGCCCCAGTGCCATCGTCACCTTCCGCGTCGTCCTCGGCCTCTCAGTGCTCGCGCTGGTGGGCTGGTTCCTGGCGCGTCCGCTTCTCCGTCGCGTCTCGGACGAGCAGGTGGCGTTGTACCTCGAGGAGCATGAGCCGTCGCTTCAGGCCTCGATCATCAGCGCGGTCGAGGCGAGCCGGACAGCCGGCGCGTCGTCGCCGCACTCGGCCGCCCTGGTCCGGCGCCTCGTGGAGTCGGCCGTCGAGAAGTGCCAGGCGATCGATGGCGGCCGCAGCGTCGAGCGCGTGCCGCTTCGAAGGTACTCGGGTGCAGTTGCGCTGATTGGTGCGGCCGCACTGGCGATTTTCACGTTCGGGCCCGCATATCTGCGCCACGCGCTTTCGGCGTTGCTGGTCGTGTCGCGCAGCGTCGAGGCGGCAGCGCCCTACCGCATCGAGGTTTCACCGGGCAACGCCTCGGTCCCGCGCGGCGCGGATCAGACGATCACCGCGAAGCTCGATGGCTTTGAAGCGGATCAGGCCGCCCTGATCGTCCGGAAGGCCGCCGATGCGCCGTACGAGCGGCTTCCGCTCGTGCGTTCGGAATCCAGCCAGGACGGTCATCAATACGAGGGCATGATCTTCGATCTCACCAGCCCGATGGAGTACTTCGTCGAGGCGGCCGGCGTGCGTTCGCCGGTCTACACGTTGAAGGTGGTTGACCTGCCGTACGTGCAGAAGCTCGAGCTCGAGTTCCATTTCCCCGCCTACACCGGCCTGGAGCCGCGAAAGATCGAAGACGGCGGGGACATCGCGGTGTTGAAAGGCACTGAGGTCCGCGTGCACGTCGTGCCGACGATGACATCGCCGGGCGGCGACATCCTGCTCAACGACAAGGACAAGGCGCCGCTGACGACCGGAGCCGGCGGCCTCGACGGGAAGTTCAGCGTCGACAAGGATGGCTTCTACCGGATCGAACTCGACGCGCCGACCGGCGAGCACGTCAACGCGTCGCCGCAGTACACGATCGATGCGCTGACCGATCAGCCGCCGACCGTTTCGATTTCGAAGCCGGGGCGTGACACGTCAGCGTCGCCGATCGAAGAGGTATTCGTCGAAGCGCGCGCGGAAGACGACTTCGGCGTCAAGGACCTCGATCTCGTGTACTCGGTCAACGGGGGCGCTGAGAAGACCATCCGGTTGTTCGATGGCAAGAAGCGGTTATCCGAGGTCACGGCCGGCCACACGTTCTACCTCGAGGAACTGAACGTGCAACCAGGCGACTTCGTGTCGTATTACGCGAAGGCCCTCGACAACGACGCGGTTCAAGGCGCCAAGCCGACGACCAGCGATCTCTATTTCCTCCAGATTCGACCGCTCCGCAAAGAATTCCGGCGCGCCCAGTCGGACGCCGGCGGTGGCGGCGGCGGCGGTAATCAGCAGGTCGGGGCCCTGTCGCAGCAGCAGCGGCAGATTATCGCGGCGACGTTCAACGTTCAACGTGATCGGAAGAAGGTGAGCGCCGACAAACTGCGCGAGAGCTCCGTCGTCATCGCGCTCTCCGAAGCGCGGCTTCGGGACCAGGTCGACGGGCTGGTGACCCGCATGAACAGCCGGCTCGTGCAGCAGGATCCCGCGTTCAAGAAGATTGCCGACCTCCTGCCGCTCGCATCCGCGGAGATGAAGAACGCGGAAGCCAAGCTGCAGCAGGCCAACCCGGACGCGGCGCTGCCCTTCGAGCAGAAGGCGCTGCAGTACCTGCAGAAGGCCGAGGAGGAGTACGAAGTCCAGGTCAGCATGCAGCGCAACGGCGGCGGCGGTGGCGGCGGCGGCAGCCAGATGGCCGAAGATCTGGCGGACATCTTCGAGCTCGAGCTCGACAAGGTGGCGAACCAGTACGAGACCTCCCAGCGGGCGCAGCAGGAGCAGCGCGATCAGAAACTCGACGAGCTGATGGAGAAGCTCAAGGAGCTCGCGCGGCGGCAGGAGCAGCAGGCGGAGCGTGAGCGCCGTCGCGCCGCCGGGCAGCAGACGTCCGGTGGCGGCGGTGGTGACCAGCAGCGCGCCCTCGCCGAGCAAGCCGAGGAAATGGCGCGCCGGCTCGAGCAGCTGTCCCGCGAAGAGAATCGACCTGAGCTCGCAGACTCCGCGCGCCGGCTCCGTGAGGCCGCTGACGCGATGCGGCAGGCCTCTGCAAATGGCAGCCAGAACGCCGCGGCGCAGACCAAGACCGCTCTCGATCGGCTGCAGGACGCACAGCGCAAGCTGCAGCAGTCACAGGCAGGTCGTGGCGAACGCGACGTGAAGGACGCACTCCGCCAGGCCGACGAGATGGCGAAGGCGCAGCAGCAGATTGCCGACGACGTCAAGGGGCTCGAGGCGGCGACAGAGGGCCGTCAGGAGAAGGTGCAACAGCTCACCGAACGCAAGGACGCGCTCGATGCGATGGCGGGCAACCTCGAGAAACAACTCGACCGGAGCGCGGGGGATCTTCGCAAGGGCGAGCCCGAGTCCGCCCGCAAGTTGAGCGAGGCGGCAAACTCGATGCGCGATAACCGGCTGCGCGACTCGATCCGCTACACGCGTCAGATGGTCCGCGCGGGCATGCAGGGCAACGAGGTCCGCGACATCGAGCAGCGAATCGGATCGACGATCGACGATGTGCGCAAGAAGCTCGGCGAAGCCTCGTCGGCGCTCGGGCGTACGAGCGCGGCCGACAACATGCAGCAGGCGCTCGACAAGACGCAGCAGCTCGCGCGAGGTCTGCAGTCGCTCGACGAGCGCATGCGCGAGCGGTCCGGACGCGATGGGAGACAGCAGGGTCAGCAGCGTCAGCAGGGCCAGCAAGGGCAACAGGGTCAGCAAGGGCAACAGGG
The DNA here is from genome assembly GCA_036258055.1 of Vicinamibacterales bacterium. Taxonomy (GTDB): domain Bacteria; phylum Acidobacteriota; class Vicinamibacteria; order Vicinamibacterales; family 2-12-FULL-66-21; genus DATAEK01. The sequence goes on from DATAEK010000423.1 coordinate 6,562, forward strand.
CCAGCAAGGGCAACAGGGTCAGCAAGGGCAACAGGGCCAGCAAGGGCAACAGGGCCAGCAAGGGCAACAGGGCCAGCAGGGGCAACAGGGCCAGCAAGGGCAACAGGGCCAGCAAGGGCACCAGGGCCAGCAGGGGCAACAGGGTCAGCAAGGGCAGCAAGGTCAGCAAGGGCAACAGGGGCAGCAGGGCCAACAGGGGCAGCAAGGCCAACAGGGCCAGCAAGGGCAACAAGGCCAGCAGGGCCAGGGCGGTGATGGCGGCCGCAATGACGGCGGCCGAACCCAGGATGGTCGCAACGGAGATGGCGACACGACCGGAGCATTTCGTGGCGGCGTCATCGAAGGCTACGGCGACCGTCGTCCTGGTCCAGGGCGCTACAACAACGACGACATCCGC
>DATAEK010000049.1:0-5581 GCA_036258055.1 Vicinamibacterales bacterium
CCCATCACAGAATCCCTACTTTCATCAGGTGTTCGGGTCGCGGCTCCTGGAGTCCGGCGCGGGCATCCACGACGTGAGCTACTGGCTCGGGGCACACGAACGTGGATACCACGAGACAGTCCTCAAAGCTAACTGGAGCGACTGCAGCGAGTTGCGCGGGCGTTCGACGAGAGCCGCTCGATTGCCAACCGACAGGCCTGCGGCCTTAGAGCGTTGAGGGTTTCTTAAGTAATTGATGGTACCGGTACGGGGATTCGAACCCCGGTCCCGTGGCTGAGAACCACGTGTCCTGACCCCTAGACGATACCGGCACGCGCCCCGACAGGAAACCCCAATTTTAACAACCGGCAGTGGCGAGCGCAAGCCGGTCGGGCGGAATCCGCACGCCGCTCGCGGTTGCCGCAACTTGCCGTCCCGGTTGCCGTTATCATCTCTCCATGCGCTTTCTCATCCGGGCTCTACTGGTACTGATTCTGCTCGCCGCGGTTGCCGCCGGCGGTGCCTATTTCGTCGCGGGACGCATGCCGGGACCCTCGATCGCGATTGACAAGCCGGCGAAGTTCGTCGGGTTGACGACCCCGTTCGAGGTGACGGTGACGGCGCCGGAGGCGAAGCTGTCGCAGCTCCAGGTCGTGCTCGAGCAGAACGGCAAACAGATGCCGATCTACGCAACCAATGCGCCGGGGAAGGCCCAGGTCAATCAAGAGGGCGATCGCGTCAAGATCACGGGCGAGATCGGGAAGCAGTTACTCCCCGACCTTCAGTCCGGCGCGGCCAGGATCGTCGTGACCGCTGCGCGACCCGTGATGCGAAACATCCGGACGATCACCTCGAGCGCGTCGCACGACATCCAGGTTCGTCTCGAAAGGCCGCGTGTCTCGGTCCTGTCGACCTTCCATTACGTCAACCTGGGCGGCACCGAGATGGTCGTCTACAAGGCCACACCCGACGACGTCCAGTCAGGCGTGCAGATCGGCGACGTCGAATACCCCGGCTTCCCCGCCAGCGGCGCGACGGTCGAGGGCGTGAAAATCACCGACCCCACAGTCCACGTCGCCTTCTTCGCGCTCCTTTACGATCAGGACATCAACGTGCCGATGCGGGTCTTCGCGCGCGACGAAGCGGGCAACAGTGCGCGCGCAGACTTCGATCACCGCACGTTCCCGAAGCCGTTCAAGCGCAGCCGCATCGAGCTCGACGACAAGTTCCTCGATCGCGTCGTGCCGGCCATTCTCGAGGGCAGCAGTAACGAGGTCAAAGCGGACGGAGACAACCTCGCGAAGTTCCTCGTCATCAACGGCGAGCTTCGCCGCAAGAACGCCGAGAAGATTGCGGCACTCGCGAAGCAGACCGCGCCCGAGATGCTGTGGCGCGGCGTGGTCTTCCACCCGTTCACCAATAGCGCCGTCGAGTCGGCGTTCGCCGACGCGCGCACTTATCTCTACAAGGGGAAGGAGGTCGACAAGCAGACCCACCTCGGGTTCGACCTCGCGTCCATCGCCGGGAACCCGGTGGTCGCGGCGAATCGCGGCAAGGTGCTCTACGCAGACGACCTCGGCATTTACGGGAACTGCGTGATCGTCGATCACGGGATGGGCGTCCAATCGCTTTACGCGCATCTCTCGTCCATCGACGTCAAACCCGGCGACACCGTCGAGAAGGAGCAGACGCTGGGCCGGAGCGGCATGACTGGACTGGCCGGCGGCGATCACCTGCACTTCACGATGCTCGTGAACGGGCACATGGTGAACCCGGTCGAATGGTGGGACTCGCACTGGATCCAGGATCGGATCCTGCGCAAGCTGCGCGCGGCCGGCACTTCCTGACAAAGACGGGGGGCTGCGCCCCGCCGGCCCCCATCGCCCGTCGCCGGCACGTTTGGCCGGGCCGCGGGCGTGTGATATTCAACAAAGGTTATGCCGACCAGAAATTCGAGGCCAGCGACCGTCTGGACCATCCTCGCCTCGGCTCTCCTCCTCTCGACCTGTGGGGGAAAACAAGAGGCACGCCCGGCACCTCCGCCGGCCGACGCCAAACGGGTCGATGAAGCCACCGCCGGCAACGTCACCGGGCGCGTGGTTCTCCAGGGAACGCCGCCCGTGAACGCACCGATCAAGATGGGGTCGGATCCGGTCTGTATGACCAACAGCAAGGGGCCGGTGACGTCCGAAACGTTCCTGGTCGACAACGGCGGGCTGGAGAACGTGTTCGTGTACGTGAAGGACGGCCTGGGGCATTACTATTTCGAGACGCCGACCGAATCGATCAAGCTCGAACAGGCCGGCTGCCGGTATCATCCTCATGTCTTCGGGATTCGGGTTGGTCAACCGCTCGAGATCGTCAACGACGATGACACGCTGCACAACGTGCATGCCATGGCGAACGTCAACCAGGAGTTCAATTTCGGCCAGCAGATGAAGGGCATGCGGCAGACGAAAACGTTCACCGCGCGTGAGGTGATGGTGCCGGTCAAGTGCGACGTCCACGGCTGGATGAGCGCGTATGCCGGCGTCCTCGATCATCCGTACTTCGCGGTGACGGCAAACGGCGGTACGTTCGAGTTGAAGAACCTTCCAGCCGGGACCTATACGATCGAGGCCTGGCACGAGAAGCTGGGAGCGCAGACGCAGTCGGTAACCCTCGGCGAGAAGGAAACGAAAGCGATGACGTTCACGTTCCAGGCTCCGCCCGCAAGCTGATGCCCGTGACCGCCATGCTCTGGCTCCATCGTTATGCGAAGCTCGTGGCCGCCTCGACTGTGTTGCTGATTGCGGCCGGCGGCATGGTAACGAGCACCGGCTCGGGTCTCTCGGTGCCAGACTGGCCGAACAGCTACGGCTACTTCATGTTCTCCTTCCCGCTGAGCAAAATGGTCGGCGGGATCCGGTACGAGCACAGTCATCGCCTGATCGCGAGCACGGTCGGCTTCCTGACGATCATCCTGGCTGGGTGGACGTGGCGGGTGGAACCGCGCCGCTGGGTCCGCTGGCTCGCGGTCTCGGCGCTCGGCGCCGTGATCCTTCAGGGTCTGCTCGGTGGGCTGACGGTGCTGTTCTTCCTCCCGGCGCCAGTCTCGATCGGGCACGCCGGTCTCGCGCAGCTCTTCTTCTGCATCACGCTCAGCCTGGCGCTCTTCACGTCCCCGGGGTGGCGCACGACAGTCGAACCGGTCGACGATCCCATTCTCCGCCGCATTGCGCTCACGACCACGGCGATGATTTACTGCCAGATCCTGCTGGGCGCGACGATGCGTCACATCGGGGCAGGATTAGCCATCCCGGATTTCCCGCTCGCGTTCGGGCAGCTGTTGCCGCCGCAGTGGTCGGGTGCCATCGCCGTCCACTTCGCCCACCGTGCCGGCGCGTTGCTCGTGACGACGGCGATCGTGGCGACGTCAGCGCACGTGTGGTATCACCACGGGCGGCGCCGCGAGCTCGTGCGGCCGGCGACCCTGCTCGTGCTTTTCGTGGGCGTTCAGATTACCCTGGGGGCATTCGTGGTGTGGTCAAGACTGCAGCCAATCGTCAACACGGCGCACGTCGTCAACGGCGCGCTCGTACTCGGGACGTCGATCGTCCTGACGCTGCGCAGCTTCCGAGTCCGGTTCGAGCGCGTCGCCTACGTCAGCCCGCGCCGCACCGTGCTCCCGTCCGCTCCAGCCGGGGTCCGGCCATGAAGACTGACGCGGTGGCGCTCTCGGCCGCGAGGAGCCGCGCAGCGGATTTCAGCGCACTGGCCAAGCCGCGCCTGAACCTGCTCGTCGTGGCGTCGACGCTCGCCGGCTACGCGATGGCAGGAGGCGAAACGTCGCAGGTTCTGCTGCTGGTCTGCACGCTGGTGGGGACCGGGCTCGTCGCCGGGGGCGCGTCGGGCATCAATCAGATCATCGAACGCGTCCCGGACAGCCAGATGCGGCGGACGCGTCTGCGTCCGCTCCCCGACGGCCGGCTGCAGCCGGGCGAGGCGCTGCTGTTTTCGATGACGCTTTCGGCGGCAGGACTGCTGACGCTCGCGTTCGGCGTGAACCCGTTGAGCGCGCTCGTCGCGCTCGCGACGATCGTCAGCTACACGGCCGTCTACACGCCGCTCAAGCGATACAGCTCCTTTGCGACCGTCATCGGTGCCATTCCGGGTGCGCTGCCGCCGGTGATTGGCTGGACCGCCGCGCGAAACGAGCTGTCGCAGGGCGCCTGGCTGCTGTTCGGGATCGTCTTCCTCTGGCAGCTCCCGCACTTCCTGGCGATCGCGTGGATCTACCGCGACGATTACGCACGTGCCGGCTTCCCGATGCTATCGGTCATCGACCCTGACGGCCGCAGCACAGCCCGGCAGGCGGTGATGTACTCCGCCGCGCTCATGCCGCTCAGCCTCGCGCCAACGCTGGTCGGCCTCACCGGGCCCGCCTACTTCACCGGGGCGTTCGCGCTGACGGCCATCTTCCTCGCCCTGGCCGTGAAGTTCGGCCTCTCGCGCGAAATACCGGACGCGCGGCGGTTGTTCTTCGGATCGATCATCTATCTGCCGTTGCTCTGGATTCTGATGATTGCCGACAGACTCTGACATTTGTTGATTGAGGAATGAGGATTGAAGATTGAGGATCGCTGATTGTTGATTGAGGGATTGAGGATTGACGATCGCTGGATTGCGGAATGGGGATTGTTGAATAGGAATTGCCGAAGTCGGAAGGATGATTGGATCGTAGCTTGATCGTGACGGCACATTATTCCTGAAGAGGCAATTACCAATCGACGAGCAACAATCGCCAGCCCATCAACAATCGTCAGCCCACCAATAATCGCCGAACCAATCAACAATCGACAATCAATCAACAATCGCCAACCAATCAACAATCCGCAATCTGCAATCCAGCGATCATCAATCTTCAATCCCTCAATCGACAATCAGCGATCATCAATCCTCAATCATCAATCCTCAATGTCGATTGCCGATCTGCCCGCCCTCAATGCGATTCTCAACGCGACGTCAGCGACGCTGCTCGTGATCGGGTATCGGCTGATCCGGCGCGGGCGGGTGCAGCAGCACCGCCGCGTGATGCTCAGCGCGTTCACGGCGTCCACGCTCTTCCTGATTTCGTATCTCGTCTACCACGCGAACGTCGGCTCCCGTCCGTTCCCCGGGCACGGGGCAATCCGCGGCGTCTACTTTGCGATTCTGATTTCGCACGTCGTGCTCGCCGCGGTGATCGTCCCGATGGCTCTGATCACCCTGTTGCGTGCGCTCCGCGAGCGCTTCGATCGCCACGTGCGGATCGCGCGATGGACACTGCCGATCTGGTTGTACGTGTCGGTGACGGGGGTGATCGTGTACTTGATGCTGTATCAGATGTTCTAGGTCAGGAGGCAGGAGGCAGGAGCTAGGAGGTAGGAGGTAGGAGCACAAGGAGGAATCAGTCAGCTGCAAACCTCTGATTCCTGACGCAGTGAGTGCACGTAACCCCCGAGCATTCGAGCGACCTCTTCCACATCGTCCCACCGCTCGCTGTGGCGGATATGGGCCAGATCGCGCGCGGGGATGAAATAGTCCCGAAGCTCCTCGAGCGATCCTTGCGCGACGTTGAGAA
>DATAEK010000054.1:0-17413 GCA_036258055.1 Vicinamibacterales bacterium
AACAGGCCGAGGTGGTAGTAGGCACGCATGCGGGCCACGTGTGCCAGATCGAGAGAGGGATCGATTGCAAGCGCGGCGGCGCTGCGATCCAGCACCACGTCCCACTGGAACTCCCCATACAGCGTACCGGCGGCACTTGCGATGGCGAAATGCGCGTCGGCGAGGGAGCCGTCCTGTTCCAGAGCGCGACGTGCTTCCTCGTCCGCACGTTTTCCCCATGCCAGCGCCTCGGACTCGTAGGCATAACGCACGCTGAACCAGGCGCAGGCTGTCGCGATGCCAGCGCGCGCGAGCGCAAACTTCGGATCCACCTCGAGCGCCTGCTCGAAGTAGCGAATCGCCTCGCGCATCTTCGCTTCCGTGTAGTTGGCGAGCAGGCTGCGTCCCCGAAGGTACAAATCGTAGGCGGCTGGATTGTCGGTGTATCGAACGTGTAAACGCGCCCGCTCCGGCGGCGACAGCTCGACGCGAAGGACCTCGACGATCTGATCGGCAAGGTGGTCCTGCAGCTGAAGCAGTCCGGCCCGTGGTTCGTCGAACGTGCGCCCCCATAGCACCAGGCCGTCGGCACGTACCAGCTGCACGCTGATCCGGTAGGTCTGGTCAATTGGCTGAATCGTGCCCAGAAGCAGGTGTTGGACGCCGAGCGACGAGGCGACACGCGTCGGGTCGGATTGCGCGTCGCGCCACGGCAGGACCGCCGATGTGGGCCGTAGGGCAATCTGTCGCGTGTTGGCGAGGCGCGTGGTGATCGCGTCCGCGACACCAACCCCCAAATACGCGGAATCACTGGAATCCGTCAGGACCCGCAGGGGCATGACCGCCAGCTGCGCCGCGGCGGGTTGTCGCGCCGCCGCAGAGCGGTTTGCGTCAGCCGCATATTTCGCGACCCAGACGCCGGATGCGCTGACGGCAATCAGAATGACGACAGCGCTCCACAGTACCTGAGTGCGCGGCCATCGTGCTCCGGGGTGCGCGACCGACGCCGCACCGCTGCGGTCGGTCGAACTGGTGATACCCAAGTCTGCCGGCTGAATCGGTTCGACACGCCCGATGAACCGGTAGCCACGCCGCGCGAGTGTTTCGATGAATTCCGGCTTCTCGGCGGAATCGCCCAGCGCCTGACGCACTTTCTTGACGGCCGTATTCAGGCCGTGCTCGAAATCGACGAACGTGTCGGCCTTCCAAAGCCGTTCGCGCAGGTCGTCGCGGGTGACAAGCTCGCCTGGACGCTCGAGCAGCGCGACGAGGACGTGTCGGGGCTGTTCCTGAAGCGGGACCCGCTTGCCATCGCTGAACAGCTCACCCGCTGTCAGGTCCAACTCGAAACGTCCGAAGCGAACGCGCGATTGGGCCGGATGGGTCTGCATGGCAGCCGGAGTGGCCGAAGTGTAGCCGCCTCGATGCTCGAGCGTCAATGAAGCAGCGGTGCGTGTGACGTTGCAAACCGCCGCAGCCGGCGACTCGGTTCACCTCGAGTTCACCCACAGTTCACATGGCGGGTATGGCTTTCGACCATTCCTCGGGCCAACGTATCCACTCTTCGTGAATGCCGAACTGTGGCGTGTCCAGGAGGACCTCATGGCCAGATTCTGCCGTATCCCAACAGCCTTCCTTGCAGGTCTCATGTGCGTCGTCGTGAGCGGCCCGGTGGCCCTCCGGGGTCAAGCTGACCATCGATCGATCAATGGCACGATCTGGGTCGCCAACCGTGGCAGCCATACCATTCGTGGCTTCGATGCGGACACCGGTGCGGTGGTCCACACGGTGGCGATGGCGGCGAATTCGCAGCCCGGCGACCTCGCGTACGCAAAAGGCAGGCTCTACGTTGCGGAGGAGTTCGGCAACCCTCCCGCGATTGCCATCGTCGATGTCGAGACCGGTGTCGTCGTCAACAGGATTCTCCTGCCGCCGGGCTCGCGCCCGCACCACGTGCATGCGAGCGTCGGCGGCAATCTCGTCGCGTTCGGTCTATATGGAACCGACCTGGTGGCGGTGGTGGACACGCACGACGACACGCTGCTCGGCCCCTGGGACAGCAACCCGCTCACGACGAACGGGCGGGTGCATGCTGGAGTGTTCTCAAAAGAAGGGCACACGCTTTATCTCGCGAGCGACGCGTCGAGTGAGGTCATCGCGATGGATCCCTACACTGGGTACGTGTTCTGGCGGATGACTGTGCCTGGCGCGCACGAGCTCGCGGTGACCAACAATGATAAAGCCGTCTACGTCACGCGTCGAACTGCGAACAGGCTGGCGGTCATCGATCTCGAAAGCCGGACCTTCGCTGACGTGCTCACGCTGGGCGCTCCGGATACGCTGCGTCTGTCAGCGAACGAAAAGCTCCTGACCGTCGGCCTTCGCACGTCGCCGGCCCAGATGGCTGTCGTCGACACGGGGACGTTCGAAGTCGATATCGTCAATCTCAGTGGCGAGGCGGGCACCATCGGCGGTCATCAATGGACCTCACCGAGCGGGCGCTACACGTTCGCTTCGTTCGAAGGAGGCACCAAACCAGGTGTCGCGGTCATCGATCACCGCGCCGGAAACCAGGTCGTGCAGACGCTCGACTACCCCGGGCGGCCGCACGGAGTCGACCACGCACTTCCCTAGGCAACGCTCGCCAACCTGATGGGGAGTGAGCATTGGAAGATGGCGAGTGAACGGTATTCTCCGCAATTGACCGTTTCCATTACCATTGCCCATCAGGTTGCGCACTTCAGCAGCCTCGTAACCCTCGTCATCGAATGTCGCGACCGCCGCCGCGCCCGAGCATGCTGTCGATCATGACCGTCAGATACTGGACTCTTCTCCGAGCTGTTGGTGCTCTGCTCCTCGTGGCCGCGGCCTATTCGGCCACACTGCCCGCTGAAGACGTCCGTGCAAGTCGGTCACCGATCGATCGACAGGCTCTCCTCGAGCGGATCGCCCGCGCATACTACCCGGGACGGACCGGTCAGATCGCCGTAGTCCCGAAGGAAGGTCACATCATCACGAGGCGGGATCCGACCGTGAAATACATGCACGGCAGCCCGTGGGACTACGACACTCGGATTCCGTTCTTGCTCTACGGCCCCACATTCATCCGGCAGGGAACATTCCCCGGACCGGTCACCCAACAGGATATGGCGCCGACGCTCGCATCGCTTCTCGGCGTGCCAATGCCAGCAACAAGCGCGGGCCATTCGCTGCCGGCGATCCTTGGTTCAGCAAAGGGTCCTCCGCGCCTGATCGTGCTGATGGTCCTCGATGGGATGCGCTTGGATTACTTTGCACGGTACGCCGCTGCTTTGCCGACGCTGGATCGTCTGCGCCGCCAGGGAGCCTGGTTTACCAACGCCCGGATCAACTACCTGCCGTCGATCACGAGCGTCGCTCACGCCACGATCGCGACGGGCGCCGACCCAAGCGTTCATGGGATTGTCGGCAACTCGCTTTTCGACCGCGTCGCGGGGGCGGCAACTGATTCGTACCCCGGTCTTTCTCCTCGAAACTTGATGGCGCTCACGCTTGCGGACGTCTGGAATTTTCACACCGACGGCCGCGCCGTCATCATCGGGCAGGGCAGCATCGGGCGAGCGGCACTTCCGCTGGCGGGACACGGGGCCTGTCAGTTGAACGGCCATGCAGTGATCGCCGCGAGCTACAACTTCGAGCAGGGAGGCTGGGAAACGAATCCCGAGTGCTACCGATTACCGGATTACTTGAAGAAGACAAATGCACGCGAGCTATGGGACGGGAACGATGGCCTGTGGATGGGACACCGGATTGCGAGTCCCGACGAGGTGCGTGGCTCGGCGCTCTTCTCGAAGTTCGAAACCGACGCGTTGCGTCTCATGATCGAACGCGAGCCGCTAGGTGCCGACGAGATCACTGATCTTCTGTTCGTGAACCTGAAAACGCCCGATTACGTCGGGCATCGCTACGGTCCGGATTCTCCGGAGATGCGTGAGACGCTGGTGGCGCTGGACCGTAATCTGGCCAGTGTATACGGCGCCCTCGATGCGAAGGTCGGTCGCGACCGATACGTCCTGGCCATCACCGCAGATCACGGCATGCCCGCGGAGCCCGACCCGCGGATGCACCGCCAGCGGCATTACGCCGACGACATCGTGGGTTCGATCCACCAGGCTTTCGATCCGGGCCAGCGTAGTCTGGTCACGCAGTACGAACCGGAGAACGGGCAAATAGCGATCGCCCGCGGACGCCTGCGGGAGCTGGGCCTGAGCCTCGAGGCAATTGCCACGTTCCTGGAGGCGCAGCCGTTCATCTTTGCCGCTTACAGCGAACAGGAAGTGGCCAGGGCTGCGGCGCGCGTTCACTGACGGGACTTGATCACCAGTGGCGTGGTCAGGCTCACAGTCAGACGCCGATGCGGCACCGTCACCAAGTGGGCCGGGCCACCGCGGATAATCCTGCGGCGCAGGCTGGGCGCGCGCCACGACGACGGCGGTGCTAAGAGTCAGGATGATCGCGAACCGCTGCGCCCGAGTCATCTCGCCTCACAGTGACCCGCGGCGCCAACGGTTCGTCGCGTTGGCTCTGAGTCAAGCCCGCCGGGTCACTACCGTAACCCGGCGGCTCGGACGGTTATTCCTCCTTACGGATGGCAAGTCGCAGATCGCGAAGGCCAGTCGCTATTGGTCAGCGCCCTGGACCGATAAGTACAGACCGTTGAAGAACAGCTTGTAGTTGCCATGCGGCTGCGACCGGAACAGGATCTCGGGCGCCATCAGAAAGAGATGGCCCTTGCCGACGGCCGTCTCGAGGATCTGCACGCCCTGGTCGAGATACTGCTGGCCCCAGGCCCAGCCGCTCCGGAGCGGTGCGTGGTCCGCGAACCACGCGACGCGTCGAATGCCTTTGTCTCCCGCATCTGGTGCGAGCGTGAAGACCGGGTCGTTGTCGAAGAAGACGTCGAGTTCTTTGTCCAGGCCATGGGCGAGCGGATTCGTCGGATCGACGGACACGCGCAGCACGGCGCCGGGAACGTAGAACTTCTCGCGAGGAAGCGCGTTGCCGTTTTCGAGCAGATGGTTGGTCACTGGCAGGTTGAACTGCTGGGCGGCGCCCATCGCCGATGCGCCGATCGCGATGACGCTTCCGCCGTCCTGCACGAACTGCTTGATCTGCGCGAGGGTCTGCGGCGAGACCTGACCCTGACGCCGCGCGAATTCCTCAGGAATCGGTTGCGGCGTGAACCCGGCGCGTCCGCCCCCAGCCTGAGCGCCGCCGCGTCCGCCTCTCCCGCCGCCGACTCCGGCTGCCGCTGCGCCGGTCGTATCACCTCCGGCGGGTGGTGCATCACCACCGCCGCCGCGGCCTCCGCGCCCGCCGCCGCCGGCACCGAGGCCCGCACCGTTGAACACGATCACGTCGTACTTCTCGCGCAGGTTGCCCTTATCCAGGTCCGGCGGGAAGACGCGCTCGTACGGGAACTCGAAGTTCTCGAGCACCAGACGCGTCCAGCCGGAGGGCATGTTGCTGTTGCCGTAGGTGTCGAAGAGACCGATGCGCGGTCCTCGCAGCCGTGCGGCCGATCCGGACGGAGCTGTCGCCGTGGCCTCGAAGCTGACGCCGAGCTCTGCTGCCGCCTTCTGAACGATCGCGCGCGTCGATGGCCTGGCGGTGACGTAGAAAGTCCCGGGTCCGAACGGTCCGGTCTGCAGCCACGAGACCTCTTCACCCGCTTTCAGCAGGCGGTTGATGACGATGAAGCTGTCGTTCGCCTGATGCGTGAAGTAGTAGCCAACCGCCGAAGGCGCATCCGTCACCTTGCCCGTAGGAACCTTGGCGAAGTCCGTCAGCTTGGTGAGCGGTCCGGTCACGTCCTCGAGAATCCGATCGAAACGAACGCCCATCTGGTATGCGAGCGTGTAGCCCGTCGAATCGTACGGCGGCGTGGGCGGTCCGCCCGGATACGGGATGTCGTCGGGATGATCCTGCGGCTCGAACATGTCCAGCACGTGCGGCCGGAACGCCTGCGCCGTCTTCACGACGTACGAGTTGGCCGGATAGGTCCTGCCCCCGACGCTGAGCGGCGCCGTCGCGCCCCAGATCGCGACGCCCGTCCGCATCAGCGTGTTCACGAACTTCGTCGCGGTACCGAAGTCGGGCTGATCGGCAGGAAGGATGTAGGCGCGCGGATCGCGCAATTCCGGCGCGGTCAGTCCGGCGTACAGTGGACTGTCGCCGCGTCCGCCGCCGCGTCCGCCGCCGCCACCGCCGGCACCACCACCACGCCCGCCGCGGCCGTTCGCGGTCGCGGTCGAGGCTGCGCCGGGGATCTCGCTGGGCGTGAGTGCGCCTTTGGCGACCAGCCCTTCCTGTACGCGTGCCATCTCGTGCGGCGTGAACGTCCAGTGATCCTCGCTGCCCCACTGAATCTCGTCGTGTCCCATCCGGTAGATGTTGTAGAGCACCTTCTCGCGATAGCGTGACGCGTAGTCGAGGATCGCCCGGTTCGCGGTCATCGAGTACTCGATTGACTGCCGCATGTGCCACTCGCGCTGCGGTGCGATCGGCCAGTACAGGTTCGAGTCGCCGAGCTGGCGATTGGGAAGGAACGGGATGCTGATCGGATCCGGACTGCCGATCGTCTCGGTCAGGATGCCGATCATGTTGTGGAAGTGCGCGGTCGTGCGAATGCCACCGTTGAACCACGTCGAGTACGGCGCTCCCTTGCGCTGCGTAACGCCCGGCTTCCCCTCGATGAGGAAGCGCTCCTGCATCATGCCGCCCACGACGTCGATGCCGGCGATGGCGTACGGATGCTGGAAGTAGTTGTAGGGATCGCGGAAGGGGGGCGCGAACATCACCGTGCCCTGCGGTCCGGTCTGGTGATGGTTGTACATGATCTGCGGAAACCACTCGCGGTACATGATCCGGTTGATGTTCACCGATTCGGCGAGCGCAGACATGTAGAAGTCGCGGTTGTCGTCGTGGCCGGCGTACTTGTTGTAGAGCACCGGAATGTTCATGTTCCCATGCTTCATGTACCAGTCGGACACGAGGTCCATGCCGTCGGGATTCACGAGCACGCACAGCTGGATCACGTCGTTCAGGAACCGCATCGTCTCTTCGTCGGTGCGGCTGACCATCTGCCAGACATGCTCCAGGAGCTGCTGCGCGCCCAGGGTCTCGGTGGCGTGGAGACCGCCGTCGATCCACACCACGGCCTTGCCTTCCTTTGCCAGTGCGCGCGCCGCATCGTCGGTGAGTCCTTCAGCCAGCGCAAGCTGCGACGCGATTTGCTTGTAGCGGGCGAGCTTCTGATAGTTGGCCGGAGACGTGATGATCGCCATCAGCATTGCCCGTCCCTCGGACGTCTTGCCGATCTCGACCACGTGGAGGCGCGGCGATTCTTTTTCGAGCTTGCGCCAGTACGCCGTCAACTGCTGGTAGTTCACGAGGAAATAGTCGTCGCCGATGTTGTGCCCCCACTCCGCCATGGGCGTCGTCAGGCGGGCGGCGGCCGCCTGCGGTTGTGCGGGCTTCGAAGCGGCAGCGGATTGTGCGCGCGGAGAGGGGTTGACGAGCGAAACGGCGAAAAGCGTGAGAAGGATGACGGACCTTCGGGTGGACATGAACATCGATCGGGCCTCCAGACGCCGGGAATGGTGATGGAGATTCTAGCCCACTGCCTGAAGCGGAGCCGCGAGCGAAGTCGAGCATCGCTAGTGGGCAGTCTTCGAGCTAAGCGCAGAAAGTGCTCGCGCGAGCGGCCGCAAATCGCAGCCAGGTTTTGCCAGTCTATTGAGAGCTTGTGGCGCGGCCTGGAAGCTCGGTCGTTTCCGGCCGTGCGCCGCCTGCAATCCGTCCTCGCCGTGACTTCAGGTTGTACGTCCGCTCCAACAGATCGACGGCAGCCTGCGCATCATCGAGGGGCGTGTGCGCAATTCGCGGGGGCAGCAGCATCAGGAGCACCTGTTCCGATGGATCGGGGGCCACCAGGATCGTGGCGTCGAATGGCGCGCGTTCGCGCGGCCGGATGTGCGCTTCGCAGCGTTGCACATCGCCATTGGTGCGTGTGTGGCTGAGAAGCTCCATGAAGGACAGGCGGTCGCCACCGAGAAACAGCACGAAGGATCGGCCGGCGATGTGACGGGCTGTCACGTTGAGGAGTTGCGAGGCGGCGGGATTGATGTCGATGACCGCGGCCGAGGTATCCGTCACGATGCATGGCGTCGGGGACAGCCGGAACACCGCGGCCGCGAGCCGCTGAGCGGCTGTCGCGGTTTCTTTAGCCTGCATCTGCTCGGCGATGGATTGAGACAGGTCCTCGAAGGCCAGCTGGAGCTCTCGAGCGAGTTTCCGCATGTCGCCGACAATGCGATTCAGCACCGGTGAAGAGACGATCTGCGGGTCGAGGCGGTCCTGCCGCAACTTCTCCTCGAGGCCGCTGGCGCGTTGAATTGCCGCCGAAATCCGATTTCGCACGTCACTGGGCGCCGAGCTCATTCTGCCTCCTCGTAACAGGACCGATGCCGGCTCCTCTCTTGTCTTGCGGGGGAAGAGTGAGTCTAGCATAGAGGCACGGGCTCCGGCAGGCATCGGGAGGTCGCCTACGGCCTAGAGGTTTTCCCTGGGACGCCCGGGCGGATGATCGGCTTGCAGCAGCGGCGGCCTCACGATGAACCTGAACGCTTTCGAGGTTGGCGTGCTATGGCCGGGGTTTCGATCGTTCCAGAGCCACCGCCAACAGCGAGACGGCAATCGGCTTGATTGGTATGCACGAGCGGGCCTCGCTGGTGGGAGGCACCCTCGAGATCGAGACGGAAGTGGGGTGGGGCACCACGGTATTCGTGCGGATTCCGTTGGCGTTCGGCGACGGCGAGCCCTGGGCCGCCGGTCGCACGTCGACTCACTAGCGGGCCGGCGCAACATCTCGGCGTGCGACGGGCGAGCTGCAGCCGCGCGTCACTCGCTCGCGCTCTGAACCTTGACCAGCCTGGGCTTTCGCACTCCTGGCCGCGTGATCCGCTGCCTGGCCGAGGGACGCTTGGTTTTGGTAAACGGCGTAATCGGGACCGCCTTGCCGGTCTCCGCCGATTCGTACAGAGCCTGAACAATCCGGACATCCTGCAGCCCTTCTTCGCC
The DNA here is from genome assembly GCA_036258055.1 of Vicinamibacterales bacterium. GTDB lineage: Bacteria > Acidobacteriota > Vicinamibacteria > Vicinamibacterales > 2-12-FULL-66-21 > DATAEK01. The sequence goes on from DATAEK010000054.1 coordinate 9,100, forward strand.
CGACGGTTCGGGATCGCGGCCGGTCAGGATGCAGTCGGAGAAGTAGAGCAGCTCCGGTGCGAACTGATCGCGTTTCCTGATCCGCTTCCGCGTCGTCCTGCCGTTCGTCGTCAGCTGGTAGCCCAGCCCTTCTGCGTATTCGTACGCCGGGTCCAGCGTCAGCTGGCCTTTCGTGCCGACGATCTGGTAGGAGGCGACATCAGCGGCGTTGAAGCTCGTGACGAACGCCGCGATCCGTTCCCCTTCGAATCGCAGCAGCGCGCCGGTCGACTCGTCGATCTCCGCGAGCTTCGCGACCCCGCTGTTCACGGAGATGGCCATGACTTCTTTCGGCTCGGCCCGGAACAGGTAGCGCGCGGCGTTGATGCAGTACACGCCGATGTCGTAGAGCGTGCCGCCGCCGGTCTCCTTTCGCGTCCGGATATCGTTCGGGCGGACGCTCATAGCGAAGGACGAGTTGAAGAACTTCGGCTCTCCGATACGGCCGTTCCTGACCAGTTCGATCGCTTCCAGATTGATCTGCTCGAAGTGCAGACGATACGCGATCATCAGTTTGACCTTGGCATCACGGCAGGCGTCGATCATTCGCCGGCATTCGTCCTCGGTGACCGCCATCGGTTTTTCACAGAGGACGTGCACGCCGGCCTGCGCGGCCCGGATCGTGTACTCGGCGTGCAACGAGTTCGGGAGCGCGATGTAAACGGCGTCGACTTCCTGAAGACATGCCTCGTAATCGTCGTATGAGTAGATGGTGTCCACGCGGTACTTGCGGGCCACCAGCTTCGCCTTTTTCGGATCGTCGCTGACGAGCGCCGTCACCCGTGAGTTGCGCCTGGCGTGCGCGAAGGCTGGGAGCACTGCCGCCTGGGCGATATGGCCCAGGCCGACGACCGCATATCGAATGGACGTTCCAGTTGGCATTACCGCTTCTTGCCGCCGCGGCTCGACGTCCTTCTCGAGCGCTTCCGCGATCCGCTCGATGACTTCCGTGGAACCTTGGCTCCCTTCTTGCGGGCCTCGCTGAGCCCAATCGCGATTGCCTGCTTGCGGCTCTTGACCTTGCCGCCGGATCCGCTCTTCAGCGTGCCTTTCTTCCGTCGCCGCATCGCCGACTCGACCCGTTTCGACGCGGCCTTTCCGTACTTGGCCATGAGCTACCCTCCTAGCGCTGGTCTTGCAAACGACGTGCGCGAGCCTGAAGCGACTGATGAGCACGGTGACCTCATGCGGTCAAGTCGCCAGGTTCGAACCAGGGGGAACCGATCGCGGGCGGCCTTCTTGCAACGCTGCGTCAAGACCGCTGGGCGAGAGTCGAAATGCCATAAACGTGAAGCGGAAGACACCGACCTCACCCTGCGGTGAGACAGGCAATACACACAAGCACGAGGAGTACAACGATCATGGCCAACGCCGGAACCTTGCACGATGCCTTCCTGGACGAACTGCGCGACGCCTACGATGCGGAGAAACAAATCACCAAGGCCCTCCCGAAAATGGTGAAGGCCGCCACCTCGTCAGATCTGCAAAAGGCGTTCGAGAACCATCTCGAAGAGACCCGTGGCCACGTCGAGCGCCTCGAGCAGGTGTTCGAGAGCCTTGACGAGAAAGCCCGCGGCAAGCACTGCGACGGCATCGCCGGAATCCTCGAAGAGGGTAAGTCGGTGATGGAAGAAGAGTTCGAGGACACGACGATGGATGCGTGCCTGATCGCGGCGGCGCAGCGCGTCGAGCACTACGAGATGGCGGCCTACGGGAGCCTGGTCGCGTGGGCGCAGGCCATGGGCCACACGAAAGCGGCGGGCCTGCTACAGCAGACCCTCAAGGAAGAGAAGACCGCCGACGAGAAGCTGACCTCGATTGCCGAAGGCGGGATCAATCGTCAGGCCGCCAGCATCGCGCATCCCGGGCGCGGCGGCAACGGCGACAAGGTCGGCGCCTCGACGGTTGCCCGTCGTCGCTGACATCTCCTGAGTGCGTGGGCCAGGGAGCTCGGCGGTTGGACTGCGCTCGGGTAACGAGCGCAGTCCACTCCGTCGGGACAGTCGTTTCCGCGACCACTACCGTCTCTGCGAGCACCACAAGTTATCGGGGTTCCCCCGACCCTTCCGCCACCAGTCGTCCCGCTTAGCCGCTCAGTCTCATCCCTGATAGAGTCGCCTGGCGCGGCTCAGGCATTCGAAGGGCCGTCATAGAACGGCTCATCGTCCAGCGTCATAACCTTTTCACGACAGATCCTCGTCGGCCTGGCGGCCGGTGTCCTCGTCAGCCTGGCCAGCCTGGATCTCGCCACGGCGAAGCAGCTCGGGCTCCGCGCCGGCGCAGCGGTGCTGGGCTTGTGGGCGATCGCGATCGCGTACTGCTTTCTCTTTCCGCTCGTCTTCCCGCCATCCGAGACAGCGTCGTTCTTGAGCACGTCGCTCATCGAGCCGCCGGCGCCATTCGACTTCCTGGGTCTGTACATCCCGTCGAATCCGTTTCACTCGCTCGCCACCAACATCGTGCCGGCGGTCGTGCTGTTCTCGGTCATCCTCGGGGTCGGGCTGATCGGGATCGACCGGAAGCAGGTGCTGCCCGACGTCCTGGGGATCGTGAGCGCGATTATCGCGCGGCCACGCGCTTCGTCGTGCGGCTCACGCCGGACGCCATCTTCGCGCTGTCGGCGGCCAATGCCGCTGGCCCGCCACGACCAGGCGTGGGCGACGTTCGTCAACGCCTGGATTGAAATGAAGCGCCGCGACGGGACATTGGATACGCTATACCATCACTGGATTCTGGGAGAGGCGGCCACCAGCACGACGCCTCGCTGGTCGGTCATTCGCAATGTGCTTCACTGGGTGGATTGACACATGACCTCCTCACGAGAAACCGGGTCCCCCCTCGATCGTCTGCTGCACGTTTTCACCGACGTCAAGCCCGGTGAGGGCACCACAGCGCTGCTCCTGTCGCTCAATATCTTCCTGATTCTGATGGCGTACTACGTGCTGAAGCCGGTGCGCGAGGCGCTCATCCTCGGCGGCGGGTCGGCGGAGCTCAAGACCTACATGTCGGCAGCACAAGTGCTGGTCCTGGCGGTGGTGGTGCCGTTTTACGGCCGTCTCGTGGACCGCATGGACCGGCGCCGTTTGATCAATTACGTCACGGCGTTCTTCGTCATCTGCCTGATCGTGTTCTACGTGCTGGGCAAGGCGAGGGTGCCGCTCGGCATGGTGTTCTTTCTGTGGATCGGCATCTTCAACCTGATGATCGTCGCGCAGTTCTGGTCCTACGCCAACGACATCTACACCAAGGACCAGGGCGAGCGGCTGTTTGCCATCGTCGGGTTCGGGGCCTCGCTGGGTGCGGTGTTCGGATCGCGCTTCGCCAACAGGTTCATCGAGCGGATGGGGGTCTACGAGCTGATGCTCGTCGGCGCCGGCCTGCTCGTCATCGAAGTGCTGCTCACCAACTACATCGACCGGCGCGAAGCAGGGAGTGACCGACGTGCGGCCAAGCCGGCCGCCGCCAAGGAGGCCGCTCCTCAGGTTAACCCGTTCCAGATGGTCTTCAAGACGCACTATCTGCTGCTGATGGCGTTCATGCTCCTCTTTCTGAACACTGTCAACACGACCGGCGAGTACATTCTGGGCAGCATCGTCAAGGAGGCCGCCGTCGCACACGTCGGCTCGAGCGATCCGCAAGCCGTCGAGACCGCGATCGGGTCGTTTTACGCGACGTACTTCTCGTATGTGAACATCCTGGGTCTCTTTCTGCAGTTGTTCGTGGTCTCTCGCGTGGTGAAGTACCTGGGCGTGCCGGTGGGTGTGATGATCCTTCCGGTCATTTCGCTGACGGCGTACAGCATCATCTCGTTTTTCCCCTTGCTGCGGGCCGTGCTCGCGGCGAAGGTCGCGGAGAACTCCACGGATTACTCCATCAACAACACGATCCGCAACATGCTGTTCTTACCTTGCACGCGCGAGCAGAAGTACAGCGCCAAACAGGCGATCGACTCGTTCTTCGTGCGGATGGGCGACGTCCTGTCGGCGGGGATCGTGTTCGTCGGCACGTCGTTCCTGAGCCTGAGCCCGCGCGGCTTCGCGCTCATCAACGCCACGCTCGTCGTTCTATGGCTAGTGCTGGCGTACCGCATCGGGCGCCAGTACAGGGCACTGACCGTTTCGGGTCAGCCGCCGGTCACCACCGCCTGACCTCAGGTTCGCGGGTTCTCGGTTCCCTAGTTCTCGGTTCAGGTTCTCGGTTCGGGGAACGTCTCCTTGAACCTTGAACCTTGGAACTCTGGGGCCTTGGCACTTTGGAACCAGGGAACCTTGGAATCCGGGAACGCCGAACTGAGAACCCGAGAACTTGGGAACCGAGAACCGAACCGAGAACCTGAGAACCGAGAACCCTCGAACCTGGTTCCGTCAGCGTAAGTTCTTGTTGAAGAAATCGACCGTCCGCTGCCAGGCCAGCTTGGCGGCAGCGGCGTCGTAACGCGGCGTCGTGTCGTTGTTGAACCCGTGCTGCGTGCCCGGGTACTTGAACATCTCGTACTTCACGTTGGCGGCTTTGAGCGCCGTCTCGTACGCGGGCCAGCCGGCGTTGATGCGATCGTCGGTCTCCGCGTAGTGAATCAGGAGCGGCGCCTTGATCTTCGCCGCGTCCTCGGCGCTCGGCTGGTTACCGTAGAAGGGCACCGCACCGCCGAGATCGGGCAGGCGAGTCGCGAGCATGTTGGCAATGCCTCCGCCGTAACAGAAGCCGACCACGCCGATCTTGCCCGTGCAGTCGGGCCGCCCCTTCAGATACGCGGCCGCGGCGACGAAGTCTTCACGCGTTTTGGCCTGATCCAGCTTCGGGAACACCTCGCGGGCCTTGTCCTCGTCGCCGGGGTAGCCGCCGAGCGGCGTCAGCGCGTCGGGCGCAAACGCCACGAAGTTGTCGAGCGCGAGCCGCCGCGCGACGTCTTCGATGTGAGGATTGAGACCGCGGTTCTCGTGGACGACGAGGACGCCCGGGAGCTTGCCTGTGGCGCTGACCGGTTTCGCCAGGTATCCGCGCATCTTGCCCGAGCCCTGCGGCGACGCGTACTCAGCGTATTCCGTCTTCAGCCGCTTGTCGTCCTTCGGCACCTGCTGCGCTTCGGCGAAGCGCGGGTTCAGCATGTCGAGCAGCATTGGCGCCGTCAGGCCGCCGACCGCGAACTTGCTCGCGCGGTCGAGAAACCCGCGGCGATCGATCCCGCCGTGCACGTACTGGTCGAACAGGTTCAGCAGTTCCTGATCGAAATCGCTGGCCTTCTTGCGCTCCATGTCCTGCCCTCCACCGCCCGCCGTAGTCTCCGCGGGCGCGCCTTCTGGCAGACAGGATACTTGCGCTCGTTCGCGCGAACAACGAGTCCCGGGTGCCCGCTGAGCCGCTGGCTACGGCCGCGCTGGAAACCGGGCCACCGGCGTTCGCCGGGACCAGTCCGCCATCCGCCGCCGTCGCCTTGATCCCGCCCGAAGCGGACGCTAGACTGCGTGTGCCAGCCTGTGGAGGCCGACCTCGCGGGCGGGCACGCATCCATGCACACCTCTGGCATCGGGGGGGCGGCCCGGCTCCCGGTTCTGGCGCTCATCGCGATCGTCGCGGTGGGTGGCTGCGAAGTCCGCTCCCGATCCGAGCGTTCAGAGCGACCGCGCGGTGACCGGGCCGAGGCCCCGTATCAGGCGGAGGTCGAGGAAGGGCTGGGCGCCGCCGTCGCCATCCTCATCGACACCTCGGGCTCGATGCGCGACGAAGCGCCGGGAGACGGCCGCCCGAAGCACGTCGTGGCGCGGCAGGCGCTCGAGCAGATGCTCGACGCCACCGACGCGTTTGTCGCCAAACGGCCGGACTTTCCGATCAAAATCGGCATCTACAGTTTCTCGAGCGACGTCCACCAACTCCTGTCGATTCGGAAGTACGATCGCGCGGAAGTGCGGGCGGCGCTCACGACGCTGCCCGGTCCGTCAGGAGGCACGGCAATCGGCGACGCCATGCGCGACGCGCGGCCCGCGCTGTACCGCTCCGGCGTCTTCCGTAAGTATCTGCTGGTCGTCACCGACGGCGAGAATACACGCGGCCGCGATCCCGAGTCGGTCGCGCGCGACATTTTCCGGAAGAGTGACGGCGCGGTGCAGATCTACTTCGTCGCCTTCGACACGAGCCCGGCGAAGTTCGCGTTTCTGAAGGACGTGGGTGGCGACGTCGTCGGCGCCGGCACTGGACCGGAACTGCGCACGGCGCTCGACGGCATCTATCAGGGCAAGATCCTCGCGGAAGCAGTCGACGCAGGGGAGCGGGAACCCGTCAAGAAGTAAACACGTCAAGGAGATCAACGGTGATCTTTCACAAGTTCTGGTCCGCGTTCGTGGCGCAGCTGAACAAGGTGGCTAACATCTTCTGGGAGGCGGATCCGATCGCGCAGATGCGATACGAGTACGACAAAGCCGTCGAGCAGCTCAAGGAAGGGCGGCTCGGCCTCGAACAGTACCGTGGCCTGGTCGAGCGGGTCACACGTCAGGTCTCCGCCAACAAGTCGCACGTCCAGAAGCTCGAAGCCGAAACCAAAGCCTACCTCAAAGCCGGCGATCGCCAGACCGCCGCCAAGTTCGCGCTGGAGCTGCAGAAGGCCAAAGAGGAGCTCGCGGCCAACGACCAGCAGCTGCAGATGCACGAAACGGCGTACGGCAACAGCCTCCGCAAGATCCAGCACGCCAACGAGAAGCTGATCGAGCTGCGCGAGAGGATCCAGAAGTACGACGCCGAGCTCAAGATGAGCGCCGCGGAAGCCGAGATCGCGAAGCTCTCCGAGACGTTCGACGTGAACCTGACGACGGATTTCGGGGAGATCGAGAGCGTCATCCAGCAGAGGATCGATCAGAACCGCGGCAAGGTGCGGGTGGCGGCGGATCTCTCGCAGAAGGGGATCGCCGAGATCGATGCCGAGGAGCGGATGCGCGGGGAGCTGGCCGAACAGGCGCTCACGAACTTCGAGATCGAGCTGGGGCTCAAGTCGCCGGAAACCACACCGGTCGCGGCAACGGCGAAGGACCTGGGCCCGGCCACCGAAAAAGCCGTCGAGAAGCAGACGAACTAGGAATGGATCGGCACGGCCGCGACGCGCCGGGTCGCGGCCATCGTGTGTTCGCGCGTGTCGTGTTTTTCGCGCCGCTCCCGCGCTCCATGCCGGAGCCGGCGCTCAGAGGAGACCACAGACATCATGGCGAATGGACAGCCCAGACCCGCGTTCTACGTTGCCGTCCTGCTCGTCGTGCTCGGCCTCGTCGGCCTTGCGCTCTGGCGCTACGGCGCCATCGGACCAAAGAACCAGGCGGGGCAGATCTCGAGCGACGAGTTGAAACAGATGCAGAAGGGCGCGGAAGCGCCCGACGCGTCCGGGATCACCACGGTCAAGGAATACAACTACGTGGCGGCCGCGAAGCTCCCCGAGGTGAAAGGAATCTCCAGTTACACGCCGATGGCGGACCGCACAGTCCGGTTCGCGATCAACGTGTGGGCCGGGTGGAGCCCGATCATCTACGCGAACAACGGCTTCAAGGCGAGCAAGGTGTGGAAGAGCCCGGGCGGGAAGGATTTCAAGGTCGAGCTCGTCCTGATCGATGACCCCGTCGCCATGCGCGATGCGTTCGCAGCCGGCAACATCCAGGTCGGGTGGGCGACGCTCGACATGATCCCGCTCTTCATGGAAGGGCTCCGCAAAGACAGCCGGGTCATGCCGCGCGTCTACCAGCAGGTCGACTGGTCGAACGGCGGCGACGGCATCGTCGTCCGCGACTCGATCAAGACGATGGCCGACCTGCGCGGGAAGACGGTGGTCCTCGCGCAGAACTCGCCGTCGCACTTCTTCGTGCTGAACGCGCTCATCAACTCGGGCGTGCAGCCGGCGGAAGTGGAGTTCAAGTTCACCCAGGACGCGTTCCAGGCGGCGGCGGCGTTCAATGCCGACAAGCGGCTTGCCGGCGCGGTCAGCTGGGCGCCGGACATCTACAACCTCGAGAAGGTCAAGGGCAACAAGATCATCGTCACGACCGCGACCGCCAACAAGCTGATCGCGGACGTCTGGTTCGCGCGGGCCGACTTCGCGAAGGACAACCCCGACATCATGGAAGGGATCGTCCGGGGCATCTTCGACGCGATGGTCGATCTCAAGCAGCAGGAGGCGAAGCAGAAGGTCGCGAAGCTGATGGCGACCGGCTACTCGATCCCCGAAGGGGACGCGCTCGGCATGCTCGGTGACGCGCACTCGACCAACTACGCCGAGAACCGCGACTTCTTCCTGAACCAGAAC
>DATAEK010000059.1:0-3232 GCA_036258055.1 Vicinamibacterales bacterium
CGAAGCCGCGCATGAAAGAGGAATCGTCCATCGAGATCTCAAACCCGGCAACGTGAAGGTGAAGCCTGACGGCACGGTGAAGGTGCTCGACTTCGGGCTGGCGAAAGCCGCGCCGGCCGACATCAGTGACCCCAGTTCTCGGCAGACGCCGACCACTGGTGAAACGCTCGAAGGGATCGTCCTTGGCACGGCAGGCTATATGAGCCCAGAGCAGGCGCGCGGCCAGACCGTCGACAAGCGGACTGACATCTGGGCGTTCGGCTGCGTGTTGTACGAGCTGCTGACGGGACAGACTGCATTCGCAGGCGCAACGATCTCCGACACGATCGCGGCCATTCTCGAACGGGAAGCGGACTTCTCGAAACTGCCATCGACGACGCCCTCAGGAGTTCGCCGTTTGTTGCGACGGTGCCTTGCCAAAGATCCCAGACGGCGCCTGCGCGACATCGGCGACGCACATGACGACCTCGATGACCGTGGTTCGTCTCCTACAACCGAGGACCAGCACCGCACCGGTCGGCTGACGCAATCTGCGGCCGCGGTGCTCGCCGTCGGCATCGGCATCGGGAGCGCAGGCGTGTGGCTGATTCGCCAGGCGCCGAGCGGCGAGATGCAGCCATCGTTCTCGCGCGTGTTCCGCCTCACGACCACGCCCGCCCACGAATTCGGTCCGGCGATCTCGCGGGACGGAAAATGGGTGGCGTATCTGTCGGACGCGCGCGGAAATGCAGACGTGTGGGTGAAGTTCATCGCGGGAGGCGAGCCCGCAAACCTCACGGCATCGACGGATCTTGAGATTCAGGTCCGCTCGGCAATCGGAGGTCTGGAGATTTCGCCCGATGGAACCAGCATCGCAGTCCAGGCCAGAGCGAGAGGCAGCAGCGCGGCGACGTTTGACACATGGCTCATTCCTGCACCACTCGGCGGAACGCCGCGCAGGTTCGTTGAAACCGCTGGCGCGCTGCGGTGGTCACCTGACGGAACGCGGATCGTCTATGTCCGTCCCGGCGAGACACGCGGTGATGCCATCCTGGTTGCCGAGGTCAACGGCGGCAATCCCCGAGAAGTCGTATCCGCGCGCGGCGGTTGGCACACGCATTGGCCCGCGTGGTCCTCCGACGGCAAGTTCGTGTACTTCTTTCAAACCATCGCGACCTGGAACGGGGAGCCATCGGAGATCTTTCGCGTGCCGGCAAGCGGTGGTGAGCCCGAGATCGTCGTGCGCACGACGCGTCGGGCTCTTTTCCCGCTTCCTACCGCCGATGGAGGTTTGTTCTACGCCGCAAATCCCAATGGGGTCGATTTGGATCTTTGGTGGCGTTCGTCGAGCAAGAACGAGCCGCGGCGCTTCACAACAGGCGTTGGCGAGTACGCCGAGCCGCGCATGTCTTCGGATGGTCGAAGGCTCGTGAGCACGCTCATTGAGTACCGCCGCGCGCTCGTATCTGTCCCGGTCGCGTTTGAAGGAAGCACGCGGTTCCGCAACCTCACAGACGGATTTGGCGGCGACCTGGAGCCCTGCGTTTCACCTCGCACTGGCCGGATCGTGTTCAGTTCGTCGCGCTCTGGCAACCGGAATCTTTGGACGGCCGACGCCGACGGTTCGAATCCTCGCCCGCTTACTTCGGACGCCGCCATTGAGGAGCGCCCGGCGTTCTCCCCTGACGGACACGAGGTGGCCTTCGTCGCCGATCGCGGCGGAGAACGTGGCATATGGGTTGTGAACAGCGATGGTGGAACTCCGCGACGGCTGGCAAGCACGCCGGTTCTTGACACGCTGACGTGGTCAGCGGATGGCCAGCGGATCGCGTACGCCGTTCCCGCCGTCGATGCGCCGCAACTTTCGATCGTCACCGTGAATGACGGAACGGTGCACAGACTGCCGACACCGAATGGCGCTCACTCACCATCTTGGTCGCCTCACGCCGACGTGATCGCGTATCTCGAGCCGCGAGGACCTGGTCGGACATATTTGAAGTTCGTGAACAGCCGTGGACAGCCGGTGTACTCGGCTCTTCCCGACGGGCCCGCGGTGACGAATGGGTTCCTCGCGTGGGCGCCGGACGGTAAGCGTTTGGCGGCGGTCGGCGTTCCAGGGAGTGCCAACGCGTCGATTTGGATCGTTGAACCGGACAGTTCGCAGCCCTTTCGCAAGCTGGTCGAACTTGCCGGCGAGGTGCGGCCACGAGGCATTACCTGGACGAGTGATGGCTCGTCACTCATTCTTGGGAGACAGGAGGCCTTGAGCGATCTTGTCCTGTTCGAACGTCCGGAATGACATCGACTCGTCGACCATGGAATCGGCGTCGAAGCCTATCGACTGGCTCAGCCGCTAAAGAGGCAGGTTCCAACCGGCGAACATTTCGACCAGATCACCCACGAATCGATTCTGCTGACGCCGCAGAACAGGCACGTAGCCAAGCGCATGCCTGAGCAGACGCGCTATTCGTACCTGAGGGCGATGGCCGGATCGATTGTCGTCGCCCGCCTCGCGGGGATGTACGCGGCGACAAGGGCAACCATCGTCAGAATGCCGGCGACGGCGGCAAAGGTGAACGGATCGCTGGCTTTGACACCAAACAACAGACTCGCGAGCAGACGCGTCATGCCGTACGCGAGCAAGAGGCCGAGCACGACACCGAGGACCGCGAGCGTCATGCCCTCTCGCAAGACGACTCTGAGCATCCTGCCGCGGTCGGCCCCGAGCGCCATGCGGATACCGATTTCCTGCCTCCGCTGATCGACCGAGTACGACATCAACCCGTAGATGCCAATCGCGGCCAGCACCAGCGCGACGCCGGCGAAGATACTCAGGAGCACCATGTTGAAGTTCTGCCGCGCGACGGCGCCGGCGAGGACCTCGGTCATGGTGCGCTCGCGCGAGATCGGCATCTGACCGTCAACGCCGTGCAGCTCGCGCTCGATGGCCACGCGGAGGGATGACGGATCAGTCGCCGTACGAATGCACCACGACAGCGGAAGCACGCTGTTCGCAAGCGCCGTCAGACCTTCCGTCATCTGGCTCTGCGGCACGTACATCACGCCCACACCTACGTTCCCCAACCCGTTTTCGCGCACGTTTCCAACGATGCCGACAATCTGTCTGGACGGCTCCTCGAATTGGGGCCCCAGCCCCTTGCCGATCAGAATCTGCTGGCCGAGCGCGTCTTCCTTCGGCCAGTACTTTTTCGCCATCGCGTCATTGACGATGACCACCCGAGCGGAGGCGCCG
>DATAEK010000060.1:0-25598 GCA_036258055.1 Vicinamibacterales bacterium
GTGCCGATGTAAATCGGCGCGAGATCGTCGGCGGTCAGCTCGTGCGTCCGCACGATGTGGGGCGTCAGCAGCATGACGATGTCGGTCTGGCTGATTTCGGCGGAGGTGTTGCCGAAGAGCGACCGCAGCACCGGCACCCGAATCAGACCCGGGAAGCCGGTCAGGCTCCGCCGCTGATCGTCTCGGAGCAATCCCGCGAGCAGGTTCGACTCTCCCTCGCGCAGGCGCAGACGCGTCTTGACCTTGCGCGATCCGAACGACGGCACATCCTGACCAGCGACGCTGATCTGCGGGCCGAGGTTGCTGCTCTCGATGGTCAGATCGATGATGACTTCGCCCTCGTAGGTCACCCGCGGCGTCATCGCGATGTTGACACCGACCGGACGGTAATTGAACGACGATTGCGGGACGCTCGCGAATCCTCCCGCCGCGGCCGCGCCGAACACCGTCGACACGACCGGGATCTCTTCGCCGAGGTTCAACGTCATCTCCTGACCCTCGGCGCCCCGCAGCTGCGGCTTCGCGATCTGCTTCGTATGCGTGTCGTTCTCGAGGAACCGCAGAACCGCAGTCGGCACCGTGAGATAGAAATCCGCGGTGCTGATCCCCTGGCTGATGGTGTTCAGGTTGAACGGCGGCGGCGCAACGGGCGGGATCACGCCCGACGTGTTCGGCGGCGCCGCTTCCGGAGAAAACGTCAGACCGAGCGCGTAGTTGCTCAGATCGATGCCGTATTCCTTCGTGCGGCTCCGATTGACCTCGAGGATCTGCACGTCAACGATGATCTCCGCGCGGGGCTTGTCGTTGGCGCGGATCAGCCGCTCGATGACGTCCACCATCGGCGCGGTCGCGCGGACGGTGATCGAGTTTGCTGTCTTGTTCGGGAAGAGCGCGGGCTGCGCCGCCGTCGGGATGCGCATGACGGTGTTGATGATCTGCGAGACCTCCTGCGGGTCCGAATGCGAGAGGTAGAACACGCGGATCACCAAGTCGTCGTACTTCGCGTGCGCCTGCGCCGTATCCGACGCGACCATGATCGTCGTCGGGTTGAGCACTTTGTAGAAATAGCCGTTGCCCGACATGATCTGCTGGAGCCCCTGCTCGAGCGTCACGCCGTCGAGCCGCACGGTGACGGCGCGATCGGTGAAGAGCTGGGGATCGAACTGCACGTTGATCCCGCTCGCTTCGCCGAGCGTGGTCAGCACGTCGCGGAGGCTGGAGTTCACGAACGAGAGGCGGAGCGGATCGCGATTCGCGGGGTTGAGGAGCGGCACACCCTGGGTGCGGGCCTGTTCGCGCAGCTGCTCGATCGCAGGCCGCGGACGCGATTTTTCGATCCGATCGCGGATGATGCGTTCGAGCTCCGCGACGCGGGCGGCCGCCAGGCGGTTGGTCGGATCCATCTCGACCGCCTTCTTGTACTCAATCAGGGCGGCGTCGAGCTGATCCTTCACCTCGAGATCGTGGGCGCGGCTGATGTGGTCGCGCGCCGCGCTCTGCATCGCGCGTTCGAGCGAAATCTTGTACTGAGCGTTGTCCGGGTTCTCCTGAACAGCGGTCGTGAATTCCTTCACCGCCTGGTCCCAGTCGCCCGCTCTCGCCGCCACCTGGCCTTTTCGATAGGCGCGCCCCGCTGTGCAGCCCGACACGAGCAGCGCAAGGAGAGTGATCGCAACCAGCCTGTGCTTTAACACCGGCGCTCCATGAACAGTGGCATTGTTGCCGTTGACTTCATGCGTCTCATTCCGGGTACTTCGAGGAGTACCTGTTTTGGATCACCGTGCTGGACAACCTTCCAGCCTGATCGTCATCCGGCCGGTGCCGTTCGTGTACTCCATCACGATCGATTCGAGGCCGATCCGCACGAGGCGATATCGTCCATCCACGATCTTGCCTTCGGGCTCGAAGAACGTGTTGCCCTTGCAGTCGCTCATTGCCGCAACCTTGAGCCCTCCCTTTTCCACCGTTCCCATGAACTTCAGCGGGATCGCGGGGGGCGGTGGCGGCCCAGTCTGCACCGGTGTCGGGACCGGCGGTGGGGTCCGCGCGGCGTCGGCCGGCGGCGCGGGCGCTGCCTTGGGCTGGAATCGAAACGGATTGCGGTCGCTCGCGCCCGGTCCAGGCCGGGCAGTGTCGAGCGCGTCCAGCCTGACACTGAGCTCCCCCGGCTTGATCGTCTCCGGCGCGTGCGCCCTCGCGTTCCTGCTCTGATTAGACGCTGACACTGCAACCGCGGCCGACTCCGTCGTCGGCCACATGTAGTTCGCCACGTATCCGACCACGACGAGCCCCAGCACGATGAGCAGCCACGGCCGCGGGCGACTGGTCGCGGAAGTGTCAATGTTCATCGAGTCCCGCTCGGTAGTAGGTCGCCACTTTGATGTTCACGCTCAGGCCGCGATCGGTGTCCGACCCCTGCTGCAACGCAACGTTCTCGAGAATCAGGAACTCCGGCGCCGTCTCGAGATCGTAGATGAAGCGGCGGACGTCCCGGTACTGCCCGGTCAGGGCCACCGAGATCGAGAGTTTGCCGAGCGTGCTGTCCCGCTCCTGCTTCGGATCGAACTGCCTGTTGACGATCGCCACGTGCGCCGCCTTGGCCAGCTGCTCGATCTTCAGAAACGTGATCCGGCGCGCCTCGCTCTGGTCAATCGGAAGCACCGACGTGTAGAACTTCTCCAGCTCCGCATCCGCAGAAACCTTACCGGTCGCCGTCGCGCGCGCCGACTCGTAGTCACGCTTCGCTGACTGCAGTTGTTTCTCCGCGATTTGAGCGGCACGCTCGCCCCCAGCCTCTTTGAGCGAGAGCGGATAGATGACCGCCGCGTAGAGCGCCGCGTTGAGAACGATGGCGATGATGACCGGGTAGATCAGACGGCGCTTCTCCGCAAAGATTCGCCGGGTCAGAGTCATGGCCGCCCTCCCCCACTCTTGGTCGCTTCCGCCTTCGGCGCCGGTTCGTGCGTCGGCACGTAGTCGGTCTCGATCACGAGGCGGTGCAGCCCATCATCGGTCTGATCCTGCTGACGCGGAAGCACATGGTCGAACGCACCCGTTGCCTCGAGCTTCTCCATGAACTCGGCGAAATCGTCGGCGTTGCGCGCCAGGGCCACCATGCTGACGCGGGTGCCGGCTTCGGTGACCGTGGGCCGAACCGCGGTGAGCATGACGTCTGGCGGCAGCGTGGTCTCGATCTGGTTGAAGAAGTCGGTCCACGAGAACGTGCGCTGGTCGATGAGCGTGTTGGCCTCGCGTGCCTCCGCGGCGACGAGCGCGAGCTCTTTCGGATCGATCCCGTGACGGATGCGCGTCGCCTCACGGGTCAGGCGCTCGGCTTCGCTGCGCTGGCTGGCGATTCGGGACGACAACTCCGTGTTGTGCCTCGACAGCCGGATCAGCTTCTGAGCGTTCAGCAGCGTCAGCGCCAGCACCAGACCGGCGATCACCGCGATCACGAAGTGGACGGCGCGTTCGTTGTAGAACGGACGGGTCGAGAGATTGGTGCGCAGCACTACGCCACCCGCTCCCGGAGAAGGATGCCGATTGAAGGCGCGAGCGCGTCCAGGAGCTCCGGACCGACGCTGATGCGATCGCGCACCGTCGCCGCGGATCGGAAGTCGAGCGTCTCGACCCGCGATCCCAGCCGCTCCTCGATGCTCCGCCGCAGCCACGCGGCCTGCTCCGGTCCGCGGAGCGAGGCGCCCGTGACGATCACCCGCGCGAAGCCGCCGCCGCCAAGCCGATCCTCGTGATACATCGCAGTCTGATGCACGAGGTCCGCGAGCTCGGCAGGGCCGTTGGAGCCGCGGTTTCGGAAGAACACCAGATCCGAGCCTCGAACCACGGCCAGCGTCGCGTAGTCGGCCGCGACGTTCACCAGGAGCCAGTCACCGGATGTCTGGCCCGATGCAAGCACGGCGTTAATGAGATTGAAGCTGGCCAGGTCGACCAACCCGGCATGTGCATCGGCAGCCTGACACGCGGCTTCATAACCCGCGATGATGTCGCGGCGGGCGATCGTGACGACGTACTCGCGACCACCGCCGGTCAGCGGTGCGCCGTGGCACCACGAGACCTGCGCATCTTCGATCCGGAACGGCGCCGCCTTCCGCACCTGCCACCGGATCAACTGGTCGAGATCCTGAAGCTTTGCCGGCACCTTCTCGAATCGCAGCAACGAGACCTTGCCGACCGTGTCGGGCAGGACCAGCGCGATGCGACGCGGCCGCGGGGACAATTTCTCGAGAGCCGCCTTGATCGCCGCAGTGAGCGCTCCGGCATCGTGGACGTTCACCGCGTTCAGCCCTGGCTCGACCGCGCTGGGAGGTAACGGTTCGGCCGAGTACGAAGACACGACGGTCCCTCCGCGCTGCTCGACGGCGGAGACGGCCGTGACGTGGCTCCGGGTGATCTCGAGCGCCGCACTGGGCGGCGCGCTCGCCAGCAGACCCGAGCGCCGGTGCTTGACGGGTTGATCGCTCATTCGACGAACGTCACCTTGTTGATCTCGCGCAGCGTCGTCACGCCAGCGAGGACGCGTTCGACGGCGGACTCACGCAGGAAGCGCATCCCCTCCTCACGCGCCGCTTTCTTGATCTCGGACGTGGGCCGGCGCGCCAGAATCAGCTCGCGGATGTTGTCCGAAAGGTCGAGCAGCTCGCAGATCGCGGTGCGTCCCTTGAAGCCGGTGCCGCCGCACTCGATGCAGCCCGCCCCTTCGAAGAAACGGCCGCTCGTCTGAAGTCCCGGATCCAGGGCGGACTCGGCGAGCTGCGCCTTCGTCACCATCGAGGGGCGCTTGCAGTGGGTGCAGATGTTCCGCACCAGCCGCTGCGCCAGCACGCAGTTCAGAGCGGAGACGAACTGGTACGGCTCGACGCCCATGTTCAGGAACCGGCCGAGCACGTCGAGGACGTTGTTGGCGTGAACGGTCGTGAATACCAGGTGCCCGGTCAGCGCCGACTGGATGGCAATCTGCGCCGTTTCAGGATCGCGGATTTCTCCGACCATGATCTTGTCGGGGTCGTGACGCAGGATCGATCGCAGGCCCCGGGCGAACGTCAGCCCCTTCTTCTCGTTGATCGGGATCTGGGTGATGCCCCTGAGCTGATACTCGACCGGATCTTCGATTGTGATGATCTTGTCCTCGATCGATTTGATCTCCGAGAGCGCGGCATAGAGCGTCGTCGTTTTGCCGCTGCCGGTCGGGCCGGTGACCAGCACCATGCCGTACGGTTCCGCGATGTACTTCCGGAAGCGCTTCAGCTCGTCGTCCGGGAAGCCAAGGATGTCCAACCGCAGCTCGTGGAACTGCTCGCTGATCGATTCCTTGTCGAGGATGCGGATGACGGCGTCCTCGCCGTGGACGCTCGGCATGATCGACACGCGGAAATCGATGGTCTTGCCGGGAAGACGGAGCTTGAACCGGCCGTCCTGCGGGACGCGCTTCTCGGCGATGTCGAGCTCCGCCATGACCTTCACGCGCGAGATGATGGTGCTGTGATGCCGCTTGTCAATGGGCGGCATCGCCGGTTGCAGCACGCCGTCGATGCGGTACTTCACGTGCACGGAATCGTCTTGCGTCTCGACGTGGATATCGCTGGCGCGGCGTTGAATCGCGTTGAAGATCGTCGTGTCCACGAGCCGGATGACCGGGCTCGCGTCCGCGGTGAACTTGTCGACGGTGAGCTGCTCGTCGCTGCTCTCATCCTCGCGCAGGATCTGGATCTTGAAGCTCTCGGTGGCCTCTTCCAGCACCCGCTGCGAGCTCTCGCTCTTCTTGAGAATCGACTGGATCGCCGACGGCGTCCCGACCGTGACCTTGATCGGCGACGCGAGCAGCACCGCTAACTCGTCGATCATCGGCAGGTCCGTCGGATCTGAGACGACGATCACGAGCGACGGCCCTTCGCGCCGGTACGGCACGAAGTTGTAGCGCAGCATCAGATCCGCCGGGATCGCCCGGAACAGATCGTGGTCGATGCTGAATTGCCCGAGATCGACGACCTCGAGGCGATACCGGTCTGCCAGCCGCCTCGCGCGCGTCAGCTCGGCCGCGCGATCGGCCGGCGTCGATTCGACGACGTTGGTCGTCGCATAGAGATCGGGTTCGGGGCTCGCGACGGTGAGAGGATTGCTTTCCATCGTAGAAATCAACTCAATGCGTTCGACAGGTTGAAGAGGGGCATGTAGAGCGACAGGAGCAACGAGGCGATCACGAGTCCCATGATGATGAGCAGCACGGGTTCGATGATCGTCACGAAACGTCCGAGATTCGTCTCGATTTCCTCGTCGTAGAAGTCGGCCAGACTGTTCAGCATCTCCTGGAGCGCGCCGGTCGATTCGCCCACCTCGACCATCTTGATCGCGACATCAGGGAAGGCGCCGCTGTCGTTCATTGCCGCGGACAGCGCCCGTCCCTCGCGGACTTGCTGCGCGGCCGCGTGCAGCTCGCGCGCCATGTACTGATTCCGGATCGATCGCGCCGACACATCAATCGCGTTCACGAGCGGAATGCCACCGCCGAGCAGCGTCGCCAGCGTGCGTGCCGACTGGGAGGTGGCGAACTTCCGGGCGATCCCGCCGAGCCCCGGTACGCGAAGGACCCAGCGATCGAACCGCTCCCGCTGTCCCGGACGCGACAGCCACTGCCAGAATCCCACGCCCGCAACCACCAGCCCGGTCAGCACGAGCAGGGCATACGAGCTCGCAAAGCCCGAAACCGCGACGATGACGCGGGTGGACAACGGCAGCTGCTGGCCGAACTGCTCGTAGAACCGACCGAACTCCGGCACGACTCTGAGCACGATGATCGCGACGACGATCAGCGAGAGCGCGAGCAGGATGACCGGATAGACGAGCGCGGAGATCGTCTTCCGTTTCACTCCGGCGACGACCTTGACGTAGGCCACATAGCGCCGGATGACCTGTTCGAGGTTGCCGCTCTTCTCGCCCGCGAGCAGCGACGCCGTGTAGACGCCTGGAAACAGCTCACCGTGCGCCTCGAACGATTCCGACAGCGAACTGCCCGCGCGAACCCGTTCGTAGACATCGTCGAGCACGGACTTGAAGACCGGGTTCGTGACGCGCCGGCGCAGGATCTCGAGCGACTGCACGAGCGGCATCCCGGCCTTCAGGAGCGTGGCCAGCTCCTGATTGAACACGACGAACTCGCGGGTCGAGATCCGGGACCGTCGCGGCAGGGCGAGCGAGGCGACGCCAAACCGGCTCGCGCGCTGAAGGCCGAGGACGAATAACCCCTTCTCCTCGAACTCCCGCCTGAGGCGCGCTTCGCTCTCGGCGACGTACACACCTTCGATGATCTCGCCGCCCGGGGTCCCAAGCCTGCAGCGAAACTCCATGCCTAGGGACGCAACCTCCGTGAGGCGCAAGCTCTTGTCTGTGAGGACATTATCGGCCGACTGACTCGCGGATTATATACCAGCCACCTTCGCCGCGCGGCGCGAAACACCATGCAGGTTAGACAGCGATTCGGGCCCGATGGCTGGGATTGGCTCGCGGGCCCGGGCAGCCCGAGACCGTCGGGGTCCGACGACTGAGCTACTTCGACTTGGCGAGCCCGAGGATTCTCGCGACGTAGTCGCGCGTTTCGCGGTACGGAGGCACGCCGTTGAACTTCATGACGGCCCCTTCACCCGCGTTGTAGGCGGCAAGCGCCAGTTCGACGCCCCAGCGATCGATCAACGATTTCAAACGCTTGATCCCAGCCTCGAGATTGGCCCTGGGATCGAAGGGGTTCCGGACGTTGTATTCCCTCGCCGTCGACGGCATGAGCTGCATGAGCCCCATGGCCCCACGTGGGGACCGCGCCTTCGGCTTGTAGTTTGATTCCACCTGAATCAGCGCACGAACGAGCAGCGGATCGACGCCGTGCGCCTGGGACATCGACTCGATGAGTTCCCCATATGGCGTTCCGTCGAGCAGCCCGGCCACGTCCGTGACGTCGAGTTCCTGATCCTTCGCTGGTTCGGGATACGGCACTTCGTCCGCGACGATCTTCTCGATCAGCGATTTGTCGCAGGTGACCTCGCCACCGCTCCTGAGCGTCAGGACGATGGAGTCCCCTTCGACCTTGTGAGACTTGATTGAGAGCGTTCGACCTGAGCTCAAAACCACGATTTCAGCTTGGGCGACGGCCGCTGAGCCCAGCAAGGCAGACGTCGCCGCTGCTACGAATAACCAGCCCTTCAATCGCATGTGGAAGCGGTATCCTACCATCCGGCCAGGCCTCTGTCCAGAAACACTACAGTCGAGCTCTTCATCTGACCTTTTAGTCGCCCGCTCAGTTGTATCGGCTGCCGACGGTCACTACTTTGGGCTTACTTGGCCTCGACGAAGGCGTGGAAGACCTGGATACCAAGCTCCCGGACGTCGGTTCCTCCGGGGACGAAGGTCCGATCGACATCGATGGTCAACTCAGTGACGTCGGCAGGACCGAGCTGCGCCGCGGTAATCGGGAAAGTCACGAGCACGCGATCCTTCGCGTCGGCCGTGAACGTTCCGACCGGCTGGCCGGCGACTTTGATGGTGACCTGCTGTGGCGGCGCGAACTTGTCCGTCCGGGCAGCGTACTGCAGGTAGAAAGTCGCGTCCTTTCGCGGGTTCTTGAAGGAAATGGTTGCGGATTTCTTGGTCCACTGCCACTCGGTGTTGGGATCGTCCGAGGACACTTCCGCCGGGTGCCAGCCCTCCTTGTAGATCAGGAAGATGTTCTCGGATTGCGGGAGGAGCTCGAACTTCGTCACCAGGTATTCCCGGCGCGAGACCTCCTCGCCGCCGAGGGCGAGACGCTGATTGGTCTTGGGGCTGTACAACCCAAGCCTGACGACTGCCGCACCGATGTAGGGGTAATTCGGCACGAACACCGTCCGCGTGTACTCGATCTTCTGTCCCGGCTTCCAGGTGCTCGTTGGCGTCGGCGGCAGATGGTCCTCGACCCAGAGCCGCTCGCCATCAGGTTCGAGGACGTGGACGAACACCCAGTAGTCGCCGTCAATCTTCGCGTCGGGGGCCATCTCGAAGCGATACGTCAACTGCAGCGGGCTGCCGATCGGGACCTTCTGTCGGCTCAACGTGAGGGTCGGCGTCGCAACGGGCGGTTCATTCGCTTCCTTTCGGCTGCAGGCCGACAACGGAAGCACGAGGACGAGGGAGGACAGGACGACAGAAACGCGTTTCAGCATGAATACAGATAAGACCAGTGTCGGTCGCGAATCGTACCGCAGTTGTTCGAGGTACTGCAATATGTTAGCCTTCCGCCAGTTTTCAGGAATCATCGAATGCTCGAAGCGCTCGGAATGGTCGAAACCAGGGGCCTCATCGGATCCATCGAGGCGGCGGATGCGATGGTCAAAGCCGCAAACGTGGTTCTGGTCGGCAAGGAATACATCGGTGCGGGCTACGTCACGGTCATGGTGCGAGGCGACGTCGGGGCGGTGAAAGCCGCGACGGACGCCGGCGCCGCGGCCGCGCGGCGCGTGGGCGAACTGATCTCCGTCCACGTGATTCCCCGGCCTCACACGGAAGTCGAGAAGATTCTCCCCAAGGTCAAGGACGCCAAGGCGTCGTAGCACCTCCGTCGGTCACGCATGGCGCAGCCCACGGCCCAGACCGATCGCGACCTCACGTCCATCCACGAAGCGCGAAGCCTCGCGCGGCGGGCCAAGGACGCGGCCGGCACCCTCGGCGAGCTCTCTCAGGAACAGATCGACCGCATCGTCGATGCGATGGCCGCCGCCGTCACGCCCGAAGCCGAGGCGTTGGCGCGGCTCGCGCACGAGGAAACCGGCTACGGAGTCGTTGCCGACAAAATCCAGAAAAACCTCTTCGCGTCGCAAAAGGTCTACAACTTCATCCGTCCGATGAAGACGGTCGGCGTCATCCGACGGCTCGAGGACCGTAAGGTCATCGAGATTGCGGATCCCTTCGGGGTCGTCGCGGCCATCGTGCCGTCCACCAACCCGACCTCCACCGCGATCTACAAGGTCCTGATTTCGCTCAAGGCGCGCTGCCCGATCGTCATCAGTCCGCACCCCGCCGCGGTCCGATGCATTTCGCGCGTTGCCGAGATCATGTCATCAGCGGCCCGGCAGGCCGGTGCGCCCGACGGGGCGATCAACTGGATGACGACGATCACGATTGAGGGAACGCAGGAGCTGATGAAAGCGCGAGAAACCGCCGTCATCCTGGCGACCGGCGGGATGGGGTTGGTTCGAGCCGCGTACAGCGCCGGCAAGCCTGCCTACGGCGTAGGTCCTGGGAACGCTCCAGCCTATATCGAGGGATCGGCTGACGTCACGAAAGCGGTCCGGGACATCGTCACCGGCAAGACGTTCGACAACGGCCTCCTCTGCTCATCCGAGAATTCCGTGGTCGTCGACGCGCCACTCGTTGACGAAGTCAAACGGCAGTTCGTCGCGAACGGCGCGCACTTCATGTCGCAGGCCGAAATCGATGCGGTCGGCAAGGCGCTCGTGAGCCCTCAGCGCCTTCCGAATCCCGCGCTCGTGGGCCGGCCCGCCACCTACATCGCCCAACAGGCCGGAATTCAGGTCGCCGCCGGTACGCGCGTCCTCATCGCTGAGTTGCCTGGCGTCGGGAGGGACTACCCCCTCTCGATCGAAAAGCTCTGCCCGGTGCTCTCCTTTTATGTAGTGAGCGACTGGCGGGAGGGTTGCGAGCGCTGCAAGCAGATCCTTCGATACGGCGGGATGGGTCACACGATGTCGATTCACTCGCGCAACGACGAGGTGATCCTGCAATTCGGGCTGAAGAAGCCCGCCTACCGAATCGTGGTCAACTCGCCGACCACCCACGGATCCATCGGGTTGACGACGGGACTGGATCCGTCAATGACGCTCGGATGCGGCGGATACGGCGGAAACATCACATCGGACAATATTTCGCCGCGTCATCTGCTGAACATCAAGCGGGTCGCGTACGAGGTCACGCCGGCCGTGGTCCGGGCGCCATCCCCGCCCGAACTACCAAAACCGTCACCATCGCTCCCCAAGGCGCCCGAGGCAGCCAGGCCAGGAGTCGGGCTCGCGGCAGACTCTTTGGCCAGGAGAATCGACCATTTCCTGGCGTCGCGCGGGTACAACGCGCCACTGCCGGCAACGGCTTCACCTGCGCAGCAGGTAGACTCGCCCGCTCCCGTAGCGAAACCCGACGAAGTCCGGATGGCTGCGCCCGTCGTCGAAAAACCAGCTGAATTCGTGTGCGAGGAGGACGTCAGGCAGGCGCTCAAACAGGGGCACAAGATCGTGATCGGCGAGAAAACGATTGTGACACCCGCGGCCCGAGACATGGCCGAACAGCATCGGGTTTTCGTCCAGGCTGGCTGGCGGACGTGATAGTTTAACGGGTTGTTGTTGAACGGATTGGGGTTAGGTTGACCTGACTCAGCCGAGGGTGCTATCTTTGAGATTCCCCAGCACGACTCAGGGCTTCCGCTTTGGCGGATGATTCTACTCGCACCGCGGGACGGCACGGTCACGCGGTCGGCCGAACCAGGAAGCCCCCCGGCCGGGGGGCGACCTCAACAGGGCATCCAGCTTGCTACGGTTCCGCCCGAGCAATTTGGACGTCCTCGCGGGAGCGCCCAAGATGATGAGACGTGCCTGGCTGTCCGCTGCTGCTGTCATCGGATTGACGCTGGTGACGACTGCATGCGGGTCCAACCCTCGTCCGCAGACGCCGCAACAACCGCCACAGGCGAAGGCGCAGACGCCACCGATCCAGGCGGCGCCAGTGCCAGCGCCGGATCCCATAGCCACCCTTCTCAAGACAGCCCGGGAACACTTCGAGGCTGGTGAGCGCGAGCTGAAGGTCGGGCATCTCGAGGGCGCGCGCGCCGAGTTCGATCGGGCGCTGGACGTCCTGCTCGAATCCCCCTACGGCGCACGCTCCGACGCCCGGCTGCGGCTCGAGTTCGATCGCATGGTCGATCAGATCAATGCCTACGAGATGACCGCGATCGCGCAGGGTGACGGGTTCGCCGAAAAGAAGTACGAGCCGGCGTCGATCGACGAACTGCTGAAGATCGCGACGTTCCCCAAGCCGGACGCCGATTTGGAGACCACCGCGGCAGTCAAGGCCGACCTCGAGTCGACCGAACACGACATTCCAATTCCGCAGAATTCGCGGATCCTGTCGTACGTCGAGCTCTTTCAGGGTCGCCTGCGAGACTACATCGACGAGAGCCTGAGGCGGGGCTCGAAGTACCTGCCGATGATCCAGAGCGTCTTCCGCGCCGAAGGTCTGCCGCTCGACCTGGCGTACATCCCGGTCATCGAGAGCGGGTTCAAAACCAACGCCCTCTCGAAGGCGAACGCGAAAGGCCCGTGGCAGTTCATGAAGGCGACCGCGGTCGAGCAGGGCCTGAAGCACGACTGGTACGTGGACGAGCGTTCCGATCCCGAAAAAGCCACGGTCGCCGCCGCGAAGTACCTCAAGTCGCTTTACAAGATGTTCGACGGCGACTGGCATCTCGTGCTCGCCGCCTACAACGGCGGTCTGGGCCGGGTACAGCGTGCCATCAAGCGGTCGGGCCGTGAGGACTTCTGGGAACTGTCGGCGACATCGCGATATCTGCCAAAGGAGACGCGCGAGTACGTCCCGCTCATCCTCGCCGCGATCATCGTGGCCAAGAACCCGACGCAGTACGGGTTCGACATCAGCGCCGAAGAGCCCCAGACGTACGAAAGGGTCACGGTGCCGCGCGCAATCGATCTCCGGCGCGTCGCCGAATGGACAGGCCAGACGATCGACGAGATTCAGGCGCTGAACCCCGAGTTGCGTCGCTGGACGACTCCAGTTGCCTCGTCCAGCTACGAAATCAAGGTGCCCCAGGGAACTGCCGACCAGTTCGCCGCCCGGCTTGCCGCGGCGTCACCCGATGATCTGGCGACGCTGAAGTGGTACACAGTGAAGCGCGGTGAATCGCTCGCGACGATCTCGCGGAAGCTTCGCGTGAGCCGAGTCGATCTCGCAGAGGCGAATCATCTGTCGGTCAAGTCCGCTGTCCGCGCGGGACAAGACCTGGTTATCCCACGGGCACCGGCGACCCTGCTCTCCGCCAACGCGTCGCGCCCCGCCCCGTCAGAGGTGGCGTCGCGATCGCTGGCGGGATCCGCGACGGTCGCCCCTGAGACGCGGCAGACGAAGGCGACCGTGATGTATCGGGTGAAGCGCGGCGACACGCTCGCGTCGATCGCCCGGCTCTTCGACACCACGGTCGACAAGATTCGGAGTTGGAACCGAATCCGCGGCTCCCACATCACCGCCGGCGACCGTCTGAAGATCCTCGCCGCGCGTAGCCGGTAGCGCGCGCCGCGACAGCGGCCTGCAGTTTCCGCGTACTCCGAGACGACGGCGCCGTGCGATTTTCTCGCACGGCGCACTCCCCTGCTGTCATTTTCCGCCTGATTTCGCGCTGCGCGCCCCTTGCACTCGCACCCGGCGTGCTCGCGTGCATGCGGACCGCCGCCGTCTTCGGAATCGAGGCTTGCCCGGTGCAGGTCGAAATCGACGTCTCGTTCGGTCTTCCCGCCTTCACGATGGTCGGTTTGCCTGACGCGAGCGTACGAGAGAGCCGCGATCGCGTGCGAAGCGCCATCCGCAACTGCGGCTTCGAATTCCCGCCCCATCGCATCACCGTCAACCTGGCCCCGGCGGATATCAGGAAAGCGGGTGCCGCGTTCGATCTGCCAATCGCGCTCGGGGTGCTCGCAGCGGCTGGAACTATCGCGCGGCGGGACGTGTCAGACGTCCTGTTGATGGGCGAGCTTTCGCTCGATGGCGCCATCCAGCCCGCCCGGGGGGTCCTGCCGGTTGCCGCCACTGCGAGGCGGGAGCGATACCGCGGCTTGCTCCTGCCCCGCTCGAACGCCGCCGAGGCCGCCGTGGTCGAGGGGCTCGAGCTCTATGCCGTGCGATCGCTCGCCGAAGCGGTCGACGCATTGAACAACCCGCAGGGTTTCCTGCTGACGTCCGAGCCGCCGAAGGCCGCCGCGCCGCGGCACGCGTCGAGCGCCGGCGATTTCGCGGACGTTCAGGGTCAGGCGATGGCCAAGCGCGCGCTCGAAATCGCGGCAGCGGGCGGACACAACGTGCTGATGGTCGGGCCACCTGGCGCCGGAAAAACCATGATGGCGCGCCGCGTCGCGGGCATTCTCCCGCCGCTCACGTTCGACGAAGCGCTCGAGGCGACGTCGATTCACTCAGTGGCCGGTCTCCTGACCGCAGGAACCGGTCTTCTGCAGAACCGCCCGTTCCGCGCACCGCACCACACGATCTCCGAGGTCGCGCTCGTGGGCGGCGGACCCAATCCGCGTCCCGGCGAGATCAGCCTCGCTCATCACGGCGTCCTGTTCCTCGACGAAATGGCGGAGTTCACGCGGCACGTCCTGGAGGTGCTGCGCCAGCCGCTCGAAGAAGGGTGCGTCCGTATCGCGCGGGCAGCGCGGACGGCGGTGTTTCCCGCGCGGTTCGTCCTGGTTGGCGCCATGAATCCGTGCCCCTGCGGGTATCTCGGCGATCCGAAGCGGCGCTGCCGCTGCTCACCACAGCAGATCGCCCTCTACGCGTCGCGGCTCTCCGGCCCGCTCCGCGATCGGATCGACCTGACCGTCGGCGTGGCGGCGGTGACCGCACAGGATCTCCAGGCGCCGCCTCCAGGGGAGACATCAGCAGACATTCGACTCCGCGTCGTCGCCGCCCGTGAGCGGCAGCTTACGAGAGATGGCCGCCTGAACTCACGTCTGGAGGGCCGTGCGCTACGCGAGCGCACGGCGCTCGATGCGGACGCGCGCTCGCTGGTAAGCCGCGCGATGGCGCGCCTGTCGCTGAGCGCCCGCGCGCATGACCGCGTGCTGCGCCTCGGTCGCACGATTGCCGATCTCGGCTCATCCGACCGCGTGACCGCGGAGCATCTGGCGGAAGCGCTGCAGTTCCGGGGCGAAGGGTGACTCTTTGTAATTCCAGGCAAGGTTGTTGGCCGCCGGCGCGCCTCTCGAGAGTGAGCACGCGGTCGAACAGACCGCAATTGGTCGTCCACGCGCAACCCCAGCCGTATGGACACTTTCCTTTTGCGAGCCGAGTACCTATGGTAGAGTTCCGTGTTCTCAACTTTCCTAGGTCAGCCGCTGTGGGACCGATCTCCGGCTGATGGTGAGGCGTGTTTTCGACTAGATACACGATCGTCGTCGCAGACCGTTCGAGCGGCGTCGTGAGGCGATTCACGATCAGGCCGTGGCCCGTGGCGATCGGGACGGTGTGTCTGTTCTTCTTACCAATCCTGATCGGCATGGGTGCGCGATGGAGCGCCCGCGCCGAGATTCAGGGTCTGACCGCCTCGAACATCGCGCTCAGCATCGAGAACAACAGCTACCGGGACGCCACCGGTCAACTCTCTTCACAGATCTCCGCACTTCAAGACGCCGTCGATGATCTCGGCGTTCGCGCGACGGTCGATCCGGCTGCCAGCCGCGCGATGGACAAGCTGCCGTCTGGGGTGCGATCGAGGGCCATGGGTGGAGGCACGGCCGCGGCCGTTGCGCCGATGCTCAGCAGCGCCTTGAGCACGCCGGACGCAGCATTCGGGGTTCTGCGGGACATCCTGGACGTGATCGAAAACCGGCTCGATTCGGTTCGGACCGGCGTCGAACGCCGCCAGGCGCTGGCTTCAGCGACTCCGTCGATCTGGCCGGTCACGGGGTGGCTCACGTCGGCCTTCGGCGATCGCCGCGATCCGTTCACCGGTGGCAACGACTTTCATCCCGGACTGGATATCTCCGCGCCATACGGCCAGCCGGTTCTCGCCCCGGCTGACGGCACGATCGCCGCGGCGGGAGCGAGTGGCAGCTACGGAAACCTGGTGGCCATCGACCACGGCTTCGGAATCATGACGAAGTACGGTCACCTCTCGCGCATCGCTGTCGACACCGGCCAGCAGGTCTTGCGTGGGGATGTGATCGGGTACGTTGGATCGACGGGACGCTCGACGAGCGCCCACCTGCACTACGAGATCTGGATCAACGGCCGTCTGACCAACCCGCTTCGTCTCCTCGCTGGCCGCTGACGCCGGCCCGGGCCGCGCCCGCTTTCCTTCGCTGCCTTTTCCCGTCCAGGCTTTGCCTTTATAATCAGGAGATACCCTGACCAAGACCTCTCCTGATGATTGTTGACACCCTCCTCGCGAAGGTCATCGGCACCGCTAACGATCGCGAATTGAAGCGATTGCGGCCGATGGCCGCCGAGATCAGCGCGAAAGAACCGGAGATCCAGAAGCTCTCGGACGAGGCCTTGCGCGCGAAGACCGACGAGTTCCGCGCGCGTTTCGCCAACGGCGAGACGCTGGACGATCTCCTGCCCGACGCGTTTGCGGTGGTGCGGGAAGCCGGCAAACGCACGCTGAACATGCGGCACTTCGACGTGCAGCTCATCGGCGGTGTCGTCCTTCACCGCGGGATGATCGCCGAGATGAAGACCGGCGAGGGCAAGACGCTCGTCGCCACGCTGCCCGCGTACCTGAACGCGCTCGCGGGCAAGGGCGTGCACGTCGTCACGGTCAACGACTATCTGGCCCGCCGCGACTCGGAGTGGATGGGACGGATCTACCGGTTCCTCGGCATGTCGGTCGGCGTCATCCAGCACGACCTCAACGACCAGGAACGCCAGGTCGCCTACGCGTGCGACATCACCTACGGCACGAACAACGAGTTCGGGTTCGACTACCTCCGCGACAACATGAAGTTCGACCTCGCGCACTACGTGCAGCGCGGCCATCACTTCGCGATCGTCGACGAGGTGGACAGCATCCTGATCGACGAGGCAAGGACGCCGCTCATCATCTCCGGACCGGCCGAGGAATCGACGGACCTGTATTACGAGGTCGATCGGATCATCCCCAAGCTGACGCCGGGTGCCGTCACGCGCGGGGACGCAAAGGCCGAGGAACGCGAGGAGCTCGAGAAGACCGGCGACTTCATCATCGACGAGAAGCACAAGACGGTCACCCTGACCGAGACCGGCATGGCCAAGGCTGAGAAGATGCTCGCGCATCGACTGCAGCCGGGCGGCCTCTACGATCCGGTCAACATGCCGCTCCTCCACCACATCAATCAGGCGCTCAGGGCCCACACCCTGTTCAAGCTCGATGTGGACTACATGATCAAGGACGGCGGGGTCGTCATCGTCGACGAATTCACCGGACGGCTGATGCCGGGACGACGTTGGAGCGACGGGCTCCACCAGGCCGTCGAGGCGAAGGAAAAGGTCAAGATCGAGCGCGAGAACCAGACGCTCGCAACGGTGACCTTCCAGAACTACTTCCGCAAGTACGCGAAGCTCGCGGGCATGACCGGCACGGCTGACACCGAGGCCGAGGAGTTCGCGAAGATCTATAAGCTCTACGTGATGGTGATCCCCACCAATCGCGAGCTCCGCCGCGTTGAGGAACCGGACACCGTCTACCGCACCGAGAAGGAAAAGTACGAAGCCATCGTCACCGACATCCTCGAGAAACAGCAGGAGGGGCGCCCGGCTCTGGTCGGCACGGTTTCGATCGAGAAATCGGAACGGCTGTCAGGACTGTTGAAGCGCCGCGGCATCAAGCACGTCGTCCTCAACGCGAAATACCACGCGCAGGAAGCCGAGATCGTCGCGCAGGCAGGCCGCAGGGGAACAGTCACGATCGCGACCAACATGGCGGGCCGCGGCACCGACATTCTGCTCGGCGGCAACGCCGAGTTCATGGCGCGCCAGCAGACCCTGGCCAACGAGATTGCCGAGAAGCTGCCGAAGGGTCAGGAGAAGTTCGTCGACGACGAGGAGTTCGTCTACTTCTTCCATCTCGACAACTTCTACCGCGTGCCTCGTCCCGAGTACGAGCGGATCTTCGTCGCGCTCAAGAAACAGACGGACGCCGAGCACGATGACGTCGTGAATCTCGGGGGCCTGCACATCATCGCCACCGAGCGCCACGAAGCACGCCGCATCGACAACCAGCTCCGCGGCCGCGCCGGCCGTCAGGGAGACCCCGGCTCCTCGCGCTTCTACCTGTCGCTCGAAGACGATCTGATGCGGATCTTCGGATCCGACCGGATCTCGGGCCTGATGCAGCGGCTCGGAATGGAAGAGGGCGTGCCGATCGAGCACAAGATGGTCACCAAGGCGATCGAGCGCGCCCAGAAGCAGGTCGAAGCGCAGAACTTCTCGGTCCGCAAACATCTGCTCGAGTACGACGACGTCATGAACAAGCAGCGCGAGAGCGTCTACGCGCTGCGACGCGAGCTGCTCGAAGGAAAGATTCACCTGACCGACGAAGACGAGGTCGATTCACGCGAGTACCTGCTGACGCTGGCGCAGGAGCTCCTCGAGAGCACCGTCGATCGCTACGCCGGGCAGGAAGTCGATCCCGAAGAGCGTGACCTCGACGCCCTCAAGACGGCCGTGGTCGAGATTTACGGCGTCGAGCCGGCCGAGCTCGACGCCATCGATCTCGATGGGCTGAACGTCGAGGGCATGACCGACGCGCTCTGGCCCGCGGTGCTCGCCAAGTACGAGCGGAAAGAAGGGCTGATCCCCACTGACATCCTGCGTCGCGTCGAGCGCGACATCATGCTCCAGATCGTCGACGCGCAGTGGAAGGATCACCTCTACAGCCTCGACCATCTCAAGGAAGGGATCGGTCTACGCGGCTACGGCCAGCGCGATCCGCTCGTCGAGTACAAGAAGGAGAGCTTCGCGCTCTTCACCGCGATGAAGGATCGGATCGAGGAAGAAATCGTCCGGTACCTCTGGCGTCTGACCCCGGTGGTCGGTGACGAAGCGGGCCCCGCGCCCGTGCGGCAGCCGACGCCTCGTCGGCCGCAGAAGATGACGATGAACGCCGGCGCGCCGGCGCCGTCGCCGTTCGGCGCGATCGGCGGTGGCGGCAGCGCCAGCGCCGTCGCCGAGCCGCCGCGACCCGCTCGAACGGGCGGTGACGACGTGGTCAAGCAGGTCAGGCGCGACGAGCCGAAGGTTGGGCGGAACGATCCGTGTCCTTGTGGCAGCGGAAAGAAGTACAAGAAATGCCATGGCGCCTGAAGCGCCGGCGGACTGAATGAAATGAAGGGCAGCCGAATACGTGCTGCCCTTTTTGTTAGCAGCGGCCGCGGTGACCCCAGCGCCCGTAGCACCGAGCTGTGCACAGCGCTGAACCGCGGGCTGTCGGTCAGTCAGCAGCGCCTGCGGCCCGCGCCGAGCGAGCACGCGTGAGGTGAGCGCCTGGATGGCCGGGCTGGGCACAGCGTGAAGCGGGGGCTGTCGGTCAGTCAGCACGCCTGCGGCCCGCGCCGAGCGCGCACGCGCGAGGTGAGCGCCTGGATGGCCGGGCTGGGCACAGCGTGAAGCGGGGGCTGTCGGTCAGTCAGCAGCGCCTGCGGCCCGCGCCGAGCGCGCACGCGCGAGGTGCGAGCGCCTGGATGGCCGGGCTGGGCACAGCGTTGAAGCGCGGGCTATCCGTCAGTCAGCAGCGCCTGCGGCCCGCGCCGAGCGCGCACGCGCGAGGTGCGAGCGAGCGGGGGTGGGGCCCCGCGAGCACTGATAAATGAGGAAGACGCGAATGGAAACGAGAACCGACGTCCTGAACAGCGAGCAGATCTCCGTGGGCCTCTCGACGGCCTTGACGTTCGATGACGTGCTGCTCGTGCCTCGGCATTCAACGGTGTTGCCGAGCCAGGTCGACGTGACGTCGTGGGTGACCCGCAACATCCGCGTGAACGTGCCGCTCCTCAGTGCGGCAATGGACACGGTGACGGAATCGCGCCTGGCGATTGCGATGGCGCAGCAAGGCGGCATCGGCGTCATCCACAAGAACCTCTCGGTTGACGAGCAGGCCTCGGAAGTCGACCGCGTCAAGCGATCCGAGAGCGGCATGATCGTCAATCCGATCACGTTGTCCCCGTCCAACCGGATCTACGAAGCGCTGGACTTGATGCAGAAGTACCGGATCTCGGGCGTGCCGATCACCGAGGACGGAAGTAAAGAAGGCCGCCTCGTCGGCATCCTGACGAACCGCGACCTGCGATTCGAGACCAACCTGGATCGACCGATCGTTGACATCATGACGCGCGATCCGTTGTTCACCGTGCCCGTCGGCACGACGCTGGAACAGGCGCGCGAGTTCCTTCATCGGCACAAGGTCGAAAAACTCCTGGTCGTCGACGACCGTTTCATGCTCAAGGGACTGATCACGGTCAAAGACATCCAGAAAATGATCAAGTACCCCAACGCGTGCAAGGACAGCCTCGGACGGCTGCGGGTCGGGGCGGCAATCGGCGTCGGCAAAGATGCGCTGCCCCGCGCCGAGGCGCTGGTCGCGGCGCACGTCGACATGTTGGTGCTCGACACGGCTCACGGGCACTCGCAGGGCGTGCTCGACATGGTGCGGCGGATTCGTCGCCAGTTCGCCGACGTCGATATCGTGGCCGGCAACGTGGCCACCGCCGACGCGACCGAAGCACTCGTCGATCTCGGCGTCGACGCGGTGAAAGTCGGTATCGGCGCGGGATCCATCTGCACGACCCGCGTCGTCGCCGGCATCGGCGTTCCGATGATCACCGCCGTGGCCGACTGCGCGCGCGCCGCAGCCGCAAAGAAAGTCCCGGTCATCGCCGACGGCGGCATTCGGTACTCCGGCGACATCACGAAGGCCATCTCCGTCGGTGCGAGCACGGTCATGATCGGCAGTCTGTTCGCCGGCACCGACGAGAGCCCGGGCGAGCTGATCCTGTATCAGGGCCGGAGCTTCAAGGAGTACCGCGGCATGGGATCGCTCGGCGCGATGCGCCGCGGCAGCCGTGACCGGTATTTCCAGGACGAGTTCGACCTCGATGCGAACCCGGACGCGGGCGAAAAGCTCGTGCCCGAGGGAATCGAAGGCCGCGTCGCCCACAAAGGCAGCGTGGCGGCCATGATCCATCAGCTCACTGGCGGGTTGCGCGCGGGCATGGGCTACTGCGGCTGCCCCGACATCCCGACGCTGCAGCGCGAAGCGCGGCTGATCCGGGTCAGCCCGGCGGGGCTTCGCGAAGGCCACGTGCACGACGTCATCATCACCAAGGAAGCGCCGAACTACCGGATCGAGTAGCCCGCCGCACGCGCCGTCTCTGTGGTGTCCGGCTTCAGCCGGACCTCCGTGTTAACAGCCAAGAGCTGTCCTGCGTCGTCTACCTGCAGGAGGCGACATGCAGCTCTCGACTCGCAATCCCATCCGGTTGGCCGCACTACTCGTCACGACCTGGGGCGCGTTCTCGATCGTCGGCGCGCAGGACATGGAATACGTGCGCGCGCTCGAACGCACGCAGAAGGAACGGCCTGCGACGCTGACATCCGTCGCCCGGATCGCACCCGAAAACGAACCGGGGACGCCGCTCGTCCTGCACGGCCGGTTGCTCGCCGCCGATGGCAAGACGCCGGTCCCCGACGCGATTGTGTTCGCGTACCACACCGACCGCACAGGTCTCTACGATCGCCCTGGCGTTCAGGGACACTCGTGGCGCTTGCGCGGCTGGGTGAAGACCGACCGCGAAGGCCGATTCGAATTCGACACCATTCGTCCCGGTGTCTATCCCTCGCGCAACGTGCCCGCACACGTTCACTTCGCGCTCTACACCCCTGACGCCCGTTATTTCGGGGGTGAGATTCAATTCGAGGATGACACGCTGATTCGAGCGGAAGATCGCGAACGGTCACGCGCCGCCGGCGGGTTCGGCGAGGTGCGTCCAGTGCGGATGAACGGTCAAACGCAGCAGGTCGACTTCCAGCTGCGTATCGATCCCAAGCAGAAGTTTTAGAGCCGACAGCGGACAGCGGACCATATCAGTCCATCTTCCGCCTGATGGTGATCCGCCGTTGCTCGCCGCCTTCGTCGGCGATGTCGACTTCGACGACGTTGTGCGGACGGCCGGGCCAGCGATCGGCCCATTCGATCGCGACGATCCCGCTCCCCCCGACCAGCTCGTCGAGACCGAGGTCATCGATCTCGTGAGGCTCGAGGCGATAGAGATCGACGTGATAGAGCGGCGTCTTGCCGTTGCTGTATTCCTGAATCAGCGTGAACGTGGGGCTGGACACATCGTCTGATGGCGCACCCAAACCCTGCGCCAGCCCGCGCACGAAGGCCGTCTTCCCTGCACCGAGCGGGCCGAAGAGCAGCACCACGTCGCCGGCATCCAGCTCGGTTGCGAGCCGCTCGCCAGCAGCGCACGTTTCTTCCTCGCTGCCGGTGGCGGTCGTGTGAGTTGCAGGGTCGGTCCCCATGATCATTCCGGCGTCGACGGCTTCTTGCGCCGCGCGGTCAGCTCGAGCACGGCGTCGCCCAGGCGAGCGATCAGATCGGTCGGCAACAGCGCAACCTCTCCCTCGTCGGCCTCAGCCAGATCCCCGGCCGTCCCGTGCAGATAGACGGCAAGCTTACACGCCGCTTCAGCATCGAGCAGCTGCGCGAACCACGCAGCGATCATGCCGGTCAGCACGTCTCCGGTGCCGCCTGTCGCCATGCCCGCGTTGCCGGTGAGATTCACGAACGCGCGCCCATCGGGCCCGGCGATCACGGTGCGATGCCCTTTCAGAATCGTGTGGATGCGGTGCGCTGAGGCGAACTCGCGCGCGAACGTCAGCCGGTCGTGCTGAACGGCCTCGATGGAGGTGTTGACGAGCCGCGCCATCTCCCCCGGATGTGGCGTGATGATCACGTCGACGCCATCGCGGCCAACCAGACGATCCGGATCGCCGGCGAACGCATTCAGCGCGTCCGCGTCGAGCACGATCGGGACGCCAGCCCGCTCGACGAGTGCCTGGACGAACGCCGCGGTCCCGGGCGATTGACCGAGACCGGGTCCAACCGCAATCACGTCCGTCTTCAGCTCCAGCACTCGCTCGATCGCCGAAAAGTCGACCGTCCCCGAGGCCGTCTCCTCGAGCGGCTCGGTCATGTATTCCGGCGCCATGCTCGCGATCGTCGAGACGCAGGATCGCGGCGTGGCGACCGTCACGAGCCCGGCACCCGATCTCAACGCGCCCATGGCTGCCAGGTGCGCGGCGCCGGTGCGCCCAATCGACCCAGCGATGACCAGCACCCGCCCGAAATCCCCCTTGTGCGAGTCCGCGGCGCGGGAGGGCACGATCTCGCGCATCCGCTCGCGCGTGAGGAGCTCGAGATAAACGCCCTCGACTTCATCGAACACCGGCGCCGGGATGCCGATGTCCGCAATCACCAGATCTCCGGCCTGCATGTCGGCGGGCGGAAATACGAGTGGAATCTTCGGTGCGCCCAGGGTCACGGTCATCGAAGCTTCGATCGCCGAACTCTCAACCAGATGGCTGTCCGCGTTGAGGCCGGTCGGGAGATCGATGGCGACGACCGGAACGCCGAGCCCGTTGATGTCGGCTACGACCGTTTCGAGCAACCCGGTGAGTCGCCCGTGGAAACCAGTACCGAGGATCGCATCGACGACGAGATCGCATTCGCCGATCTCGCTGAAATGGAGCTCCCAGTCCTGTGCCGTCGTGATCTCGACGACCGAGAGGCCGATGCGCCCGAGGACTTCGAGGTTGGTACGCGCGTCGCCGCTGACGTCGGCGACGCTGCCGAGCAGGAAGACCGATGCATCGATGCCGCGCTGCAGCAGCGTGCGCGCGACGACGAACCCATCACCGCCGTTGTTGCCGCGGCCGCAAATCACGGCGACGTGGCTGGTCGCGAGATCGTCGAACGCCGCTTCCATCGCAGCGACGGCCTGCCGTCCCGCGTTCTCCATCAGCACGATTGACGGGATGCCGATCTCGTCGATGGTTCGTCGATCGGCCTCGCGCATCTGTCGTGTGTTCAACACCCGCATCGGGAAATCGAGCGTACTGCTTGTGCTAGACTGCGGTCAATCGGCGAACTCGTAGACTGTAGCGTTTGAATCCGGAGGGCCGCTCCGTCGTCGCGCCCCGCGGATTTTCAGCTCGACCGCCGGTAGTCGACCTGCTGATTCAGCTGATACCGATCACGAGATGCGATCCGATCGCTGAATCGGGCAGCCGCGTCGTTGTCGCGGCTCCGGAATTCACGGCGGTCGCACAGCGGCACGCCACGGGATCAGCTCACCAGCAACCTGGTTGTCTGACTGGCGCGGAGGCGCCGGAGGAGCGAATGCGCGGAGCAGTTTACGTCAACGGCGAGATCACCAGCGCAGACCGTGCCATGATTCCCATTTACGATCACGGGTTCGTGTACGGCGAGGGGATCTACGAGACGATGCGGACCTACAACCGCGTACCGTTTCTCTTCGATCGGCACGTCCGGCGGCTGCGCAACTCGGCGCAGCTCATTCACCTCGATATGCCCTTCGAGGATCGCACGCTTCTGGGTCACATCGAGAAGACCGTTGCCGCCGCTGGGGAAATGGACGAGGCCTACATCCGCGTGCTCGTGACGCGCGGCGTCGGCGAGCTGACCTACGACGTCACCGCCACCCCCGTCCCCTCCCTCGTAATCATCGTCAAACCGATCGACGAGCCGCCCGCACGCGTCATCGAGCAGGGCATCACCATCTCGCTGGTGTCGGTGCTCCGCAACCATCCCGGATCGGTGAACCCGATCATCAAGTCGAACAACCTGTTGAACAACGCGCTCGCCATGCAGGAGGCCTATCGCCGTGGCGGCGAAGAAGCGTTGATGTGCAACTACCGGGGCGAGCTGTCGGAATGCGCGCAGTCGAACTTCTTCATGGTACGCGGGGGTGTGGCTCTAACACCGGCGTCCCAGGCGGGCCTGCTCGAAGGGGTGACCCGCGCGTTCATGTCCGAGGTCGGACAGGATGTGGGTGTCGAGGTGCGCCACGAGACGCTGCGCCCCGAGGATCTCGCAACCGCCGACGAGGCCTTCATCACCAGCACGACCCGCGAGCTCAGCCCGGTCGTGCGGGTCGATGATCGGATCATCGCGAACGGTGCACCGGGCCCGGTCACGCGCGATCTGCTGGCCCGCTATCGGCGCTACGCGTGGGAATCGACTGCGAAGGCCGGCACGCTGCTCGGCCGGGTCTGAAGACCCGGCCGATTTCGTAGGGGCGGGTCTTCAGACCCGCCCGGTCTCGAAACTGACCCCGGCCGCTTCAGGATCCGCTCTCGGCAAACGCCTCGATCGGCGGACACGCGCAAATGAGGTTGCGGTCGCCGTAGGGATTGTCGATCCGGCCTACGCTCGGCCACACTTTCGCGTCCCGAAGATACGGCAGTGGATACGCCGCCTGCTGGCGCGTGTAGGGATGCGTCCATTCGTCCGCGGTGAGCTCCACGGCGGTGTGCGGGGCATTCTTCAGCACGTTGTCACGTGCGTCGGCCTTCCCGTCGAGAACGTCCTGGATCTCCCGCCGGATCGAAATCAGCGCATCGCAGAACCGATCGAGCTCGTCTTTCGACTCGCTCTCGGTCGGCTCGATCATCATCGTTCCCGCGACGGGAAACGAGACCGTCGGCGCATGAAAGCCGTAGTCCATCAGCCGCTTCGCCACGTCCTGTTCATCGACTGACGGCCCTGA
>DATAEK010000077.1:0-45629 GCA_036258055.1 Vicinamibacterales bacterium
CGGGCGACACCCGAAACGCGCCAACGACCGACGAAAGGTCCACTCCGATGAGTTACCGGAAACGTTCACGCACAACCGTGGCGGCGCTCGCAGCAATGAGTCTGCTGCTGGAACCATCGGCGCCGCTCGTCTCTGCTGCGAGCCGGCAGGGTCAACCCGCGAAACAAACCACGCCGCCAGCGCAGCCCGCAACGAAGCCAACGACGACCCAGGCGACGACCCCCGCGACAAAGCCGACACTGGCTGCGACGGCGGCGTCGACGACGCCGCCGGTCGATGGCGGTTGGCCGCGTTTCTACAATCTGTCGAGTGGGGGGAGCATTCTCATCTACCAACCGCAGATTGCAAGCTGGGAGAAGCAGGCGCATCTGGTCGCCTTCAGCGCGGTCTCCTTCCGGTCCAAGACGAGTGAAAAGCCTACGGTAGGCACGGTCAAGCTCGAGGCGGACACGAAGGTCGCTCTCGAAGACCGGCTGGTCAGCTTCCAGAATATGAAGATCAGCGAAGCGAACTTCACATCGCTGCCCAAAGAGCAGGTGCGCGAAATCGTCGCAGAAATCGACAAGGGTATTCCCGACGACGAGCGCGTGATTGCGCTCGACCGGGTCCTGGTCAACCTGGACAAGAGCCAGATCGTTGTGAAAAACGTTGAAGGCATCAAGTCCGATCCTCCAACGATCTTTTTCAGCAAAACGCCCGCGGTCATCGTCAACCTCGACGGCGAACCGGTGTGGAGCCCGATCAAGGAAAACGACCTGAAATTCGCGGTCAACACGAACTGGGACCTGTTCCAGCATGGTCCGACCAACACCTACTACCTCCTCAACAAGGAAACCTGGCTGAAAGCCACCGACCTCAAAGGTCCGTGGACGGCGGCGGGGTCGTTGCCGGACAGTTTCAAGAAGCTGCCTGCGGAAGAGAACTGGAAGGACGTCAAAGCCAATCTGCCGGGCAAACCGCTCACCGCGGCGACAACGCCGAAGGTCTTCGTGAGCTTGCAGCCGGCCGAACTGATTCTGCTCACCGGCGAGCCATCCTACCGGCTGGTGACGGGAACCGAGTTGCTCTGGGTGAGCAACACGGACAGCGACGTCTTCCGGATGGGCAAGACCGGACTCGTGTACTACCTCGTTGCCGGCCGCTGGTTCTCGGCGCCGGACTTCACGGGACCATGGACTTTTGCCACGCCGTCGCTCCCTGAAGCATTCAAGAAGATTCCGCTCGAACACGAACGGTCTCGGGTACTGGCATCGGTTCCGGGCACTGATCAAGCGGCCGAAGCCGTGCTGATCGCGCAGATTCCACAGACCGCGCGTGTCAACAAGAAAGAAGTGAAGGCTCCCGACGTCGCGTTCCAGGGCGATCCGCAGTTCACGCCGATCGAGCAGACCACCGTGCAGCGCGCCGTCAACACCGACAAGGACGTGTTCAAGGTCGGCGATGCCTTCTACATGTGTTACCAGGGCGTCTGGTTCGTCGGGAAAACGGCGTCGGGTCCCTGGGAAGTCGCCAGCTCGGTGCCCCAGGAGATTTACCAGATTCCCGTCAGCTCTCCGGCCAATCACGTGACCTACGTGACGGTTGAGGAGAGCAACGACGACTGGGTGACGTTTGCCGCGGCAGCCGGCTACACCGGCATGATGGTCGCCTGGGGCTGCACTGTGTGGGGATCGGGTTGGTACTATCCACCCTACATCGGGTACGGCGGCTACTATCCGTACTACTATCCGCACTTCCCGACCTACGGCTACTCTGCCTGGTACAACCCATACACCGGCGCGTACGGACGCAGTGCCTCGGTCTACGGACCGTACGGCGGCGCCGGCGTGGGGGCTCGCTACAACCCGCGCACCGGAACGTATGCCCGCGGGGCGGCAGCCTACGGCCCGTACGGCGCGCGAGGCGTCGCACAGGCCTACAACCCCCGCACCGGCACCTACGCTGCAACGCGTCAGGGGTCGAATGTGTACGGAAGCTGGGGCTCGACGGCCGTGCAGCGCGGCGACGATTGGGCCAAGACGAACCGCTACACCAACAGGCAGACCGGTACGACGACCCGTACGGTCAGAACAGACGAGGGCAGCGCAGTGATGCGCCGCGGCTCCGAGGGCGGGCGGGTCGCGGTCGGCGAGGGTGGCAACGTCTACGCCGGCAAGGATGGCAACGCGTATCGACGTGAGAACGGTACGTGGCAGAAGTACGAGAACGGCGGCTGGAGCAATACCGATCGGCAGCCCGCGGATCGACCACAACCGACCGACCGGTCCGCCACCGGAGAGCGGGCCGGCACGACCGACCGCAGCTCGGTCGATCGCAGCACGATGGACCAGCTGAATCGCGATTCGCGCGCACGCACTGAAGGCGCGCAGCGGACCAGGGATTCCGGCAACTACCGCAGCAGCCCCCCGACGCGCAGCCCAGGGAGCTATCGCGGCGGCGGGGGCGGCGGGTCCAGGGGGGGTGGCGGAAGAAGGCGGTGAGGAATCGCTGTCACAGGAGGGATCATCGACCGCCGCCGCGCGCTGAAATCGACACTCTTGATGTTTCTGCCGGCGCGAGCCTTTGCCGCGCCTTCGGTGTCGACCGTCATCGGTGACGGCTCGTCTGGATATTCAGACTCGCAGGTCAACAATCCGTACGGTCTTCTGATCGGACCCGACCGAGCCCTGTACTTCTGTGATCTCGACAATCAACGGATCCGACGCCTCGACCTGAAGACGCGGCGAACGATCGACGTCGCCGGGAACGGACAGCGCGCCTACGCCGGCGACGGTGGGCGCGCAACGTCCGGTTCGTTGAACATGCCTCACGAGATTGCGTACGACACAG
Source organism: Vicinamibacterales bacterium (assembly GCA_036258055.1). Classification (GTDB taxonomy): domain Bacteria; phylum Acidobacteriota; class Vicinamibacteria; order Vicinamibacterales; family 2-12-FULL-66-21; genus DATAEK01. The sequence goes on from DATAEK010000077.1 coordinate 2,830, forward strand.
TTGGACACCTGTACATCGCCGAACGCGACAACCACGTGATACGGAAGATCGACGGCAGGACCGGCGTGATGTCCACGCTGGCGGGCACGGGTGTGGCCGGTTTCTCAGGCGACGGCGGCGCCGCGTCGCAAGCACAACTTCGTCAGCCGCACAGCATCGCCGTCGGGGCAGACGGTCAGCTGCTGATCTGCGATGTCGGCAATCACCGCATCCGCAGCGTGAATCTATCGACAGGAACGATTGAGACGATTGGCGGCACGGGCGAGGCGCTGCCGACACCGACCGGTGCACCGCTGAAAGGCACACCACTCAACGGGCCCCGGACGATGGCGATCGATCGGGATGGCACCATCTACCTCGCGCTGCGCGAAGGGAACGCGCTCTATCGCATCGATCCCGGAACGCGACGGCTCCACCATCTCGCCGGAACTGGTGAGCAGGGATACACCGGCGACGGCGGACCCGCGCGACTGGCACGACTTGCCGGACCAAAAGGGCTCGCGCTTTCGGGACGCAGTCTTTACGTGGCGGACACGGAGAACCACGCAATACGCCGTGTCGACCTGAACCGCGGCACGATCACGACCGTCCTTGGAACGGGCGTCCGCGGCGATGGACCCGAGTCCGATCCGCTTCGATGCAGACTCTCACGCCCGCACGGACTCTGTGCTGTCGCGGATGGCACGCTCTACGTCAGCGACAGCGAAGCGCATCGCATCCGCGCGTTGAAGCCGTGACCATTTCCTTCCCGTCGATCACACGTCGAACAGCGCGCTGACGGACTTCCCGACATGGATTCGTCGAATCGTTTCCGCAAGGAGCGGCGCGATCGAGAGAATCTTCATGTTCGGCAATCGCTTCTCGGGCGGCACCGGCACCGTATCGGTCGTGACGATTTCCGCGATGTCGGATTGAGCTCCAAGGCGCGCAATCGCTTCGCCCGTGAAGAGGCCGTGGGTGCAGGCCACGGCGATCCGCTTGACGCGCCGCTCGCGGAGCTTGTTCAGCGCCTCGATGATCGTGCCGCCGTTGGCGATCTCGTCGTCGAGGACGATGACATTTTTGCCGTCCACATCGCCGACGAGCGCGTCGATCACGACGCGGTCGTCACCGAGGCGTGTCTTGCTCCCGGCGGCCACGGGCAGCCCGAGGCTTCGCGCGAAATGGGACGCCGCCTTTGCGTTGCCGAGGTCAGGCGAGACGACGACCGTGTTCTTCAGCGTCTGGCGGCGGAAGTGTCCGGCGAGCACCTTCATGGCGTTCATGTGATCGACCGGCACGCTGAAGAAGCCGTGCACCTGCGGCGCGTGCAGGGCCATCGTGAGGACGCGGCTGGCGCCGGCAGTGACCAGCAGGTCGGCGACGAGGCGCGCGGCGATCGAGATCCGCGGCGCATCCTTTTTGTCCGATCGCGCGTATGCGAAATGTGGAATGACGGCGGTGATGCGCGAGGCGGACGCACCCCTGGCGGCGTCGAGCATCAGGAGCAGCTCCATCAGGTGGTGCTGCACGGGTGGCGACAGCGGCTGGACGATGAAGACGTCGGCCTGCCGGCAGTTGGCCTGGAGCTGGACGCCCAGGCAATCGTTGCTGAACGTCGTGGTCGTCGAGGGACTGAGGGCAACCTTGAGGCGTCTGCAGAGTGCGCGGGCCAGCTCAGGGTGTGCGTGCCCGCTGAAGACGACGATTCTTTCCATGCGAGGAGGGGATCATACTCGACCGGCCGCGCGGCTGGTCGGCTGGTGCGGTTTCGTCTGAACGCCTGCCCCCAGCTGTGACGGTGCCGCGGACGTCACCCAGAACCGATCCCGCTGCGGCCTGGCACCTCCGGCCCGTATAATCCCCAGCACCACCTGTTGCTGCTCTCCCCCGGTCTCCGCCTCGGCTCGTACGAGATCGTGTCCGCCCTTGGCGCCGGCGGCATGGGCGAGGTCTATCTGGCGCGGGACCTGCGGCTCGATCGCAGCGTCGCCATCAAGATCCTCCCCGAGCTCTTCGCGGCCGACGCCGAACGCGTCGCCCGATTTCACCGCGAAGCGAAGACGCTGGCCTCGCTGAACCATCCGAACATCGGCGGCATCCACGGGATCGAGGAGGCGAACGGCGTCATCGCCCTCGTCATGGAGCTGGTGGACGGCGAGGATCTGGCGCAGCGCCTGACCAGCGGCGCGATCCCGATCAGCGAGGCACTCCCTATCGCGCGGCAGATCGCGGATGCCCTCGAAGCGGCGCACCAGCGCGGCATCATCCATCGCGATCTCAAGCCGGCCAACATCAAGATTCGACCTGACGGCACAGTGAAGGTGCTGGACTTCGGGCTCGCGAAGGCAATGGACCCCGTCAGCAGCGTATCGAACGTCTCGCAATCGCCGACCGTCACCTCTCCGGCGATGACGCACGCAGGGATCATCCTCGGCACCGCGGCCTACATGAGCCCCGAGCAGGCGCGCGGCAAGCCGCTCGACACACGCACCGACATCTGGGCGTTCGGCTGCGTGCTCTGCGAAATGCTGACCGGGCGGCGCACGTTTGGCGGTGAGGGCGTGTCCGACGTCCTGGCCTCGGTTCTAGCGCGAGAACCCGACCTGGTGGCATTGCCGACCGCCACGCCACCGTCGATTCGCCGGCTGCTCCGACGATGCCTCCAGAAGGAGCCGACAGCGCGGCTTCGCGACATCGGCGATGCGCGCCTCGAAATCGAGGATGCGATAGCACACGTCGACCGAGACGCAGCCGTCATTCCCCCGGCACCAGTGGATCGCAGGAACCGCGAACGGCTCGTCTGGGCTGCTGTCGTGACGGCTTTGACGTTGGGGCTCGCGGCGTCGTTGCTCCCCGGCGCTCACTCGAGCTCGGGCGCCTCCGAAATTCGGTTCGACATCGTCACCCCGCCAACCACGAGGCCGACGTCGCTGGCCATCTCGCCCGACGGACGCACCGTGACTTTCGTCGCCACCGCCGACGGCGAATTGCGGCTGTGGCTGCGTTCGCTGGAATCCGGGTCGTCGCGGCCGATAGCAGGAACCGAGGGTGCAGCCGATCCGTTCTGGTCACCCGACGGTCAGTCGGTCGGTTTCTTCGCCGACGGGAAGCTCAAACGTGTCGCGGTTGACGGCGGATCGGTGCAGACGCTGGCCAACGCGCCGGGGCCGGAAGGGGGTACCTGGAACCGCGACAACGTGATCGTGTTTGCGTCGCTGGGAAATCCCCTCGCTCGTATTCCGGCCACAGGCGGCGAGCCTGTCCCGCTCCCGCGACTGGTCCAACAGGGGAGTGACTTCTCTCCACAGTTCTTGCCGGACGGTCGTCGGTTCCTCTACTACGTGAGAGGAAATCCGGAAGTCCGTGGCGTCTACGCCGGTCAGCTCGACGCGACCCTCGACGCACGTCGCGTGCTCGATTCCGACACAGCCGCCGTCTACGCGTCGTCAGGGCACTTGCTGTTCGGCCGGCAGGGGACGCTCTATGCGCAGGAGTTCAATCCCGACCGGTTGGAGCTGTCGGGCAAGCCGTTTCCAGTTGCCGAGCAGGTGGCCGGGTATCTCGGCGTGTCGGTATCCCGCTCAGGCTCGATTGCCTATCGTACGAGTTCGGCAGGCACCGAGCGGCAGTTCGTTTGGTTCGATCGAGCCGGCAAGGAGATCAGCAAAGTTGGCGATGCCGTGCCCACGAGCCTTTCGGAGCCGTCGCTTTCCCGTGATGGTCACCGAGTCGTGTTCTATCGAAGCATGAATGGCAGTCCCGACATCTGGGTGCTCGACGCGAGACGCGGGGTATTCAGCCGGTTCACGTCTGACCCGGCAGATGACGTGTTTCCAGTCTGGTCTCCGGATGGCAGCCGGATCGTCTTCAGCTCGAATCGAGCAGGCGTACACGATCTCTACCAGAAGTCGTTGATCGGCGACCGCAGTGAGGAACTGCTGCTGTCGACAGGGCAGTCGAAGGGTGCCACCGACTGGTCGCTCGACGGACGATTCGTGCTCTTCAACAGCCAGGACCCGAAGAGAGGTCTGGACATCTGGGCATTCTCGTTGGAACAAAAGGACAAGATCTTCCCCGTCGTCCAGACTCCTTTCGACGAACGGGACGCGCAATTCTCACCCGACGGAAACTGGATCGCGTACGAGTCGAACGAATCGGGTCGCATCGAGGTGTACGTGCGGCCATTCCCCGGCCCTGGAGAGAAGTGGCCCATCTCCGTCAACGGCGGCGCTGAAGCGCGCTGGGGTCGTGATGGGAAGGAACTCTTCTACGTCGCGCGAACCGGCGAGCTGATGGCGGTTCCCATCCGAGTCGCGTCGAATACGCAGCCGCCCGACATTGGCAAGCCCGTTGCGCTCTTTACTCCCCCGCTCGGCGGCGCGATTCAGCAGGGCGATTTCCGTCATCAATACATGGTCTCGGGTGACAGCCAGCAGTTTCTCGTCGCCACGGTGAAGGAAGCTGGCCCGTCGCCAATCACGGTGATCCTGAACTGGAAGGCGCGGCCATAGAAGCTCGAGAACCTGCCAGCTGGAAATGCGGCCCACGTTCGTCTGCCATTCTGATTCCGCGCTGCCATTGGCTCTGTCCGATTCCCGCAATGAGCTGGCAGAAGGCTTGCTATCGCTCGGATCAGATTCGTTCCAATCACAGGTTCGGTGTTGAGGTTCGCCCGAAAGCAAAGCGGACGCACGGTTCGCAGGGCAACGCGCGCGCGGGTGTCTGCCGGTTCTCCGGCAGTCGACGTCAACCCCGGGACCGTTCACCGGAAAGCCGGCAACTGGAGGCACCATGGTGCGCACTTTCTCGCTCGCGGCAGTAATGGCAACGGCGGCACTTGCGGTTGCCACCCAGGCCACGACTCAGCAGACGACCCCGCAGGCGCCAAAGCCCACGATCAAGCACGAGCCTGCGCGGCCGATCAACTCGCTGGCGGGCAAGGACACGTTCGCGGCATATTGCGCCACCTGCCACGGCCAGGACGCCAAGGGACATGGGCCGGCAGCGCCAGCGCTGAAGGTCCCTCCGGCCGACCTCACGACTATTGCGAAACGCCACAACGGAAAGTTTTCCCCCGTCGATGTTGAAACCAAGATTGCCGGAAATGACCTTCCGGCGCACGGTACCTCGGAGATGCCCATCTGGGGGCCTATCTTCCGGTCGATTTCAAAGGACCGGGACATCGATACGATACGCATGAAGAATCTGGTCAAGTATCTCGAGTCGATCCAGGAGAAGTAGAGGACAAGTCAGAACGAGTACCACACCTGGAACTGGAAGGTTCGCGCCGAATCGTTATTGGCAAGCGACGGAATCGCGTTTGTGGTGGCGCCCAGGGACATCGTCAGAGCACTTGCCGGCCCCAGGATTGGATCGCGAGTTTTTTCGCACCAATGGGGAACCTCTCGCAGTCCAAACGAGGGCAAACCTCGAAGCGGCTGGCAAACTCCTTCGAGAAGGCTGATTAGCGCTGGATCGTCGGTTGCTCCCTGTTGAACGCAAGAGGGGGAGCCCGACGATGGCGCCACTGAGAACCATGCGCCCGGCCTACGTCGACCGCTTGCCGCCGTGCAATCACGCGTGCCCTGCGGGGGAGAACATTCAGGCCTGGCTTGGCGAGGCACAGGCCGGCCGCTACCGCGAGGCCTGGGAGATCATCGTCCGCGACAATCCGATGCCGTCGGTCCACGGCCGCGTCTGTTATCACCCCTGCGAGGACGCGTGCAACCGCAAGGATGTCGACGAAGCCGTCAACATCCATGCGATCGAACGGTTTGTGGGCGATATGGCCCTCAGTCGAGGTTGGAGCGTAGCGCCTGACGTTCCACTGTCGGGCTATCGCATTCTCGTCGTCGGCGCAGGCCCGAGCGGCTTGTCGGCCGCCTGGCACCTGGCGCAGCGCGGCCACGCCGTGACCGTCCATGACGCCGGCCCTTTGGCGGGCGGGATGATGCACTTCGGCATCCCGAAGTACCGATTGCCTCGCGCAGTGCTCGACGGCGAGATCGATCGCATCCGTCGACTCGGCGTCGAAATCGTCCTCAACCACAAAGTCACGGATCTCGTCGCCGAGAAGATCGAGGGCGGATTCGATGCGGTCTTCCTCGCCGTCGGCGCGCACCTGAGCAAGCGGCAGGACATCCCGGCACGGGACGCCGGCAAGGTCTATGACGCGCTGCAGTTTCTGAAGAGCGTCGAGACGGGTGACGAGCCTCCTCGGATCGGCCGCCGCGTCGCAATATACGGCGGCGGCAATACCGCGATGGACGCCGCCCGAACGGCCGCGAGACTCGGGGCCGAGCCCCTCATCATCTACCGGCGTACCCGCAACGAAATGCCGGCGCATGATTTCGAAGCCGACGACGCTCTCGAAGAGGGCATCAAGATCCATTGGCTGCGGACGATCAAGGAAATCGACGGGACGACACTGCATGTGGAGGTGATGCGGCTCGATGAGAACCGCTCGCCGGTGCCCACCGGCGAGTTCGAGACGCTCGAAGCCGATTCCGTAGTGCTCGCACTCGGCCAGGACACGGACACGACATTTCTGAAGAACGTCCCAGGCATCGAGTTCAAGAAAGATGGGACCGTCGTCGTGGGACGCGACATGAGGACCGGATGCCCCGGCGTATTCGCCGGCGGCGACATGGTGCCGTACGCCAGGACCGTGACGACCGCTGTGGGTCACGGCAAGAGGGCCGCGCAACATATCGACGCCTGGCTCCGCGACGAGATTCGCACGAAGCCGAAGCACGAGATCGCGACGTTCGACATGCTGCGGCTCTGGTATCACAGCGAGGCGCGAAAGTGTGGCCAGAGCACGATCGACCTCGATCGCCGGCGGCATACGTTCGAGGAGGTCGTCGTTGGTCTCGATCGCGACACTGCGCGGTACGAGGCACAGCGGTGCTTGTCCTGCGGCAACTGTTTCGAGTGCGACGGCTGTTACTCGGCCTGCCCTGAGCAGGCCGTGATCAAGCTGGGTCCGGGCCGACGGTACGCATACGACCTGAACAGGTGCACGGGCTGTGCGATCTGCTACGACCAGTGCCCCTGTGGCGCGATCACGATGATCCCGGAGTCCGTCGCCGCGGCTGCCGCTGACGCGTAGTCCCTTGCAGGCGGCGGCCACGAAAAAGAAGGCGCTATGGCGAAACGGGTCAAAACGTTGGACGGCAACGAGGCGGCTTCCTCGATCGCCTACCGCACGAACGAGATCTGCGCAATCTATCCCATCACGCCGTCCTCGACGATGGGCGAGCTCGCCGACCAATGGGCGTCAGAAGGCAAGACCAATATCTGGGGAGCGGTGCCGCAGGTCGTCGAGATGCAGAGTGAAGGGGGCGCCGCGGGTGCAGTGCACGGCGCGCTCCAGACCGGTGCGCTGACAACCACGTTCACGGCTTCGCAGGGTCTCCTGTTGATGATCCCCAACATGTTCAAGATCGCCGGCGAGCTGACGCCAACGGTCTTCCATGTCGCCGCGCGGGCTCTGGCCACACAGGCGCTGTCGATCTTCGGCGATCACTCCGACGTCATGGCCGCCCGTATGACCGGTTGGGCGATGCTCTGTTCGAGCTCAGTTCAGGAAGCGCACGATCTGGCGCTCGTCGCGGAGAACGCCACGCTGGCGTCGCGCATCCCGTTCGTGCACTTCTTCGATGGCTTTCGTACGTCGCACGAGGTGAGCAAGATCGAGGTCCTCGCCGACGACGACCTGCGAGCCATGATCGATGACGAGCTGGTGTTCGCCCATCGCGCACGGGCGCTGGATCCAGACCGGCCCGTCGTGAGAGGCGTCGCGCAGGACCCCGACGTCTACTTTCAGGGGCGTGAGACGGTGAACCCCTTCTACGCGGCAGTCCCCTCAATCGTCCAGGCCGCGATGGATCGGTTCGCGTCGCTGACCGGCCGCCAGTACCGCCTGTTCGACTACTTCGGCGCCGCCGACGCCACGGAAGTGATCGTGCTCATGGGTTCGGGCGTCGAGACCGCGCGGGAGACCGTCGAGTACATGAACGGCCGCGGCGCGAAGCTGGGCGTCGTTCAGGTCCACCTGTTCCGGCCGTTCTCCGTGCGCCATCTTCTCGCCGCGGTTCCGAGCTCCGCCAAAGCCATTGCGGTGCTCGATCGAACCAAGGAAGCAGGTTCGGCCGGCGAGCCTCTCTACCAGGACGTGGTGACCGCCTTTGCCGAGGCAATCGCCGACAACCGCCGCAGCGATCTGCCGCGGATCGTCGGTGGGCGCTACGGGCTCGCGTCAAAGGAGTTCACGCCGGCGATGGTCAAGGCGGTGTTCGACAATCTCACGGCATCGTCGCCCGGGAACCACTTCACGGTCGGGATCGAGGACGATGTCTCACACGCGAGCCTCGAGTACGACCCGGAGTTCGTGACCGAAGCGACCGACGGGGTCGGGTGCATTTTCTACGGCCTGGGAGCGGATGGAACGGTCGGGGCCAACAAGAACTCGATCAAGATCATCGGTGAGCAAACGTCGGGCTACGCGCAGGGCTTCTTCGTCTACGACTCGAAGAAATCCGGCTCCCGCACGACGTCTCACCTCCGCTTCGGGCCGCGGCCGATCCGGTCCACCTATCTCGTGCAGCGGGCCCAGTTCGTGGCCTGCCATCAGTTTGCGTTCCTCGAGCGCGTCAATCTGCTCGGTGAGGCGACCGACGGCGCAGTGTTTCTGCTCAACTGCCCGTTTCCGCCCGAGAAGGTCTGGGACGAGCTGCCGCGTGCGGTGCAGGAGACGCTCGTCCACAAACACATCCGGTTCTACGTCATCGATGCGGACCGTGTCGCGATCGAGGCCGGCATGCCCGGGCGAATCAACACGATCATGCAGACCTGCTTCTTTGCGATTTCTGGCGTGCTTCCGCGCGATGAAGCGATCGCGCGGATCAAGGATGCTATCGAGTCAACGTACGCGCGTAAGGGCAAGGAACTGGTCGACGCCAATTTCGCGGCCGTCGATCGCGCGCTCGAGAATCTCCACCAGGTCACCCTGCCGCCCGGGGCGACCAGCACGCGCGAGTCCTCACCTCTCGTCCCCGCGCACGCGCCGGAGTTCGTACGGCAGGTGACGGCGATGATGATTGCCGGCCGGGGCAACGAGTTGCCGGTCAGCGCACTGCCAGTGGACGGCACCTACCCTTCTGGGACGGCGCGATGGGAGAAGCGAAACATCTCCGACGTCGTTCCGGTCTGGAAGCCGGAGCTGTGCATCCAGTGCGGAAACTGCGCGATGGTGTGCCCGCACGCCACGATTCGCGCACGCTACTACGACGATCCCTGGCTGAAAGACGCGCCCGACGGCTTTGCGTCCGCGCCGTTGGCCGGGCGGGGGTTTCCCAACCTGCGCTACACGCTCCAGGTAGCGGTCGAGGACTGCACCGGATGTGAGCTCTGCGTCGAGGCGTGTCCGGTGAGAAGCCCGGAGTCGGCGGGCATCCGTGCCATCAACATGGAATCGAAGGCACCGATCCTCGAGCGCGAACGCAGGAACCTCGAATTCTTCGAGACGTTACCCGACAACAAGGTGGCCGGCCTCGACGCGGCGTTGGTCCGCGGCGCGCAGTACTTGACGCCGCTCTTCGAGTTCTCCGGCGCCTGCGCCGGCTGCGGCGAAACGCCATACCTGCGCCTCCTCACGCAGCTTTTCGGCGACCGCCTGATCGTGGCGAACGCGACCGGGTGTTCGTCCATCTACGGTGGCAATCTGCCGACCACGCCCTGGTCGGTCAACAAGGACGGTCGCGGCCCGGCGTGGGCCAATTCGCTGTTCGAAGACAACGCCGAGTTCGGGCTCGGCTTTCGCTTGTCACTCGACAAACAGCGCGACGAGGCAGAACGGATGCTCGTCGGGCTGGAGCCTCTGCTCGGGCCTGCGCTCGTGCGCGAACTGCTCCACGCGCCTCAGAACACGCAAGATGAGGTCGATGCGCAGAGGACGCGCGTGGCCGCGCTCGATCGCGCGCTGGAGGCTCTCGATGAGCCTCTCGCCCGGCGCCTGCGCACGGTCGCGAAGCACCTGGTGCGAAAGTGCGTCTGGATTGTCGGCGGCGACGGCTGGGCCTACGACATCGGCTACGGCGGGCTCGATCACGTCCTCGCGTCGGGACGGAACGTCAATATCCTCGTGCTCGACACCGAGGTGTATTCCAACACCGGCGGTCAGGCATCGAAGGCGACTCCGCGCGGCGGTGTGGCCAAGTTCGCAGCGGGCGGCAAGAAGGGGCGGAAGAAGGACCTCGGCCTGATGGCTATGGCGTATGGCAACGTCTACGTGGCGCAGATCGCCATGGGGGCATCGTCGCAACAAACGCTGGACGCGTTTCTCGAAGCGGAAGCGCACGACGGGCCGTCGATCATCATCGCCTACAGCCAGTGCATCGCGCACGGCATCAACATGCGATTCGGCATGCGGCAGCAGAAGCTGGCGGTCGAATCCGGACATTGGCCGCTCTATCGCTTCAAGCCGGGCGCGGCGGACCGCGCTAGACAAGAGTTCGTGCTCGATTCCCAGGCTCCGTCGATTCCGCTGAAGGCGTACGCCTACAATGAGATTCGCTATCGGATGCTCGCCTACACGAACCCCGTCGAGGCAAAACGCCTGCTCGAACTCGCGCAAGAGGACATCCGGCAGCGCTGGCGCGTCTACTCGAACCTGGCGGACCGGTGGCCGGCAACAGTGCGGCGCGGCCAGGGCGAGGCCGGTAGTCACGTCCCTGGGCCAACAGCCGAAACCACATCTCTCACCCCTCAGCTGTCGGAGGTCCAGCATGGATATGTCGACCCGCTACATGGGGCTGACGCTCAAGAACCCGCTGGTGGCGTCGGCATCGCCTCTGTCGGAAACCCTTGACAACATCCGCCGCCTCGAAGACAACAACGCCGCCGCCGTCGTGCTGTTCTCGCTCTTTGAGGAACAGATCCGTCACGACTCGGCGGCCCTGGAGTATTTCTTCAGCGTCGGCCGCGACAGCTTCGCCGAGGCGTCGTCGTACTTTCCCGAGATTCGCGACTACGACGTCGGTCCGGGGCAATATCTGGATCTCGTCCGCAGAGCGAGCGAAGCGGTCGATATCCCGATCATCGCGAGTCTGAACGGCATCAGCGAGCACGGATGGGTGACGTTTGCGAAAGAGATGGAGGATGCCGGCGCCAGTGCGATCGAGCTGAACGTCTACTACATTCCCACCGAGACGTTTCTCTCGGGCGCAGCAGTGGAGCAACAGTACGTCAATGTGCTGTCAGCCGTGAAGGCCAGGGTGGCGATCCCGGTCGCCATCAAGCTCGGACCGTACTTCAGCTCTTTCGCTGACATGGCGAGCCAACTGGACGAAGCCGGCGCCGATGCGCTGGTGCTGTTCAATCGCTTTTATCAACCGGATTTCGACATCGAGACTCGGACCGTCGTCCCTTCCCTTGCGTTGAGCCGGCCCGACGAGATTCGCTTACCGCTGCTGTGGATAGCGCTGCTGTACGGTCGGGTGTCGGCATCGCTGGCGGCAACGACTGGCGTGCACGGCCCGGTCGAGGCGATCAAGTACTTGATGGCAGGCGCTGACGTCGTGATGAGCACGTCGGCGGTGCTGCAGGAGGGTCCGCCGTTTTTCGCGCGTGTGATCGCCCAGATGACGGACTGGATGGAGAAGAAGGGCTACGCGTCTGTCGATCAAATGCGCGGCTCGATGAGCCAGCAGTCGGTCACGGATTCGACCGCGTTCGTGCGCGCCAACTACATCAAGACCCTCGAGAGCTACGCGAAAACGACCACCATGACGGAGAGGCTGGCACGGTTGAAACCGCGCTGAACAGCGCTTTACGGACTGGACGGCTGACGACACTCAGAACAGGAACCGCAGCTGCAGCTGGAACATCCGCGGCGGATCGATGTTCGCCAACGACGGAAGCGCGTTCGTCGTCGTCCCCACGGCCACGAGCTGGCCGAAGGTCGGATTCGGAATGAGCGTATCGCCGTAGGTGGTTTGCGCGCGGCCGAGCAGGTTTCCGTGATTGAACAGGTTGAACCCCTCGAGTCGCAGCAGAATCGTCCGGCCCGAAAGCTTGATGCGATCTTCGACGAAGAGGGCCACTTCGGACGTCGGCGTCCCGCGGAACGCGGACTTGGCGATTACCTTGCCATCGATGACCGGCCGGTCGTTGTTCGCGCCGTCGCCGCTGTTGTCGATACCGGTGGTCGCGTTGAACGGACGCGACGAGGCGAGCTGCGCTACGGTCCCCGCAGTGAAGTTGTACGGCAGGTCGTAGCTGAACCCGATGACCGCGCGGTGACGCTGATCGACCACACTCGGCCCGCGCTCCTCTTCGCCGAGGCGCGCGATGTTCGAGTCGTTCGGGTTGATGCCATTGCCGTCCGGCTCGGCGGTGTTCGTCGCCTTTGCTAGCGTGTAGCTGAGATGCGCGTACATCTTCGAGTTGCCGCGATAGCTGACCTGCGTCTGCAGCCCGTTGTAGTCGGCAACACCGAGGTTCATCAGCACGTTGACGTTGCGCACGCCGCCGTCGACCGGAACGATCGGCCGTGTTGCGTTGGCAGCTGCGACGGTCCTCGTCTGTCCGGGCGCGGTCCGATCGAATGGCATCGGCGCGTTCAAATCGACGCTGCGATCGAGGTTGGTCCAGTGCTGGTGCACGTAATCGGCTCCGACGAACAGACCGCGTATCACTTCCCGCTCGGCGCCGATGGACGTCACCTGGCTGCGTGGATTGACGAACTCGTCAGGATAGTTCGGCAGCAAATCGAAGTTCAGCCCGTAACTCGCGAACTGCGCCCTGTAGAAGTCGGCCTGGCCGGCGCGAATCGTGATATTGCGCGCAGGCTGCCGGGAGAGCGGCAACGTACGGGGATCGATCGGCACCGGGACACAGGGGAAGTTCAGGCAGGTGGGGAAGCCAGTCTGGCCCGGGTTCGCGTTGTAGGTCGTGAGGCCGTCGAGGCCGCCGGTCAGCGCGCTGGCGATCGCGTTCGCGCGAATCTGCGTGTAGTACATCGCGTAGCCGCCGCGAATAGCCGTGCGCGAATCGCCGAACGGATGCCAGCCGAAGCCAAGTCGCGGCGCGAAGTTCTTCGTCGCATCGGTCAGCGTCTGACGGTCGTAGCGCAGACCGGCGTCGATGGTGAGATCGTCGGTGACGCGAAAACTGTCCTGCACGAACGCCACCGACATCCACTGCTTCAGCTCGTAGCTGGTGACGCCGTAGCTGACCGGCTGTGAGTACTGCTGCACGTCGGCCAGCGTCAGCTGCTCGAACGGCGCCGTCGTCGTGCTGAGGAATGTGAACGTGCCGAGGATCGCAGTGCCTGGCTCACTGCCCGTGCCACCAGTCGTGTGGTGAATCAGGCTGCCGCCGAACCGCAGGTTGTGGCGACCGCGGCTCCACGACACGGTGTCGGCGAGCTGCCACTGATGACCGAAGAGGTCCGACGAGCGCGACTCACCGATCGTGAACGGCACGGACCCGGCCCGCGTGTAGGTGGTCGACAGTGTCTGCGGTTTCCAAAAAGTCACGGGATCGCCGTGCAGGTAGGCAAAGCGCGCTTCGTTGAGCAGGTTGCCGCTGATCACGGTGGTGTGGTTGGCCTGCGTCGTCCATGAGTCGCGTTCGTAGAACCGGGCAACCGTCGGCGCACTGGTCCCGACGACGGCGTCATTGGGATTGGTGTCGTGCATCCGATCGAGGTTGAACCGCACCATCAGCGTCTGCGACGGCGTGAGCTTGTGATCGGCTCGAGTGTTGACGAGCGTCTGCCGGTAATGACCCACGTAGGTGAGGCTGCCGTCCGGCGGCAGCACGAACGACGGCAGCGTCGGCGAGAGGAACGTCGTCCGGTCCTGCATTGTGTAGTCGGCCGTCGCGAAGAAAAACGTCTTGTCCTGAAAGATAGGCCCGCCGATCGAACCGGAGAACTGATCCAGTTCGTCCGGAACGTCTGCGGGATTGATGGCCGTCAGCGTCGTGGGCGTCGTGCAGCTCGCAACCTCCGGGGCGCAGAACCCGTCGGTCGAGAAGGTCTTCGCCTGCCAGCTTCCGGGGCGAGCCATGTAGAGCGCTTCGCCATGCAGGTTGTTCGTGCCGGATTTGGTCACGATGTTCATCGCCGGGCCCGCGGTCCATCCGAACTCTGCGGAAAACGCGTTCGAGAGTACGGCGATCTCCTGAACGGCACCAACGGGCACGGTGGCGATCATGGTCTGGCGTCCCCAGCTCTCGTCGTTGCTCGCGCCGTCCAGCATGAACGTAGTCGTGCGCCGGCTCCCTGAGCCGGTAATGAAGTACGTCGTGTTGACGAACAGGTCACCGGTGCCCTTCCCCTGCCGGAATGCGGAGTTGAACAGCGGCAGGTTCCCGATCTTGCGGCCGAGGATCGGCGTCTCGTCGATGGCGGGGCTGTCCATCCGGCGGCCGATCTGCGGGTCGGCGCGCACACCCTGGGTTGTACCGAAGACGGTGACCTGGGTCTCACCGCCGCTGGCGAAGAGCTTGACCCTGACGGTAGCGGTTTCTCCCGCGCGCAGCGTGAGGCCCTTGACGTCGTCGGCGGTGAAGCCGGGCTTCGACACGTTGATGGCGTAGGTGCCGGTCAGCGGCAGCCCGGCTATCGACGCCGTGCCGTCGGAGCCGGACATCACCTCACGGGTCGCCCCGGTCGCGCTGTTGACGACCGCGATCTTCGCGTCGCTGACGATGCCGCCGGTCTGATCCACGGCGACGACGACAATCGAGGACGTATTGGGCGTCTGGGCCAGCGCCGGCACCGTCAGCGCCAACACGGGCAGTGCCAGAAACACGCGCACCAGCATTCTCATCAGGAAACCCTCTCCCCGGATTGCGAGCGTCGTTTGCCGGAACCCTGTGGACTGACTCGTGCGAGGACGTACCAAGCCGACAGGCCACGTCACCTGTAGGCTTCAAATCTAGGCTGGGGGCGCCATCTACTACCACAGAGCGTAGGTCGGCAGATGGACGCGCGGCGGGACATCGTGCCTGTCAGGTGGCTCGTGCGCCGGTGCGGACGACGTCTACGCCGTGACGCCGAGGGTCCGGAGCCGTTCGCGAGCCCCGTCCTGCCACCGCTGCTCGATCACCAGGCCCAGCACCGTCTTGTAGTCGGCGATGGCCAAGTTGTTCTGCAACCGAGTTGCGGGGGGTGGTTATTCGGCTCGAAGGGCCTTCAGCGGATCGGTGCGCACCGCGCGCAGCGGCCTTTCCTCATCTGCGAGTGAACGATCGCGTCAACGCACCTCAGTCAGCCGGATCGATTCGCCGACACGCCGGAATGTCTCCTGAAACGTCTCTGCGTCGTTATCGGGTACGAGCGTCAGGTAGTAGAACAAGCTGCCGTCGGCGAGGAACGTCGTGTAGACCGCGATGCGTTCCTGGCCGCCGAGCGGCGATGGGTTGACGAGCGGCGTCGCCAGAGCCGAACGTTGCGACATCCGTATCGCCTGTTGCGTCCCGGCAAGCCGGAGCTCGGGATTGTTCTGCGCGACGGCCTGCAGCCAGGCGTTCGTCGCTTCCCGCAGATCGCGCGATCCGGCCTTGGTCACACCGAACTCGACGCCGTGGGTGAAGACCGTTTGTCCATTGAGTTGACCGTATCCGTTCTGCGGGACGACTTTGATCGCGCTCTTCGACGCGAGGCTGGTCCAATCAGCTGGAACGGAGGCTTGAAACACCTTGCCACCGCTGATCTCCCGATATTGCGACGACGGTCGCGGCACGGGTTGGCCCGGCGTTCCGACCGATGAAGGCGCTTCCCCACCGGGCCCGCCCGCCCGCGCCAGATCGGCCATCGACTTCGCCGCGGGCAACGACGCGAACGTGCGCTTCATCGGTTCGAACTCGCGGTTGTCGGCCGCGCGCGCGATCGTCAGCTGCTCTGCCTCTTTCGTGATGTATTGGGTCCGGTTGCCGGGATTCGGGTGGCTGCTCATCCACTGCGGACCGCTGCCTCCGCTGCTTTTCGATTCGCGCTCGATCGTCTCGAACATGCGGGCGAGATCTCGCGGGTCGTAGCCGGCGCGCGCCATGATCTGCGCACCCAGGAGATCCGCTTGCTTCTCGAAGTCGCGGCTGTACCTCAAGAGCAGGGTGCCCAGCCCAAACTGGCTGCCTTGCGCAATGGCCGATCCCGCTGCCCCTCCCACGACCGCGCCCCCAACCGCGCCGGCAAGCTGACCGAGCTGCAACCAGGGATTCTGCGCTTTGGACGCATTTGCTGTCCCATGTCGAAGCAGGACATGCGAAAGCTCGTGCGCCATGACGCCAACGACCTCGCCCTCGGAAGCCGCGGCGTCGAACATGCCACGGTGCACGAACATCGGCCCGCCCGGAAGCGCAAAAGCGTTGATCTCTTTCAGGTTCACCGGCGTGAACGAATACTCGTAGACGGATTCGTTGAGCTCGGCGGGAGCGGCGGCCACGAGTCGATCGCCAAGCGTGGTCAGGTAACGCGCGATCTTTTCGTCCTGGATGATGGGATACTGCTGGCGAACCTCGGCAGCCGCTTCGCGTCCGAGCTCGACGTCCTGTTGTGGCGTGAATCTGTTCTTCGGCAGCTTGATCACGGTCTGCGCGAAGAGGACGGCGACTGACGCGCACATGACGATCACGAGAGCCACTGTGCGTCTTGCCGGACTTGTGATCGTCATGACGGCTCTCCCTCAGGTCCCGGTTGCACTAGCGCGCCGCCGCCTTACCTAAGCCATAACCGCCAATCGGCTCGGTCTCCACTCTGTTGCTGAACCCGGCAATCAGCGGCCTTGCCTTGGTGATGGCGTCTTGAACGGCCGGCAGTCCCAGCGATGCTTTGTGGCTCTCGGCGCTGTCCCAGACCTCAGTGATCCATAGCGCGTCGGCGTCGGTCGGATCCTTTGCAATGACGTAACTGAGACAGCCAGGCATCGCCTGCGTGGAGCCGAGGAGAATCGACACGAGCAAATCGCGCTGCCCCGCCACGGCGGTCATCTTCCCGATCAGTCCATACATCGTCGATACCTTCTGCACTGGCGTGATACGCGCCCAGGCGAGCCCCACTGCAGTACCCGCCAGGGCGAGAAATCCTCGTCGAGCCACAGCCATGCTGATCGTACTCCTCCGTTCACGGACGGCAAGACGAGTCTACCCGGTTCGGTCCCGCCCTTGCGACCAGCCCGGTGTGCAGTTATGCTGCGCGAAGCGCATCAGGGCGCTTCCGTGTCCGCGGAAAGGACTGCGTCCACCTGAGGAATCTCACAATCTATCGCCACGATGAACTCTTTTCTGCCCGAGTGAGCGGACGCCGGGCGCCTGGACGGCTGAAGGCCGCCTCGAAAGGAGCTCATCATGACGCGCCAGTCACTCCCTACCCGCACGCTCCGCGAGCGTCCAGACCTCGATCAACTCAAACGCCAGGCCAAGGAGCTGCTCCGCTCCTTTGAACAGGGTGACCAGGCGGCGGTGGCCGAGGTCAACGCGCACTATCACGGCGCCGACTCGCGGACGTTCGCGCTGCACGACGCCCAGCTCGTGATCGCGCGCGCGTACGGCTTCGAAAGCTGGCCGAAGCTCAAAGCGTTCGTGGACGGCGCGACGATCCGCCGGCTCGTCGATGCGGTTCGCGCGAGTGGCCTGGACGAGGTGCGCGGGCTGTTGAAAGTCCGGCCCGAGCTCGCGCACATGTCGATCGACAACCTGCAGGTGGTGCACCATGCGGTCCTCGCGCGGGCGCCCGAGATGGTGCGGATCCTGATGGCGCACGGCGCCAACGCCCGCGACGGCGTCTACCCCTACCGCGACGCCACGACGGCGTACGCGATCGCCGTGCAGCGCGGCTACGACGACATCGTCCGCATCATCGAGGAAGAGGAACAGCATCAACGGGAGGCGAAGAGTGGATTGCCGAACGCCCCGGCCGCCGACGACCTCTTCCATGCGATTGCCTCGGGCGACGCCGACCGGGCGATTGCACTGATGGAGGAGAATCCGGCGCGGATCCACACGCGTCACATTCCATCCGAGGCGTCGCCGTTGCACGCGGCGGCGCAGGCGCTCGACACGACATTGGTTGCCTGGTTACTCGCGCACGGCGCGGATCCGCGCGCGCAGATGCATCGCGATCTCACACCGCTCGATCTCGCGGCGCACCGGTGGTATCGAACTGACACGACGCGGGTCGAGGCCGTCGCCCGGCTGATGTTCGATTGGGGTGCGCCGATGACGGCCGCCGCGGCCGCGGCGCTCGGCGACACAGCGTGGCTCCGGGCGCGCCACGCGGAAGGCACACTGACGGATCAGAACGACGGTTCCGGCGGACTGTTGCGGATCGCGGTCACGCACAACCATCCCGCGG
Organism: Vicinamibacterales bacterium; assembly: GCA_036258055.1. Lineage (GTDB taxonomy): Bacteria > Acidobacteriota > Vicinamibacteria > Vicinamibacterales > 2-12-FULL-66-21 > DATAEK01. Next base: position 21,176 of record DATAEK010000077.1, read on the forward strand.
TCCTCGACCTGCTCCTCGACTTCGGCTTCGATCCCGACGAGCGCATCCGGTTGCACGGCGGGGATGATGCTCCTTTCACCTGGGGCATGGCGCTCCAGAATGCGGTGCAGTTGAAGCGATACGAAATGGCGGAGACGCTGCTGAAGCGCGGGGCAGATCCCAACGCCTCGATCTACGCGAGCGGCGACCCGGTGTTCTCGGCCTACAGCGAAGGCGATCAACAGATGATCGCGCTGCTGGAGCGCTACGGAGGTGTGCCGTCCGCGACCACCGCGGGACTGTTCCGTCAGACCGAGCTCGCAAAGAAAATGCTGGTGGGCGAGGCGCGGTACCGCGTCGACGGGGCGGCGGGAGCGCCGCTCGGCGAGCAGCTGCTCTGGGGCGGCGCGTGCGGCGGCGATCCCGAGATCGTCCGGATGGCGCTCGAGCGCGTCGACTGGCCGCGCGATGATCCGCGCTGGTTCTCGATGCTGGAGCAGCCGCTGCGCGCGTGGACACACGGCACCGTCAGCGAGAGCTGGAACCCGAACACCTATCTCACGTGCTTTCGCCTGCTGCTCGAACGCTGCGATCCCAACCTGCGTGGACGTCCGACCGACGGCGGTCAATTCGGCCTGACGACCCTGCACAATATCGTCGCACGTGGCGACATGACACCCGAGGAGCGGGTGGCCTTCGCTGCGGCGATTCTCGACCACGGGGCGCGCCTCGACATTCGCGACAACCTGCTGAAGAGCACCCCGCTGGGATGGGCGTGTCGATGGGGACAGCTACCGCTCGTGAAGCTGTTCCTCGAGCGTGGCGCCGATGCCGTCGAGTCGGACGCGGAGCCATGGGCAACGCCGTTGGCGTGGGCCGAGAGAATGGGGCACGCCGACGTCGTCGCGGAATTGCAGGCTCGACAAGGCTGACCACGCCTGACGAGATGCGGAGCGGGCTCGTCGGCCCGCTTCCGTCAGCAGATCGACTATTGCACAACTTCGAGCAACGAGACCGTACCCGATACCTCGTTCGCGGCGGCAACGAACAAACGGCTGCCGACGCGGAAGAATTTGACACCTTCCGGCCCAACCCCGACCGACGCGATGTCGAGGACGACGGGGTCCGTGGGATCGGTGACGTCGATCAGCTCGACCGCATTCGCGCGCTCGAGCCCCACCGCGACGAGTGTGCGATCGCGATAGTTCGTAAGGTCGAGGCCTTCCGGTTCGGAGCTGCCTCGATTGCTGCGGCTATCCGGGTAGACACCCGCTGCGGCGGCCGCATCGTCGATTTGCGAGCCAGTGTCGCCCAGCAGGGCTCCGGTCTCTGCATCGAACAGGCTGACGGTACGCCCGCCTCGAGGGCCGGCGTTCCCGGCTGCATCGCGTGTGTCTCCTTCGTCGGCTGTCACGAAGTACCGTCCCGTACGATCGACCACGATGCCGTCGGGCTCGCGGAACGCAGTCAGGATCTCGAATGGTCGATAGACGCCATCCACCGTCAGATCAGCGGCGTGCGTCGTCTGGCCGAGTCCGAGGAAGGTTAGTTGCGCGGTCCCCACCTCGACGCGCACGACGCCGTTGTTTTCCTGCAGCGTGACGTACGCGAAGCGGCTGTTCTGACTGAAAGCCACGCTCTCAGGCTCGAGCGTGTTCGGCGTGTTGTCAATCGGTAACCGCGCGATATCATCGGTCCGCCCCGTACTGAAACCAGGGTTCCCAGCCTGTGACGGCAGTACGATCGTTTCAACCGAGAGCTCCGCAGGCCGCACGCCGTTGAACCCTCGGAGATCGATGATTGAGATCGATCCAGGCCCGCCGTTCTGACCGATCCCGACGCCTTCTGCCTCGTTGGCGACTACCGCGTACTGTCCGTTCGGAGCGATGGCTATCGAGTCCGGTTCGATGCCGACGGGAGCGGACGCGAGGAAGGTGCCATCCGAAAGACGATACGCGGTGACCCTGCCAGTGACGCCGGCACGACCCGTGACCACCAGGAAGTAATCATGGTGCGGGTGAACGGCGGCCGAATTCGGTGTACCCGCCGCGGTATCGACGGGTAAACGATACAATTGCCGCGGCTGTAGCGGGTTCGACAGGTCCAGCACGTCGATGCTGCCCGCCACGTTGGTCAGGACGGCCACGGCATCGGTATGACGAATGCTGATGATCTCGGCGCCGTTCGCACCGAGGCCGGTGTCGTAGGTGGCGCGCAACACGAGACGCGGAGCGCCTGGCGGAGCAGCCGATGCGACGCTTGCGACCAACATCAATGCGGCCAGGGCAAACGAGACACGACTGCTTCCGTTCATCGGAGCCTCCAAAAGTGACGCGCGCCTTGAAGCCGCGGTACGCTTCTGCCTACGAAAGGATGGCGTGAGCCGGACGGTGCCCGCGCCACTTGATGGAGGGCCAATTATCGTGCGCCCGCGGAGGTTGTCAAGGCTGCGGCCAGGATTGGTGAGCGTCCTGGGAAACGACTATCCAGAGGACGTCCTCGCAACACTTCAGGAGCGCGGCGCCGATCTGCGCGGTTTGCGTGCGTTGGGGCGTTCCGGCGTGCGGACTTGGTGCTCGCGGAACTGCGGAAGCACGACCCGGCTCGTCCTGGCTAGCGTCCGTCTCGCACCGCCGTGGTCACCTTTCGAACCATCTCGGCGAATCGCGGGTCGGCCCGCAGCGCATCCAAATCCGGCTCCACGCTCAAGAGCGCAAGGAGACCATATTGTTCTTCGAAGGCATGATCGAGCGCTGCAAACGCCGCGTCGTGCTCACCGAGACCGGCATACACCAGGACCAGGTCGAACGCCGGCACGTATCGTTCGTGTGCCTGTGTCCGTAGTTCGTCGAGGATCTGCTGCGCCATGCGCTTCTCGCCCATCAACGCGTACGTCTGACCGAGCTGCGCGAGATGGTCCGGCTGACGTTGCGAGAGTTGCACGGCCCGCTCGAGCGCTGAGACCGCCTGCGGGTAGTGCCGCTGATGCCTGTGGGCAGCTCCGAGTCGAGCGAACCCGATGGGGAACTCCGGTTCGATCGCGAGCACGGCTCGCGCCTGCTGCTCCGCCTGCGCGTGGCGGCCGGCGAGATGGGAGACCCACGACACACCCGCCGTCACGATGGCGGACGCCGGATCGAGCTGCTGGCCGCGTGTGGCTTCGGCCATTGCGTCATCGAAGCGTCCACCCGCGGCCAGTCGGATCGCGTGCCAGAAACGGGTCGTCGCGTCGTTAGGATTGAGACCGAGCGCCCGTTGAAACGCACGCTCGGATCCATCGAGGTCCCAGCTCCACAGCAGCGCGTACGCCAGAGCCGTGTGAGCCTCCGCCAGTTCGCCATCGAGTTCCAGCGCCCGTGCAGCGGCGGCTTTGGCGCGAGGCAACAGCTCCTTGGACGGGCGGGTTGAGAAGGATGTATTGCTCAACAGCACGTAGCTGCCTGCCAGCCCCGCGTACGGTGCGGCGTAGCCAGGATCCAATCGAATGGCCTCTTCGAAGAGCGAAACGCTCGTCTGCAGCGCGGGAATCGTCCGCTTGTTCCAGTGGTAACGCCCCTTCAGATACGCTTCGACGGCCTCCCGACGCACCGCGGGATGGGCCGCAAAACGCGACGCTTGTTGCGGTGTGAGCCGCACTCGCAGCTCCTCTGCGACGTTGCGAGCGATATCGCGCTGCAGCCCGAGAATGTCTTTGACGTCGCGCTCGTAGCTCCCCGACCAGAGACTCGAATCCGTTGCCGCACGAATCAGCTGCGCGCTGACGCGCACCCGCGACCCCTCGCGCACGATGGATCCCTCGACCACCGCGTCGACAGCCAGCTCGCGCGCGATTTCCGGGATCGACTTCTGCATCGTCCTATAGCGCATGCTCGACGTGCGGGACGTCACGCTCAGCGCACCCAATTGTCCGAGCTCCGTGATCACGGCATCGGTGAGGCCGTCAGCCAGATAGAATGGCTCGGTGCTCGACAAATCGGTGAACGGCAGCACCGCCAATGATTGGATCGGTGCCGTAACCGTCCGATTCCTCGTCCACACATACCATCCACTCGAACCGAGGGTGAGGACCATGACCGCCGCCAATACACCATAAAGAAGCGCCTTTCGGCTGCGCGGCGTGTCACTTGGCTTGAACGGTGTCTGCAACGCGGCCGCGTCGAGCGCCGCGACGACCTCCCCAGACCGCTGGTATCGGTCGCTGGGCTCCTTCTGCAGGCAGCGGCGGACGATGTTCTGCAGGCCCTGAGGAACGTGTGGGGGAAGCGGCGGCGCGGAGTCCCGCAGAATGGCCGACGTGACTTCAAACGACGTACGTCCTCGGAAAGGTTGCTGGCCGGTAAGCATTTCGTAGATCAGGATCCCGAGCGACCAGATGTCGCTGCGCTCATCGGCCACCGCACCTTGCAGGCATTCCGGCGCCATGTAGGCGAGCGTACCGGCGAAATCGTTGTCGCGCTGCTGCGGCCGCGCTGCACGAGTGGTCGCATCGACATCGGCACGCGTGTGCCGCCGAGCGATCCCGAAGTCGAGGACCTTCGCGCCCACATCGCCCGCGATCATGACGTTGGCACTCTTCAAATCGCGGTGGACGACGCCACGCACGTGCGCATGCGCGAGCGCCGATGCGATCTGGATTGCGTATCGCACCACCTGCTCGACCGCCATTCCACGCGCGCCAATCGCCGCGGCAAGAGGCCGGCCGTCGACCAGTTCCATCACGATGAACGTCTGCCCGTCCGCTTCGTCGACCTCGTAGACTGTGCAAACATTCGGATGATTCAAAGCCGAGGCCGCGCGGGCCTCCTGAACAAGGTCTCCGGCGGCGAGGCTATCTGCGGTGCCCTTGATGATTTTGATCGCCACCCAGCGATCCAGGCGAGGATCGTGGGCGCGGTAGACCTCGCCCATTCCGCCCGTCCCGAGCAGCGAGTGGATGCGATACCTCTTGAGGAGCTGTCCGGCAGCTAAAGCCATAAACGGGCGCGACCATCGTCCAGTGTAGACGGATTCAGTCGTTTAGAATCGTTGGCTTGGAGGACTGAGGCCGCCGGTTTGGCACACTCAGTTTCGATCCCGTGACACCCTCGATCGTGCTGCTCGGCAACCTGCTCGTGGACGATGTCGTGCTCGCGGACGGCACGACGCGCATGGGGCAACCGGGTGGTGCGCTGTTGTATGGTGCATTGGGCGCAACGCTGTGGGAGGCGAGGCCAGGATTGGTGAGCGTCCTGGGTGAAGACTATCCCGCCGATGTCCTCGCCACGCTTCAGCAACGCGGCGCCGATCTGCGCGGCTTGCAGGCGTTGGGCCGTTCCGGCGTGCGTACGTGGTTGCTGTACGAGGGCCATCTTCGACGCCTGATTCATCGGTTGGGTTGCCCGACGCACGAAGAGGTCTCGCCAGGACCCGAGCTCATCCCGCCCGAATGGAGCGCGGCTCCGGCGTTTCATCTCGCGCCGATGCCGTTCAGCGTCCAGCGCAGACTGCTCACGTCCCTGTCCCTGCAGCCAACGTTCGTATCAATCGATCCGCACCTGGCTGTCGAGGAAGACACGCTCGACGATTGGAGAGAAGCATTGGCCCATGCCGATGCGTTCTTTCCGGGTGAGGATGAATTGCGCCTCGAAGGGGCGCAGGCGAATCCGGAACGGGCGCTGCCTCGTCTGATCAACGGCCGGCTCCGTTTCGTGGTCTTCAAGCGCGGTGCGAAAGGCGGAATTCTCTACGACGCACGTGACGGCCGTTTCCATGGTTGGACCGCACGCGCAAACACAGTCGTCGATCAGACTGGCGCTGGCGATGCTTTCAGCGTCGGGTTCGTGCTGGCTCACCTCGAAGGGCTTCCGGTCGAAGCGTGCCTGCAGCGCGCCGTGGTCACGGCAAGCTTCGCGATCGAAACCTGGGGACCTGACGCGCTCCTGGAGGCCGGACGCGCAGAGGCCGACGCTCGATGGCGTCAGCTGTACGACAGCGAGGTGAAGCGGTGACCGCTCTGTGCTCCTACGGCGACGAGGTCGCACGCGCGCTCGCGACGAACGCGCCCATCGTCGCACTCGAGACGACTGTGGTGACGCACGGCCTGCCGCACCCGGACGGGGTGACAACGGCCCTTTCCCTCGAACAGGTTGTACGCGAGGCGGGCGCAACACCCGCCACCATCGGCATCATCGGGGGCGCAATCCGCATCGGTCTCACGCGCACCGAACTGGAGCAGCTCGCGACGACGCCGAACGTCGCCAAAATCAACCTGAGTAATCTCGCCGCAGCCGTTTCCAGCGGCCAACCTGGATCCACGACCGTCGCCGCCACCATGTTTGCCGCGCACGCCAGCGGCATCCGGGTCTTCGCTACGGGAGGCATCGGGGGCGTGCATCGCGACGCGGCCGAGAGCGGCGACGTCTCTGCCGATCTGACGGCGCTGGCGCGGATTCCGGTCGCCGTAGTGGCGGCGGGCGCCAAGGCCATCCTCGATCTGCCGCGCACCGCCGAGATGCTGGAAACGCTCGGCGTGCCGGTGTTTGGATTGGGGACGGACGAGTTTCCCGCGTTCTATCGCCGATCGACGGGAATCCCGGTCGATCGCCGATATGACTCGATCGCCGAGCTCGCGTCGGCCGTGCGACTCCACCTGTCGCTCGGTCTCAACACCGGCGTCCTCGTGGCGAACCCCATTCCTGTCGCCGACGAGATGCCGGCGCCGCTCTACGATCTCGCCATCCGCACGGCGCTCGCCGAGGCGGAAAGCCGCGGCATTCGCGGCCGCGCGGTGACGCCCTTCCTGCTCGACCGCATGCGCGCCCTCACAGGCGGAGAGAGCGTGCGCGCCAACGTGGCGCTGCTGCGTCACAACGCGCAGGTCGCCGCGGCGCTCGCGGTCGCGGGTGTCTGACGAGCACCCACCCATGCCCCTCAGCGATGCGCGTCGCGCCGTGGACGACCTTGCGGCATCGCCGGCATTCGAAGAGACATTCGACAATACCCGCTTACCTTTTTCTGGAGCCGGCATCGCCGTTGCGGTGACGGTGGCGTTTGGCAATCGCGACTGGATCCTCCCGGAGGGTTCACGGCGTCGGAACGAGCTTCCGTCGCACACCAGGTGGGTCGAAAAGCAGGGCTGGGGTCTGCGCTTACGACGCGGCCGGATTAGGTTTGGTCGAGCAACCGCGCGAGCAACTTCGCTTCGCAGTCGTCGGCTCGTGGGCCGCAACTGCTGTTCACGAACACCGCGATCGAAACGCGCCCGAGACGCGTGTCTGGGTAGACGGTGGCGCCAAGATTGTACCCGGGGCCGCCGCCCCCGTGATGGTAGTTCCGCCCTCGTCGCGATGAACGGTCCGAGTACACACCCATTCCGCCACTGTGAATTTCGTCTGGTTCATCAGAGAGTGGCGCCAACGTGAGCATCTGTGCGAGTGTATCCGGCTCGAGGACGTCACCCGCAATCAGCCCATCGAACACGCGGGTGATGTCCTCAGCCGTCGAAGCGATGAGCCGAGGTGCACACCAGCCGGGATGATAGCGACCACGAACATCGACAACCTGGCCATCGGAGGTCACGTCCGAGCCGAATCCTGGAACGCATCGCATCAGATCGTCGAGCTCAGCGAGAACCGACGTTCGCTGAAGCGCCAATGGCGTGACGACGAACTCGTCGAGCACTCGCGCGAACGTCTGACCGGCCACGCGCTCGACGACATCGATGAGCAGCATGTATCCGACGTTCGAGTACGAGAACCTCTCGCCTGGTGCAAAGAGGACGCCCTTCCGCAGCACCGCGTCAAGAAATTCCTGTCGCGTCCATGGTCGGTCGGGATGTGCGCGGACGGCGTGGTGATACTCCGGCAGCGGACCGTAGTCACGCAGGCCGCTCGTATGGCGAAGCAAGTGGGTCAGCGTGATCGTGGAGGGAATATCCGCGTCCGGCAGCCATTGTCGTGCACTATCGGCGAGCCGGAACGATCCCGTCTCCACCAGGCGCAGGACACACATCGCGGTCAGCGTTTTCGTGATGCTGTAAATCGGAAAGATTGCGTCGCCGGGAAAGTCCGTCGGCGTAGGACGCAGCTTTCCGTTGACGCGAACGGCCGCCGAGACTCGGCCGTCGTTTCCGAGATCACTCGAGAGTGTCATGCCAGTGCTTCGGAAGTTTGACCCAACCGACAGCCACGCTGCGTGGCCGCGCGGTGATTGTGCGCGCCGAAAACACGCGCTGTCGATCAGACACGATCGGACTCGTCGAATACTTCAGGTCGACGCCAGAGGTAAAGGACGACTGCGAAATTCAGCACGAACACGAGAACGCGAAGCACCCGCGGTTCACGCAGAATCTCGTACAGCTCAATCGGCATCAGAGAGCCGGTCGCCCCGATCGTGAACCAGCGGGCCCACGATCGCCGCAAGTAGAGGCCGACCCCCTCAGTGGCCATCAGGACGGCGTACCCGAATGCCGTCAGGGCGGCGACCATTTCCCCCTTTGCTGTGGTGTGGGCCGCAAACCTCAACATGCGTTCGAACAGTCGCGATGTGTGTGATAGATGAACCGCCTGAGCGAGCTGAACGACGAGATCCACCGGGTCACGATGAATGGCGAACAGCAGAGCCGAGCCCAACGCGGTCAATAGAACGGCCTTGACCGCTTTGAAGGCGACGATCCACGGTAACAACGACGATCGGCGAACGGAGATCATGCGTGAGGGCGACCGATCGCCTCGCGAAGCTCCTGCACGGACGCCGCAGGATTCTCGACTTCCACGATCAGTTTCTTGTACCGCTCATGCGCGAGTGACACGATGATCGTCTGCTCAGGATGACGCACATCCCAGAACACCAGCTCCCGATGGTAGAAGAACGTTCCGGCGGCGAACAGACCCGGCACGTCGGTTCCAACTATCTTGAGGCCGTGCCACCATGTGCCCACCTGCTGGGGATCCGCCTCAACCCCGATGACGTGGGCTAATGGAATGTCCAGTTCGCTTCGGAACGCCCAGAGTTGGTGCAGACCTTCAACCTTGAAGGACACCCGATCACCGCGAATTGTGATGTCGACCATGGCACTGAGGGTACCTCAGTCGGCCGGCTCGCCTTCTGTCGCCCCATCGACCGTGGGCGAGGGCATGGCTCATGGCCGCGTCAGGCGCGGGAGGGAGCGAGCGCGGCGGCTCGTCGGCGTGCCGAGACGAGGATGCCGATGCCGACGAGGTTCATCGCTCCGATGAGGAGGACGATCTTCAACGCGAAGGTCGACACGCTCTCCACTTTGATGATCGGAAACACCGACAGCACGATGTAGAGGACCGTCATGAGCAGTCCCGACCACGACGCCAGCTGCAGCCACAGCGGCGGGCGTGGCGTGACGCCGCGGAGCCCGAACAGCGGAATGGCGAACATCACCACGTAGGTCAGCGCATAGAAGATGCCGCTGGCGTTGAAGAGCAGCTGAAACGCCTCGGCATGCCCGACGCCGATGAGGCTCAGCGACGCAATCGCGAAAGACGAGGCGCCGACGAGCATGATTGAATTCACGGGCGTCTTATGGGTCGGGTGCAGCTTGCTGAACCATGCCGGCAGCATGTTGTCCCACCCCGCCACCATCGGCAGGCGCGTGACCGCGGTGAACGCCACGCTTGCCTGTCCGATGCGCATCGCCAGCGTCATCAGGATGGCCACGGTCACGAGCGGCGCAGCGATGCCAAACGGACCGAAGCCTGCCCGCAGCACCTGCGCCACGGGTCCGATGAGATCGATGTCGTCCGTGGGGATGTAGGCGACGACGGTGCTCGTCCCCAGTACGAACATCAGCGCGATGACCGGCGCCGCGATGAACACCGAACGGGTGACGGACCGCGACGGCGATCTGGTCTCGCCGGCCAGGATGGCCATGTACTCGAAACCGCCGAGCGCGCCGAAGCCCATTTTGCCGAGGATATTCAGGTTTAGGAGCGAGACCTCGGGGAGACGGGTAGCGAACGGATGGTAGGCGGGCAGCGTGCCCGTCAACAGCCCGATGATGGGCAGCAGGATCACCGTGCCGAAGATGGTGATCATGAAGATGCCGCCGGTGTTGTGCACCCACTTGCCCACCGACAGGCCGATGATCGACGTGACGACCATCAGCGCGAGAATCGCCGCCGTCGCCAGCGCCACGAACCCGCTGCTCGCCGTCATCCATGCGGCGCTCGGCCCGATCGCGTACGACAGATAGGTGGCGACCTGCAGGCCGATCTCCGACGTGAACACGATCACGTAGAGCCACAGATTCCAGGCGAGCATAAAGCCGACGGTCTGGTTGAAACCGAGCTTCGCCCACTGATAGAGCCCGCCCTCGAGCGGCATCAGGCGATTGAGGTAGATGACGACCGCGGCCGACGGCAGATAGAACAGGACGAGGGCAAGCACCCAGAACACGACGTGCGACGGTCCCAGCTTGCCGGCCACGCCGATCCAGGTCAGCCCGACGATGAAGAGGATCTGGGTGAGGGCCAGGTCGCGGACCCCGAGCTCCTTCTTCAGGCCGACGCTGTGGGCTTCGACTCGCGCCTCGGCCTGCTCGAGCCCGGTGTTGTCGGCAGGGGAATCGTGACGGCCCGTGGTCATGCGTTCACCTCGCCCAGGATGTCCCAATAGCGCGCCCACGCCTCCAGCCCTTCGTGCAACCGGTGGACGCGGAAGAACTCGTTCGGCGCGTGGAAGTCTTCGTCGGCCGTGGAGAAAGAAAAGAAGACAGTATCGAGCGCCATGTGACGCTTGAACAACTCCGAGATCGGTACTGTCCCGCCCATGCGAACCACCACAGGACGCACGCCGTAGGTCGCCTCGAGCGCCCGATCCGCCGCTTGGAGCGCGAAGTGATCCGTTGCGATGTGCGCGGCACGCGAACCGTGGTCCGCGATTGAGAGCGACAGGCGCGTGCCCGGTGGCACATGCGTCTCGAGGTGGCGTGTGACGCGCGCCAATACCTCGTCGGGCTGCTGATCCGGCACGAGCCGGCACGTGATCTTGGCGTGCGCCTCGCGCGGGATCACGGTCTTCTGCCCCGGCCCCTGGTAACCGCCCCACATGCCGTTGACCTCGAGCGTGGGCCTCGTCCACTGGCGCTCGAGCGTCGTGTACCGCGGCTCACCAAACGCCGAGGGCGCGCCGATCTGCGTCAGGTACACGCGCTCGTCGTAGGGCAGCGCGGCAATGGCGTCGCGCTCCGCCTGCGACAGCTCGCGGACCTCGTCGTAGAAGCCGGCGACGGCCACGCGTCCGTTCGGCTCGTGCAACGAGGCGATGAGCTGCGCGATGGCGTGAAGAGGGTTGGCCACGCCGCCGCCGTGACGGCCGGAATGCAGATCCTTCGATGCCGAGCTGAGCGTGAACTCGAGACCGCAGAGTCCACGACTCGCCACGGTGAGCGACGGCTCGTCGATGCGCCACATGGCGCCGTCAGCCGACAGCACCGCATCGGCGGCAAGGAGCGCCTTGTGTTCGGCGAGGAACGCGTCGAGATGACGGCTGCCGATCTCTTCTTCGCCCTCGAACATGAACTTGATGTTGACCGGCAGGCGGTCCACCACGGTGAAGAACGCGCGTGCGACCTCGATCGGGATCAGCATCGGACCCTTGTCGTCGGAAACACCCCGGGCATACAGACGTCCGTCGCGCAGGGTCGGAGTCCAGGGGTCACTCTGCCACTGGTCCAGCGGGTCTGGCGGCTGCACGTCGTAATGGCCGTAGACGATCATCGTCCGCTTCCCCGGTGCGCCGAGCCACTCGCCGTACACCACGGGGTTGCCGGCGGTTGGAATCGTGCGGACCGCGAACGGACCTGCGGCGCCGATAGCGGCGGCTACCCAGCGCGCCGCGCGGTCGATGTCCGCGGCGTGCGCCGGGTCCGTGCTGACACTTGGAATCGCGGCGAACTGCACGAGCGCGTCGAGAATCCGATCGCGATTTGTTTCGAGGTGCCCGAGCACTCGTCGGTCCACCATCACTTGCCGCCGTCGATGGCCAACACCTGGCCGGTGATCCACCCCGCATATTCCGACGCGAAGAACAGCACGCCGTGCGCGATGTCGTCGGCCGTGCCCAGGCGCTTCAACGCGATACGATCGACGAGCGCGCGCTGGCCCTCCTCGCCGTACGACTCCCATTGACGCTCGGTCGTCGGATTGGAGCGCACGAAGCCAGGCGCGATGTTGTTCACCGTGATGCCCCAGGGTCCGAGCTCGTGGGCGAGCTGGCGCGTGAGGCCGATTTGCGCGGCCTTGGCCGAGGCATACGCCTGGATCCCAGTGAGGCTGATGCCGAGGCCGGCGCCGCTCGAGATGTTGACGATGCGTCCGCCGCGTGCCGCCTTCATGCCGGGTGCCACGGCCTGAGCGCAATAGAACGCGCCGGTCACGTTGACGTCGAAGATCGCCTGCCATTGATCTGCCGTGATCTCCTCGAGCGGGCGTCCCACCTGCCCGAGGACGCCGCCGGCGTTGTTCACCAGGATGTCGACGTGACCCGAGACCGCAGTGGCCCTGGCGACGCAGGCATCCACGGCGCCGCGGTCGCGCACGTCGGTGCGTACTGCGTGGCAGACACCGCCCGCGGCCCGGCAGAGTTGCTCCGTCTCGTTCAGCTCGTCCTCGAGCACGTCACAGGCCCAGACGTGTGCGCCGCGTTCGGCGAACGCCCGGCTGATTGCGCGACCGAAGCCGTGCGCCGCTCCGGTGACGATGACGATCCTGCCGGTGAAGGTCACGTTCATGCGTGGTCCGTGTGTCGAGGTGTCGCAGCGAGCGCATCGAGCGACTGTGGCCTCGCGCCGCGTTCGATCTCGTGAATCAGCTCGACCAGGCGCGAGGTGAGTGGTGTGGCCACGCCGGCCTCGGCCCCGAGCGTCACTACGATCCCGAGCTGGGCGTCCACCTCGGTGGGCCGCTTGCGCACCGCGAGATCGCGCCAGATGCCGCTGTGCGACTTTGCCGAGCGGCGATTGTGCGCGACGAGCGCATCGAGGGAGCGCTCCGCCGCGCCGGGAGGCGCGCTCGGGAGATACGCCGAAGGCTCGAAGCCGTCGAACGATTCGGGATGGATGTTGCGAGCGGCGGCGACAGCCAGGATCTCGCGCGCCAGTGCGATGTACAGCGACCGGTACTCGCGCATCGCCAGGGCGTCGGCGATGGATTCGTTGGTGAGCGCGGTGGCGAAGAGCATCGCGCCGTAGGCTTCCTTGCCCCAGAGATAGCCCCAGATGTTCGGCGTCACGATGGCTTGGGGGTCGAAATCGCGCCACGCGTCTCCGACCGCGATGACACGCGGCGTGAGGCGTCCGTCGATCTCGCCGACGACCACCGCGCCGCGGCCGCCGTAGTGAATGAGGCCAGCCTCCAGGTAGTCGGCGCCGAAGTTGACGAACGCGCCCATCGTCCGCGCGGTGCCAACGACGTCCGCGATGACGAGCTCGTTGAGCCCGTTCTGCGCCGACACGACGCAGCCGCCGGCGGTCAGGTGCGGAACGAGCGCGCGGACGGCCACTCCGGTGTGATGGGCTTTCGTCGCGAGCACGATCGTGTCCCACGAACCGGTGAGCGTCTGCGGCGTGAACGCGGGCGGACGCGCCGTGAACTCGGCAATCGGCCCGGCCACGCGCAGGCCGTCGCGGTTGATCGCGTCCACGTGCTCGCCGACGACATCCACCAGCGTGACGTCGTGACCGGCTCTGGCGAGGTGCGCCCCGAGCACCCCGCCAATCGCGCCCGCGCCCCAGATGAGACAGCGCATCGCTAGTGACCCGCCTCGCCCCACGTGCCGGTAAGCAGGGCGCGCGTTTCGTCCACGGCGGTGTCCCAGACGGCCTGCATGTCTTCATCCGAGCGTTGATATCTGCCGCCGAAGTTACCGTCGCCGAGATACGCGCGGAGCGCGATGGGATCGAGGGCGCGCACGCGTGCCAAGTCCACCATCGGGCGCTGCGTGTCCGGCATCGTCACGCCGGGGAGGCGCGTCCAGGGGAAGTTCTCCATCCAGGAGCCGTGCGACGCCACGGGATCGATCTCCTGCACCTTGGCCCACGTGCGCGGTGCGTTCCACCAGTTGTGGAAGAGCACACGGCAGGCGGGGTGACTGGCGGTCCACTCCAGCGCGAACTGCTGCACGGCGCTGTTGCCGCCGTGTCCGTTGACGATCAGGATGCGACGGAAGCCGCTGTGCGCCAGGCCGTCGAGGATGTCACCGACGACGCGCAGATGCGTTTCGACCTTGAGCGAGATCGACCCGGGGAACTCGCGAAAGTACGGTGTGACGCCGTACGGCACGACCGGGAACACCGGCACACCGAGCGGCTCGGCGGCGTCGGCCGCGACGCGTTCGGGAAGGATGCAGTCCACCGTCAGCCGCAGATGGGAATGCTGCTCCGTGCTGCCGAGAGGCAGCACGGCACGGTCGTCGTGCCGCAGGTATTCCTCCACCTGCATCCAGTTCATGTCCGAGATGCGCACATCGTTCTCCAATGCAGGATCGAGTCGGACGCCACGAGCGGCGGGATCTGAAGCGCGCTCATTGTAATGGCGGTCGGTAGGGCGGGTAGGGCGGGGTGGGGCAGGTAGGGCAGGTGGGGCAGGTAGGGCAGGTGGGGCAGGTAGGGGGGGTGGGGCTGGTCGGGCTGGTCGGGCTGGTGGGGTTCCCGTGGCGCAAGATTCCATGCGAAACTGCCCTACCTGCCCCACCCGCCCCACCAGCCCCCCGTGATATACCGAGGGCTCTCATCATGAACACACGCAGACAATTCCTCCTCACAGCTCCCCTGGGTATGCTGGCCGCCGCGAGCGCGTGCGGCCCCCAGACGCCATCATCGTCCGGGTCAGCGCCGGCGTCGTCGTCGCCAGCCTCCACTCCGGGCGCGCCGCCGACGTTCGGCACAGGGCCGGTCACGGGCCCACCGGTGTCAGCGGCGACGTTCGCTGAAGCCGAGAAGCTCGTGCAAATCACGATGCGGCCCGCAGACCGCGAGATGGCGGCGTCGAGCTGGCAGCGCTCGCTCGCGCCGCTGCTCGAGCGCCGTACCGGCCCACGCAAGGTGGCCCTCGAGCCCGAGGTGGCGCCCGCCACTGTCTGGACGCCGTCGCTCATCGACACCCGTGGCGCGCCAACGCGCGACACGTTCGTGCGCAGCCAGGCAAATGCGACACCCCTGCCAGCAAGTGATGCCGAGATCGCGTTCGCTCCGGTGACCCAGCTCTCGCGCTGGATCGAACAGAAGCAAATCACCTCCGACCGCCTCACCCGCATCTACCTGCAGCGCATCGATGCGCACGATTCGAAGCTGCGGTCGGTGATCACCAAGACCGCGGACCATGCGCTGGCGCAGGCGAAGCAGGCCGACGCCGAAATCGCCGCCGGCCGCTATCGCGGTCCACTCCACGGCATTCCATACGGCGTGAAGGACCTCCTCGACACCGGCGGTATCGCCACCACCTACGGCGCCGAGCCGTTTCGCGCGCGCGTTCCCGTTGCCGACTCCGCGGTCGTGCGCCGGCTCACTGACGCAGGCGCGGTGCTCGTCGCGAAGCTGAGCCTGGGTGCGCTCGCGCTCAACGACATCTGGTTCGGCGGGCAGACGATGAATCCGTGGTTGCTCGAGGAAGGCGCCTCGGGCTCCAGCGCCGGTCCGGGCGCCGCCACGGCAGCCGCGCTGGTGGGTTTCTCGATCGGCAGCGAGACCGGTGGCAGCATCATCTCGCCCGCGATGCGCTGCGGAGTCACGGGGCTGCGTCCCACGTTTGGTCGCGTGCCTCGCACGGGCGCGATGACGCTCTGCTGGTCGCTCGACAAGCTCGGTCCCATGACGCGCAGTGTGGAAGACGCGATGCTCGTGCTGCAGGCGATCACCGGCCCCGATCCAGGCGACGTTTCGAGCGTGCCCTGCCATCTGGACTTCGATGCCACAGCAGCAGTCGACGGCTTGCGCGTGGGCTACCTCCCCAACTGGATGACCGAAAACCCCGCCACCGATGTGGACCGGGCGGCGCTGTATCTCATGAAGACACTGGGCATGACTACGAAGGAAGTCAGTCTGCCCAACTGGCCATTCGGATCGCTGCAGCATGTGCTCTTCAGCGAGGCAGCCGCGGCGTTCGAGGAACTGACGCTCAGCCACGGCGTGGATCAGATGAAGGCGCAGGTGCCCGACGCGTGGCCGAATCTTTTTCGTGGGGCGCGGTTTCTGTCCGCCGTAGATTTCGTTCAGGCCGACCGGCTGCGGCGCCGCGTGGCCGGCGAGATGGCACGCATCTTCGGCGAGGTGGACCTGTTGCTCGTGCCGTCACTGCGCGACGAGATGCTCACCATCGGCAACTTCACCGGCCACCCCTCGCTGACATTCCGTGCCGGCTTCGTGCAGGTATCCGAAGCGCGCAGCGACTGGGCGCCCGATCCGGCGCACCCGTTGCCGAAGTTCTCACCACCCCGGCGTGTGCCCCATGGCGTGACGCTCATCGGGCGCCTGTTCGACGAGGGTACGATCGGCCGTGTGGGCGTAGCGATGGAGCGCGCGTTGGGCGTGGCGCACGAGCGGCCCGCGGGATTCTGATCGGACGTTTCAGGCTACCGTCGAGCGGAGCGCCTGTCCGCGCGCGGCTGCCGGTCTGATTCGCACCGGTTTCAAAACCTGCAGGCGGGTCCCGTCCGTAAACAGCCCCACCGAGTGCTCGACCAAGTGCGCTTGTCACGCGTGTGGTCTTGCGCGCCCGCCGGGGCGCCCCGTTTGCGGCCACCCGCGAGAGGTTTTGAAACCATTTCTGTCCGAGCGCCTGTCCGCGCGCGGCTGCCGGTCTGATCGGCACTGGTTTCAAACCTGCAGGCGGGTCCCGTCTGTAAAACAGCCCCACCGGCTCGAAAGGTCCGCTCGCGTAGAATCGCAAACCCATGACACCTATGTCCGCACTGGCGCGAAACCAGCTGGCCCCGAACGGACGGCTGCGCGCGGCACTCAATTACAGCAACGTTCTGCTGGTGTCGGCGCGTACGCCTGAACACACTGGCGTCGCGCCCGACCTCGCGCGCGAGCTCGCTCGCCGCGCCCAGGCCACGGTGGAATTCGTGGGATACGAGAACGCCGGCATGGCGGCCGACGCCGCGAACGGCGACGCGTGGGACGTCGTCTTCATCGGCGCCGAGCCGGCGCGCGCGCGAGAGATCGCGTTCACGCCGGCGTATGCCGAGATCGAAGCGACTTATCTCCTGCCCGCCCACTCCCCGATCCGAACGCTCGAGGATATTGATCGCGACGGCGTGCGTATCGCCACGGCGGCGCGAGCGGCCTACACGTTGTACCTGCAGCGCACATTGCGGCACGCGACCCTGCTCGAGGCCAACGGGATCCAGGATTCGTTCGATCTCTTCGCCAGGTTCGGCCTCGACGCGCTGGCGGGCCTGAAGCCGCGGCTCCTCGACGACGTTCAGAAGCTGCCGGGTGCGTACCTGCTCGAGGGCCGCTTCACCGCGGTCCAGCAGTCGATGGGGGTCCCCCACCAACGCGCCGCCGCGGCGACGTACCTGACCGCGTTCGCCGACGAGATCACATCGTCAGGACTGCTGCGGGAGATCATCGAGCGGCACGACGTTCGCGGACTGTCGATTGTCGCGCCGCCGTCGCGTTAGCGGCTGGGGACTGGCTGATGGATTCGCGCGTCATCAGGGTGAACGGTTAACGATGAGGTTAGTGGTCCTGACGGTGACAGTTGGAACCAAATCATGCAATGGTTGCGCGAGATTCATCTGCTTGCGTGAACAACCTGCGGCCAGTTGAACACGACGTGCAGCGTGCGTGATTGGTCGGGCCGTCCGACCTGCACGAGAAACTTCTGCCCGTCCGTCGTCACCGCGTAGTGCCAGCCCTCACTCGCCGGAAAAGGCCCCGCGCGAAACAACGGGATCGATCGCACGGATCCTAAATCGGGTCCGATGGCGGCAGCCATCAGCATCTCGTCACCGCGCGCGTAGAACAGCTCTTCCCCGTCGGCCCTCCACCGCGGCTCGCGGCCGCCGCGCTCGGAGATTCGATGTCGTTGTCTGCCGCCGGGAAAGTCGGTGAGCCAGACCTCCTCGGCACCGGCCTCGTTCGACTCATAGGCGACCCACTTGCCGTCTGGTGAAAATGCCCCGTATTGTTCCCTGAAGTTCGAGCCGAGGAGCGGCCGCCAGTCGTCCTTCCCGATCATCGAGTACACAAGCTTCCTGCCCGGGCCCGCGCTGTCCGAGAGCGCGCCCAGGAGGTACATGCCGTCCGGCGACACGTCCAATGGTGCAATGACTTTTCCAGGAGAGCTCAGCACACGCTCGGCGCTCGCATCGTCTGCTGCTTTGGAGTAGATCTGTTCGTGGCGGCTCGTCGACGCAAAGTAGAGCCGCGTACTGTCCCGAGACCACGCTGGAGCCAGGCTGCGCTCGCTCTCCAGCGAGAACGGCGTCGCGAGATCACGCGCCACGTCGATCAGCCAGATCGCGAAATAGCCGCTGAGTACCCGATGATAAACGGCCGCGACGCGTTTGTTGTCCGGAGACAGCTGGATTCCCCAGTAATCGCCCACGGGCCCGAGCGTACCGACAGCCTTTCCACCACGATCGTACCAGGTGAGCTGCGTCTGTTCGGCCGAGGTCTGTCGCGAGACCAGCGTACCAGTCGCAGAGACAGTGAACAAACCCACGTCCTTGGAAATGGGCACCGGATCGCCGGACAACTCCCCGCGTGCCGTATCGAACGACTGCGCCCACAGGGTTTCGTCCTTCGGGTACAGAAGATAGTCACGGCCGCTCGAAGGGTCTCTCGCCACGCCGACGTAGCTGTCGGTCACGAGAAGTCGCTTCCGGGGCTTGGTCTCATCCAGCGACGCCAGATAGACGGCGCGATTCTCGTCGAGCTTCGTGCGTGCGAAGTAGAGGAACTGATTGCCATCCGGCAGGAACACGGGGAACCGGTGTGAGTTCTCGCCGAGAGCCGGGTCCAGACGCGTCGCGGGAACCGGTGCGCCACCGTTCTCAGAAACCCGGAGCACACCCGTGCCGTAGTTGGTCCCGATCAGGATCGTGCCAGCAGCATTCCACGCTCCGCCGCGGCTGTAGCCGACCTCGCCCAGGGTCACCGGTTCGCCGCCGGCGACCGGAACACGCTTCAGCGTGGTGCCCGCAAAGAATCCGATGTGACGGCTGTCCGGCGACCAGAACGCCTGCCTGGCGCCGTCAGTGCCGGGCACTCGTCGAAACGTATCGGAGTCCAGGCGGCGGAGCACGAGGTACGTCCTCGGTTCGCTTCCGAACGTCAGCGCCACGGTCGTCCCATCGGGCGAGATTGCCGGCGCTCCAAGAACTCGTCCGGGATCCGGGGTGACGTCTTCCGGCAATGCGATCGCCAATCGCGCAACGGGCGCAGGCGGCGGGAGGCGCCGCCACATCAACGCGCCGATAATGGCGAGTGCCACCGCGCCAGCAACACCAACCCTCAACCAGCCTCGAGCTCGTCCAAACGATGGCGAGGCAGGCGGACCTGCCGACGCAGTCTCGCCGGGCGGAGCCGCCAGTTCCCCCGAATCGATCGACGCCTTGAGCTCCTCCAGATCATTTCGCAGATCCTTCGCACTCTGGTATCGACGTTCTGGATCTTTCGCAAGCGCGCGACGAACGATGCGTTCGAGATCGCGGGGCAGTGTCGGATTGAGTTCTGTAATTGGCTGGGGTGTGTCTTTGACGATGGAAGAAATGATCGAGATGCTCGTATCGCCCGAGAATGGCCGATGGCCCGTCGCCATCTCGTACAGCATGATTCCGAAAGAGAACAGGTCCGACCGCGCGTCGACGGGTCTCCCTTCCGCCTGTTCGGGCGACATGTAAGCGGCAGTGCCGAGAATGCGCCCTTCTCCGGTGGCCGGCGCACCTGTCATTGTCGACGCGACCGAGTCCTCACGCGACGCATCCGCGAGCTTCGCGAGGCCGAAATCGAGCACCTTGATTCGGCCGTCGTGCTCACGCTCTCCGACCATCACGTTGCCGGGCTTCAAATCGCGGTGCGTGATGCCTTTGTGGTGGGCGGCAGCGACGGCGTCGGCCACGGCAATCGCGATCCTGAGGACCTCGGCGAGAGGCAAGCCGCCTTTCGGAATCACTTCGGAGAGGGCTCGTCCGTCCACCAACTCCATCGTGAGAAGCGGCACGTCCTCGACAGTCTCGACCGAATGAATCGTGACGATGTGCGGATGGTTGAGTGCGGCGATGGCCCGAGCCTCGCGGTCGAACCTGTCCCGGCGTTCGGGATCGAGTGCCGCCGTGTCTGGCAGCACTTTGAGCGCGACGAACCGGTTGAGCCGCGAGTCCCGCGCTTTGTAGACCTCCCCCATTCCCCCGCGGCCGAGCGTGGAGACGATCTCGTACGGCCCAAGGCGCGCCCCTGCGGAGAACGGCATTCGCGAAGCTCGGGGCGGATTATAGCGACTATCTCCTCAGCTCGCTGGGAGCACACCACCGCGGCCGCCTACGTTCGCCGACGAGATCACATCGTCCAGAACTGCTGCGGGCGATCATCGAGCGGCACGACGTTCTCACGACTCAATGAGTTGGACACCGAGGTCTACCGAACGATTCCTACTCGGGTTGCCGCGTCTCCTGGTGGATCTCTATCGACAACATCGCCTGACTCCGGCGGACTTGCCCTCGAACTCACTTGAGTGGTGTCCTCACGAGCGGCCGACGGTGACGCACTTCGAGAGGCACGAGGCCCCGCACAGCCCACGCTCGAGCACGGAGCACGATCGGACGATCGGCGCCATCCCCAATGAGCCGCCGTCGCAATCGCAGGCGAAACTCGTCGCGCCTGCCCGGCGCGAGCGCGGCCACGTACGCGCCCGCCGGGCCTTGTCCCTCGAGGTACGGGGACCAGTAGTCCTCGAATGAAGAGAAGCGCGTCTGAATGGTGAGCGCCTCTTCACACGTCTCTTCCAGCCGATGTTCCCGCCAGAGCGCGCCCAATTCTCCCGGACGACAGAGCGGCATGTATCGCTCGTCCTGTCGGTCGGCGGCGGGAGTGAGGGCAATGGCTTCGTCCCAGAAGACGCGCAACATCTCCATGCCGTTTCCGTAATCCCACACGGCTGCCGCGACGGTTCCGCCGCATCGTGTCACGCGAACCATTTCGTCCAGCGCCCTCTCGGGATCCGGAACGAAATTGAGCGCCAGGAGCGACAGCGTCCGATCGAAGCGACCGTCGACGAAGCGAAGCCGTTGCGCGTCGCCCACTTCGAATCGGGCCCGGCCCGCATGAAGCGCGTCAGCGATCTCGACGTACGACGCGGCCGGGTCGATGCCGGTGATCGTCGTGGACGGGGCGAGCGCCGCCACGGCTGCCGCGAGTGCGCCGGTTCCCGATCCGACGTCCAACACGGCTTCGCCGTCGCGCACAGCGGCGAACCGCACGAAGCGTGGGGCAAGCGTGCGGCTCCATCTCCCCATGAACCGATCGTAGGCGTGGCCTGTCGAAAACATCCCCGCGACCACGATTCGGCGATCACCGCCGCGGGCGGTCGTCACGAGCGTCATCGCCATTTCGCAGCCGGAGGAAGTGACGCACGGTGTATCGGCCGATCTCTTCGCCGACGGACCGACCGCGCACGCTCGACGTTCTCCAGTGGATTCCTCCCCACACGCGGGCATCGACAACGTCATCGGCGATGTCTTTGAAGGTGGTGTAGTTTTCGACCACCCCGGGCGCTGTGATGCTGGTGAGGGTGATGACTGCGTCCGGGTGCTTGCCGAACAGATGTTCGAGGACTTTCTGCGCTGCGCCGGCGTACGTGGTCTGCGATGTAATCGGGAAAGCGAGCCGTGACGAGCAGCGGCGTCCACGACGGATCAGCGTCGGTGGCCGGGTTGCCGTCGGCATCGGCGGCGCGAATGGCCGTCACCGGGCGCCACTGGTTGTAGGCGAACTTCGCGTCCCATGCGGCGATGAACGCATCGGCACCGGCCAGGTTGAGCAGCGCGAACGCCCGCGCATTTTGCGACAGGGTCAGACCCTGTGCGACGGCGATCTCGCGGGCGGCGGGATTCCAATTCTGCGCGGCGGTCGAGATCCAGAATTGGGCGAGGTCGGTCTGATCCTGGCTGCGATTGAGGCTGCCAGTCGACCCGATCGTTTTGATCTCGTTGAAATCACGCGTGTAGCGCCCGCTGTTCAACGCCGGTGGAGGCGCTGGCCGGAACTGCGACGCACTCCGTAGGACGAATGGCCGAACCGATCCCCAACCGGGATCGAGCGCCGGCAGGAACGCCGGCGGCGTCGGATTCCAGTCGCCGGGCTTATCGCCTGGCGTGTACACGGCATCCACGGCCGCGGCCGCGCCGTCCGACGCGCGCAACGTCAATATCCGCACTGCGACGGCTTGGCCCATTTCGATTCCACTCGTTTTTCCCGGACCGTCCGAAATGAGACCCAGAGACGCGCGATACGCCGAGTCCAAGACCGACTGCTGCGCCGGATATAACTGCAGCAGCGTGGCGTGCGCAGCCGCAATGGCGGCTGCCTCTGGCGATGCCCATGCGGGTGCCTGAAGGTTGACGGCGTAGGGGTGGAACTCTCGGGTGATCGCGTTGACGGCATCGAACATCGCCGCATGGACTATCGCCAGATTGCGTGTCTCCAACGGGGGATTGAAAGGCGCGGCGGCCGTTGTCTTGAGCGCGATGATGTTCCACTCCAGGACGACATCTGCACCCGCGAGGGCCGGACCAGCAGCAATCGCCGCGCTCACGGCGACGGCTGCACAGCTGGAACGAAGTCGGAGCATGGCTGCTACCTCCGCGCCGAAACATAGGGGGTCGAGTGAGGCAGCGGAAGTACCAGAATCGGACTCGGTCGGTCCATTTTTTGAACTGGTCTCGCCGGTCCGAGGGTGTCACGATCCGGCCATGCAGAAGTACAACCAGTACTGCCCGGTTGCACGGGCGTCGGAAATCCTGGCGGATCGATGGACCCCGCTCATCGTGCGCGAGTTGATTCTCGGCAGCCACCGTTTCAACGAGATCGAGCGCGGGCTGCCGGGAATCTCTCGCTCACTGCTTGCGTCACGTCTGCGGGCCCTGGAAGACGCGGGCGTCATCGAACGCCAGCCCGGTGCGCAACCGAAGGTGAGCGAGTATCACCTCTCGGACGCCGGCAGAGATCTCAAGCCGGTGGTGGAGGCGCTTGGTGCGTGGGGCGTTCGCTGGGCGTTCGGCGAGCCGAGCCCTGCCGAGCTGGACGCTGGATTGCTGGTCTGGAGAATCCACCAACGCATCGATCGCGAACGGCTGCCGAATAGGCGTACGGTTGTCGAGTTCGATTTCACAGGACCCCGGGGACGTCGAGTGTGGCTCGTGCTCGAGCCCCGCGAGGTCTCGGTGTGCGTCACACCTCCGAAGTTCGACGCCGACCTCGTCGTTCGCGCGGATCTCGCGTTCTTCTTCCGCGTGTGGTTGGGTCACGTCGATTACGACACAGCCAATCGATGTGGCGCGGTGATCGTCGACGGGCCGCCGACGCTTGCGAAGCAGCTGCCGCGATGGTTGATGTGGAGTCCGATGGCTCGTTTCGTTCGTGATCGCGAGCGCACATTGGCGCCCATCTCCGGCGCGTGCGATCCCAACGATCGCCGCCCGACCTGCTGACGGGTCAGTCCGCCTCGACGCCAAGTGATCTGGCCCGTCGCCGGCGGTACCATTCAGCGGATGGCCAGCAGTGTGCCGCGGTTCTGGAAGTCGAGGCTCGTGATTCGTCAACCATTTCCACGTTCCTGCTGACGCGCCAGCGAAATCGCCTGCGCGAGCGACATCGCACGCCCGTCGGCGCCGCACCGCCGACAAACGTTAGCAGTCCGTGGCGCAAGTCCGGCTGCATTCGACGGACGATGCATCCCCGCTGACGGCGTTGCTCCTCCTTCAAATACTCCCGGTTACTCCCGGTATTCTCAGTCGTCGCGCCTTGCCGGCGGGGCGCCTCGCCCGTCTCGGTGCGACGCTGGAGTTGCACCACGGGCTGGCAGCGAAGCTTCGCCTCAAACCGCCAAGAGAGACCTGGGCACCATTGACCGTAGGGTGAAGGTCGTGATGCGTGGGCTCCTTCGACCTCCGGCGAACCTTCGGATCGCGGCCGCTGCGCGGCCGTTTGGGCAAAGAACGATGTTGGGACCGGGGCAATGCCCGGCGTCCTCCGACTGGAGTACCTTCATCGGACTCCCGGCCAAGGAGGTCTCGATGACGCCCAACATCCACGCCATTATCCGCCAGCACGTGTCGCTCGAAGTCCGCTGCATCGATCGCGTGTATCTGCACGCCTATATGCCCAAGCTGCAGACGTCCGGCGGGCTCTGCTACTTCCTGCGGGATCAGCTTGGCCACCCCATTCCGTCGCCGGCCCTCTTCAAGCCGATGCACGACCGCTTCATCGCCGCGATCAACGGCTTCGTCGAGCGTTCTGGCATTC
>DATAEK010000094.1:0-2540 GCA_036258055.1 Vicinamibacterales bacterium
GCCCGATGACGGGCGCCGCCAACTCTGTTTGACTGCGCGGACGAATGAGCACGCAGCCCATGCCCGTCGAGCCCGCTCCGCCCCTGAGGGAGGGCGGAAGGCGCATCCGGCAGTGGTCGAAGCGCGAGAGCTACCAGGGGATGCTCTTCGTTCTGCCGGCGCTCATCGTGCTGGGGATCTTCCTGATCTATCCCGCGTACTACACGATCCGCCTCTCCTTTTATGAGGGCGACTTCAAGTTCAACCCCGTCCACTGGCTGGGGATCGACAATTTCAAGAACCTGCTGACGAACGATCCGGACTTTCTCGACCTGAGCAAGTTCCCGCCCGGCGGCGCGCTGATCAACAACCTGCGCTGGGTGATCTTCTACATCAGCCTCTCGCTGATCATCGGACTCGCCCTCGCGGTGCTCGCAGTTCGCGTGCGGTACGAGCGAATCGTCAAGACGGCGATCTTCGTGCCGATGGCGATCTCGGCGACGGCCGTCGGCATCATCTGGTTGCTCGTCTACAGCCCCGACCCGGACATCGGCGTCCTGAACGCCATCTTGCACGGCTTCGACAACGGCTTCCAGCCGATCGCGTGGCTCGGGCGTCCCAGCCTCGTCAACTACGCGCTCATCTTCGCCTACATCTGGGCATCCGTCGGCTTCGTGATGGTCGTGCTGTCGGCGGCGATCAAAGGGATTCCCGCCGAGATCATGGAGGCCGCGAGAGTCGACGGAGCCGGCGAGTGGAACATCTTCCGGCGGATCATGCTGCCGATGTTGAGCCTTCCTATCTCAGTGGTGACGATCTGGCTCTTCATCAACGTGATCAAGGTGTTCGACATCATCTACGTGATGACCGGCGGCGGGCCCGGCACGTCCAGCCGGGTGATCGCCTTCACGATGTACGAGGAGACGTTCCACAACGGCCGCCCCGGCTACGGCGCGGCAGTCGCCGTGATCATGCTGGTGCTCATCGCGCCGATCATGGTCCTGAACGTTCGCCGGTTCCGCAGCGAGCGAGTGGTCGCCTGATGTCGACCGTCGACCAGGCCGTCCCGCTGACTGCGCGCACGCGGAGTCAGCGCCTGATCGGCTTCGTCACGCGGACGCCGATCCACATCGCGCTCGTCGCCATCTCGCTCATCTGGCTCGTGCCGACCGTCGGCCTGGCGATCACCTCGTTCCGCCAGCCGCAGGACATCGCGTCGAGCGGATGGTGGCACGCCTTCACGCAGTGGGACTGGACCTTGCACAACTACGGTTCCGTCATCCACGGCGCCGGGATTGGTCACGCCTGGGTGAACAGCCTCATTATCACCGTCCCGGCGACACTCCTTCCCCTGACACTCGGCGCGCTCGCCGCGTTCGGGTTCGCCTGGGTGCCGTTCCCGTTCCGCGACACGCTGTTCCTGCTGATCGTCGCGCTGATGATCGTGCCGATCCAGACGTCACTCGTGCCGCTACTCAAGCTGTTCGCAGAGAACGGCCACCTCAACAACACGTATGTCGGAATCTGGCTCGCACACACTGCCTTCGGTTTGCCGCTCGCGGTGTTCCTGCTGCGCAACTTCTTCATTACGCTCCCGAAGGACCTGATCGAAGCCGCACGTATGGACGGCGCATCGAACCTTTCGATCTTCCGCCGCATCGTCGTGCCGCTCTCCGTGCCGGCGCTCGCGTCGTTCGGCATCTTCCAGTTCCTCTGGGTGTGGAACGACCTTCTGATGGCATTGATCTTCGTCTCGGACCCCTCGAAGCAGCCGTTGACGGTCCGGATCCCGTTCCTCCTCTCGACCTACGGGCAGGAGTACAACCTTCTCGCAGCGGCTGCGTTCCTGCTGATGGCCGTGCCGCTGATCGTGTTCTTCGCGTTGCAGCGCTACTTCGTGCAGGGTTTGCTTGCAGGCTCCGTGAAGACCTGAGCCTCTTCTTTGTCCCCCACACCCACTGGGACCGGGAGTGGTACCGCCCGTTCCAATCGTTTCGCATGTCCTTGGTGGACGTCGTCGACGAGGTGCTCGACCAGCTCGAGGGCGACGAGCAGCTGCAGTTCATGTTGGACGGCCAGCTTGCGACGGTCGACGACTATCTAGAGATACGGCCCGAGAACGAGGAGCGTATTCGCGCATTGGTGCAGGCCGGCAGGCTCGCGATTGGGCCGTGGCAGACGCTCGTGGACGAGTTCCTGGTCGACGGTGAGACGACGTTCCGCAACCTCGAGACGGGGCTCGGGCGCGCCGCCGACTTCGGCGGTGCCATGCGCGTGGGGTACCTGCCGGACATGTTCGGGCATGTCGCGCAGATGCCCCAGATCCTGCGGCTCGCTGGTCTCGAGACGGCAGTCGTGTGGCGAGGGGTGCCGACGGCCGTCGACTTTCACCGCTTCGTCTGGGAAGGGGCGGACGGCTTCTCGGTCGTAGCTGAGTACCTGCCGGAGGGTTACGGGAATGCGGCGCAGCTCTTCGACGAGCCGGGAGTGCCGCCGATCGATGAGTTCGAGCGGCGGATGCGGCCGTGGTTCGGGGACGACGAGATCCTCGGGATGGTCGG
>DATAEK010000103.1:0-11302 GCA_036258055.1 Vicinamibacterales bacterium
CAGGTTGTGAAGAATCTCCGACCCGATTCTGCCGCGCTGCCGATTCGCGCCAATCACCGAGACCACGCGGGGCTCGAAGAACGGCCTCATCGACGCGGTTGCGGCGAGCTGCGAACGCATCGCCGCTCTCGCCGAGTGATCCGCGGTCGCTTCGAGTGAGAGCTCGACGTGGTAGACGCCCGCCTGGATTCGGTGAGACACGCCGAACCCAGAGTCGAAGAAGACCTGCATCATCTTCCGGTTCTCGCCCATGACCTCCGCGTCGAAGACGCGGATTCCTTCGGCGCGAGCGACCTCGGCCAGGCGCTCGAGCAGGCGGGTGCCGATGCCGTGCCCCTGGAGCGCGTCCGCAATCGCGAAGGCGACTTCCGCGCGATCACCCGATCGATGGAAGCCGGCGAATGCGACCAACCGGCCGCCGCACTCTCCAATCAGCGCGCAGCCGCGCCCGCGATCGATCGGCACCAGATGCCGGATCTGATCCTCGTCGAGTTTCGGGACACCGAAGAAGCGGTGGTAGCGGCTCTCGGGCGACAGACCGTCGAAGAACGTCAGGAGCGCGGTGGCGTCTTCATGGCGCGCCCGGCGCAGCGTGAGCGTCGAGCCGTCGCGCAGCACCACATCCCAGACTCGCCTGTCCATGTCGATGCTCACGCTATCCCATTCTGCAGGGTTCGCGCCGTTTGTCCTGGTGCGGCGCCACGATCCGGGCGAACGGTCACGACGGCAGGGCCCGCCGTGCTCGGCGGGCATTTGTCCGCACCGGCTGGGAAGACTTCGCGTGTCCCATCAACACTGAGCGGGGCTGTGACCGGGCTGTGGCCTACTCGGATTCGGGTCGGGCGGCTCGCCGGCCGGTAAGCCGCTCGATGCGGATTCGATAGATGACGGGAATGGCGTGTTCATCCCCGATTGCAAGCTTGGCCGCGCCCGGCAGCCACCAATGAGGGCGCTCCTCGAACAACTCGTTCGCGCGCCGGCGCGAGTGGCTGTCGCGGGCCGAGTCGCCGATCTCCTCGAAGCGGCCAACGATCACGACCGTCGACCAATGGTACTTGTCGACGATGCGCTCGACCTCGACGCAGACTTTCGGGTTCCCGCGCATCCAGTCGATTTTCTGCCCGACGGTCGAGAACCCGTAGAGGCAGTCCGCTTCCGCATCGAAGTACAGCGAGACAGGAACGATGTACGGCTGGCCATCCCGGGCGCACCCCAGCCGCGCAACCGTGGTCAGTTGGAGGATTTCGCGGCATTCGGCCGGCGTCAACTCGTGAATCGTCATACGGGCTCGAGCGATTCTACCCCCAGAGCTCGATCGCACTGGCGAGCGATACTGCGGAGTTTTTCAGCCAGCCGCGAAATTGTTCCCACCCTGGGATTCAGGGCCGCTGTGGAATTCCACGGGACTTATCTCCGTCCCGCTGGCAGCAGCGTTGCTACGACAACGTCAGGTCTGCTGGCTCGTGCAGCTGATGGAGGTTGTCATGATCGCCGAATGCCGCAATCCGTCGGTGATGCCTCTCGAGGAGCTCGTGTGGCTCGTCGATGCCGAGTACAAGGAAATGCCGGGGATGCACCTGACGTTTGACCAGGCGAGGCGTCTGTTTGGACTCTCCGACGCCGATTGCCGGCGAGTACTCGACCATCTGGTCACCGTGGGAATCCTCATGGAAGACACGGCCCACCGCTTCTGTCGCCGCACCGACGCCGCCTACTGAGGATTTCGTGTGAGATCACACCTTCGCTCCGCTGTTCGATTGGTGAGCGCCGCCGCCGGTGCTGCGGCCGCGTCCTACACCGGCTACGTGACGGTTACGTGGTGGCGCTACGGCCAGCCGAAGTCGCCTCTTGGCGCTGAAGCGGATCCGCTGCTCGATCGGTTCATGCCGATCTACGAAGTGGCCGAACGTCATCAGATCGACGTTCACGCGCCGGCCGAGACCACGCTTGCCGCCGCCTGTGAGATGAACCTGCTCGACTCTCCGGTGACCCGAGCCATCTTCCGCGCGCGCGAGGTGATGCTCGGTTCGACTCCCGATACGGAACGCCGTCCTGCAGCGCTGCTGCCACTGGTGCAATCGCTCGGCTGGGGAGTACTCGCGGTGGTTGCTGGACGCGAGATCGTGGTCGGAGCCGTGACCAGGCCCTGGGAGCCGAACGTGACGTTCCGAGCGCTGCCGCCTGAGGAGTTCGCGGACTTTCACGATCCTGGCTACGCGAAGATTGTCTGGACGTTGCGCGCCGATCCGATCGGCGGATCGGAGTCGATATTTCGCACGGAAACGCGGGTGACCACGACCGATGCCGAGTCGCGCGCGAGATTTCGAGGCTACTGGTCATTTGTGTCACCCGGGATTCTGCTGATTCGACGACTGTTGCTCCAGCCGCTGCGGCGCGAGGCGGAACGGCGTGCACGGGACATGTGGGCGGTCGGGTCGGCAGTTCACGCAGGCTGAGCTGAGGCCTCGAGATCGAGCGCTTCACTCCGGGGAGGCGATCATGCCGCGCACTCCTGTCGTCTTGTTCATCGCCGGTTGCCTCGGCGCCGTCACGCTTGCGGAACAGTCGCCGAAGACGTTCACGTCGTGGCCCATTCGCGAGGCGCCGACGCAGCTGCAACTCGTCATCTCACACGCCGATGTCATCATCGTCACGATGCAGGATGCGATGTTGCGGCAGTTGACGGAAGCGCTCGATCGGGGCGGGCCGACCTCCGCCCTCGGTTCATGTCACCTGGACGCGACCGCTGTCAGTTATCGCGTCGGCCGGGAAGGCATCGCCGCGGGACGCACGAGCGATCGTCTCCGCAGTCCGACGAACGCTCCGCCGCGGTGGGCTGCGGATCTCGTCAAGGCCAATGCCGGGGCGCGGGCACGCGACGTCGAAGGCTTTGCCGTTGATCTCGGACAGAAGGTGGGTGTGCTCCGTCCGATGGCGCAGCGGCCGATCTGCGCGAACTGTCACGGCCCTGCCGACCGCCTCAGCCCGGGGGTACGGCAACTGCTCACCGAACGGTATCCCGTCGATCGCGCCGTCGGATTCGCAGACGGAGAGATTCGCGGGTGGTTCTGGGTCGAGATGCCCAAGCCGCGCTGAGCCGGCATACTTTGGTCTCTGCGCGCCGACTATTTCATGGCTCGTCTCACCAGCTTCTGCAGCTCCACGACCGTAACCGGGCAGAGGCCGATTGCGAGCGCGAGCACGGCGTCCCTGCGTGACAGCGGCGCGATCTGAAAGAACGCCTGGGTCGCCGGGATGGCGTGAATCGCCACCTGCACGAACACCGACGCGACCACGACGCCCAGGAGCCGAAGGTTGGTGAACGCGCCGACTTCCCAGAAGATGCGCGTCGGGCTGCGCGCCGCAAACGCGCGGAACAGCTCCGCGAAGACCAGCGTCGAAAAGGTCAGGCTGCGCGCCTGTGTGAGGTCTCTGGACGTAAAGGCCCAGACGAAGACGCCCAGGATAGCCGTCGCTTCAAGCAGGCCCGTCAGGACGACGAATCGCCACTGTGCGCGACCCAACATCGGTTCCTGCGGATGGCGCGGCGGTCGCTGCAGGACGTCCTCGTCCGCCGGATCCATGACGAGCGCCAGCGCCGGCAATCCGTCGGTCACCACGTTGATCCACAACAGGTGCAGCGGGAGCAGCGGCAGCGGCAGGCCCACGAGCGCTGCCGCGAGCATCACCGCGAGCTCACTGGTATTTCCCGCGAGGAGATAGACGAGGGTCTTGCGGATGTTGTCGAAGATGCCTCGCCCCTCGCGGACGGCGGCGACGACGCTCGCGAAGTTGTCGTCCGTGAGGATCATGTCCGAGGCTTCGCGTGTGACTTCCGTACCGGTCCGGCCCATCGCGATCCCGATGTGCGCCTCACGCAGGGCGGGCGCGTCGTTGACGCCGTCCCCGGTCATGGCCACGATGGCACCACGGGCTTTCCACGTCCGGACAATCGAGATCTTGTCCTCCGGCGTCGCGCGCGCGTGGACGACATCCTCGGCCGATGCGTTACCGTCGAGAATGCCCAGTTCGCGGGCGATGGCCCGTGCGGTCATCGGGTGATCGCCGGTGATCATCACTGTGGTGATCCCGGCGGCGCGCGCGGCCGCGACCGCTTCGATCGCCTCGGTTCGCGGAGGATCAGCGAGACCGATGAGCCCGACGAGCTCGAGATCGTGCTCTTCGATTCCCTGGCCGACGGCCACGGCAAGGACTCGAAGCCCGCGCGCGGCCATTTGCACGTTGGCTTCGGCGGCCGCCTCGATGTGACGCGAGCACAGCGGCAGGACGGCTTCGACCGCGCCTTTCACGTACACGCGGTCATCGGCGCGGGCAATCGACATCCGCTTGCGACCGGTCTCGAACGGCCTGACGAGCACACGTGGCCGGTCCGCTTCGATGTCTGCCCGCGCGATGCCGCGCTCGGCGGCGGCGGCAAGAATCGCAACTTCCGTCGGATCCCCGACGCCGGTACGGGTATCCGCGTGCCACTCGGCGTCGCAGCAGGCGGCCGCCGTGAACAACAGCCGCTCGTGATCGCGTCCCCAGAGCTCGCGCACGGTCATCACGCCGGTGGTGAGCGTGCCGGTCTTGTCCGTGCAGATGACCGTCGCGCAGCCGAGCGTCTCGACGGCCGGCAGCCGGCGGATGAGGACATGGCGTGAGGCCATGCGCTGTACGCCGATCGCGAGCGCGATCGTCACGATCGCGGGAAGTCCTTCGGGGACGGCGGCGACCGCGAGCGAGACCGACGACAGGAGAACATCGAGCGCGGGCCAGCCGCGCATCCATCCGGCAACCGCCACTACCACGACAATGGCCAGGCAGATGACCAGGAGTACGCGGCTCACGCTGGCGAGGCGCCGCTGCAGAGGGGTGGCTGTGTCTTCTGCGGTTTCGAGCAGGTGCGCGATTCTGCCGAGCTCCGTCTTCATCCCGGTCGCGACCACCTCGGCGACGGCCGTGCCCGTCGCGACCGACGTGCCCATGAAAACGGAGTCGCGGCGCTCCGCGAGCGGCGTACCCGCAGGCACCTGCTCGATGGACTTCTCGACCGGCACGCTCTCGCCCGTGAGCGCCGCTTCATTGGTCGAGAGCGAATGGGCGTCCAGCAGCCGGGCGTCCGCGGCGACGACGTCGCCCGCTTCGAGGAGCAATGCATCGCCCGGGACGACATCGGCCGCCGTGACGACGAGCGATCGCCCATCGCGCTGCACGCGGGCGCGCGGCGCCGTCATCGAGCGCAGCGCCAGGATGGCGCGCTCGGCACGATGTTCTTGAAAGAAGCCGACGATCCCGTTCAACACGACGATCGTGGCGATGGCCACTGCATCCGCCACTTCGCCGAGCGCCACTGACACGACGCACGCACCAATCAGCAGCCAGATCACCGGGCTGTTGAACTGCGCGGCCAGGACGCGCCACGCCGGCGTCGGAGGGCGCCGCTGAATCTCGTTCGGACCGTACTCGATCAGCCGGGCGGCCGCGGCTTCACCGGTCAACCCGCGAACAGCGGGGCTCATCGTTTGTCCATCACGGTCCTGCGCGGATCGCAACGATTCAGCACTCGACCTCCGCCGGCTGCGGCGTCCGCACGATCTCTTGAGGCACACCGGCCGGATAGATTCCGACCTTCATCACGCCCGGCGCAGCGTGACGGAACAATTCGAACGCCTCCGGCAACTGCTCGAGCGAGAAGGCGTGGGTCACGAGCGGCGTGAGATCCAGCCGGTTCTGCATCACCATCGACATCAGTCGCCGCATCCGCTCTTTCCCGCCCGGACAGAGCGTGGTCACGATGCGTTGATCGCCGAGACCGGCATGAATCGCCTCGTAGGGTGCAGCGAGCTTACCGGAGTAGACGCCGAGGCTCGACAGGACGCCGCCCGGTCGTATCGATCGAAGCGCCATCTCGAACGTTTCTTGCCGTCCCAGCGCCTCGATCGCCACGTCCACGCCTCGTCCGTCGGTCATGTGCTTGATCGCGGCAATCACGTCAGACGCTGCGGGATCGAGGACCACTGAGGCGCCGAATCGCCGGGCCATCGCCCGGCGATCGGGAAGCGGGTCGACACCGATGATCAGGCTCGCCCCGCGCAGGCGCGCGCCAACCGTCGCGCACAGGCCGATGGGACCCTGCGCGAAGACGGCGACGCTGTCGCCGATCCGGATGTTCCCGCTTTCTGCGCCTGAAATGCCAGTGGACGCGATGTCGGGCAGCATCAGGACCTGGGGATCCGACAGTTCATCAGGAACACGGGCGAGATTCGCTCTCGCGTCGGGCACGCGCAGGTATTCCGCCCAGGCCCCGTCGATGGTGTTGCCGAATCGCCACCCGCCGAGCGCGCCGTGACACTGCGAGTGCACGCCGTTCAGACAGTAGAAGCATTGTCCGCACGGCGTGATCGCGCCCACGATCACGCGCTGGCCGACAGCGTATTCGTCTTCGAGACCGGGTCCCAGCTCGTCGATGATCCCGACCGGCTCGTGTCCAAGGATGAGGCCCGGCCGAACCGGATACTCGCCTTTGACGATGTGGACATCGGTCCCGCAGATAGTCGTGGCCGTGATCCGGATGACTGCCTCACCCGCGCGAGGTCGCGGCTTCGGCACGCTCTCGACCCGAAGGTCGTCGACGCCGTGAAACACGACCGCTTTCATGGTTGCCATGTCTCCTCCTCGGTGTTGTTTGTCCGCCGTCAGTCATCGTGTGACGCGGCAACAGCAGTGCCAGCGCACGCTAGCAGTTTTGTCGGCGGACCCATGATCAAGAGTCCCGACGAACGTGGCGAGCGTCCCGCCGAGGCGAAGAATCGCCGGCCGATGGCTGTCCGAGGAGTGGGGAAATTTCCCGTGTGGTGGGAAAAACCCCAAGGTCGAGACGAGCGTCTGGTTCCGCTACTCTGGCGTCGCAATGCGCAACTGCCGGAAAACCGGCAGTCAACGATTCGGAGCGGCAGGTCGGCGCGTGCCAGATTGTCGGCACATCCGTTGCTCAACCAACGGCTGTCACGACTGAACGAAGTCGTGATGATCGTAATCCTTCTGATCGCCACCGGGCGAAAGAGGGTAGCTCATGGCCCGCGTCCTCGTCGTTTTCGGTACGACCGACGGCCAGACCGCCAAGATAGCGCAGACGCTCCGCGGCCGGCTCTCTGCCGCCGGCCACGACGTGTCGGTAGTCGATCCCGCGGCGGCTCCAGCCGACATCAGCGCCTACGACGCGATCATCGTCGCCGCGTCGGTTCACGCCGGCGGCTACCAGCGTAACGTCGCCCGATGGGTGCGTACGCACGCGAGAGGGCTGGACGGGAAGCCCAACGCGTTCGTGTCGGTCTGCCTCGGGGTGCTTCAACAGGATCCAAAAGTGAACCAGGATCTGCAAAGAATCCTCGACGGTTTCTCTCACACAACAGGATGGCGTCCGTCGGAGACGAAGATCGTGGCGGGCGCGCTGAAGTACACCAAGTACAACTTCCTCAAGCGCTGGATCATGAAGCGCATCGCCGCCAAAGCTGGCGGCGATACGGACACGACTCGCGACTACGAGTACACCAATTGGGCGGATCTCCAGGAGTTCGCCGACCGCTTCGGCGCGCGGGCTGGCGGGCGCCGTCTGAAGACGCCGGCGTAGCCCACGGCCGAAACCCTCGCTGCCCCACGACGGCGATCTCTTCTGCCGGCGTTCACGCCTTGATCGGCACCCAGATCTCGAGGCCGCCAAGTCCCGTGCGGCCATCGAATTGTTCATCGTATCGCTCGAACGCCGGTCCGTCGGTTGCCTCGTAGCCCGCGCTCGACAATGCGTTGTTCCAGATCGTCTGCCACATACTGCCGACGCTGGACACGTGTTCCTTGTGCTCGAAGACGGCGTAGGTCTGCGGCGGGATCCGGAGCCGCGTGAACTCGGCCGGATGAGCCGGGAACTCGCGAACCTGCACGCCACAGACGTACTCGATGCTGCCGGTGTCGTCGGTGTTGCAGATCACGCCGTACGCGACGTTCCCCACCTGCCCCTGAATGTTGCCGAGATATGGCAGGAATTTGTCCCACTGCGAAGGAATGCCGGCGTTCGTTTGGAGATACCGCTGGCCCAGCCCGAAGATGAGCAGCGCGTCGCTGCGAGCAATCCGTGACGGGGTAATCGTCGTGGTCGTCGTGCTGGTGTCCATTCTGATTGGCTCCTGGAGGTCGAGACTCCAATGGTGGCCCGCGCCCGCAGCTCGTCGGGCGTCAGGCCGAAGTGTTGACGGAATGCGCGCGTGAAGGCTTCGTGCGAGCCGTAGCCGGTTTCGAGCGCCACGGTGAGAATGTCCGGCGCGCCGTCGACGAGCTTTCTGGCTGCGTCACTCAAGCGACGGGCACGGACGTAGGACGCGAGCGCACACCCGACGGTCACGCCGAAGGCACGGGAGATGTGGAATCGCGACACCCCGACGGCGTCGGCGATCACCTCGAGCGACAGGTCGCCGCTCAGGTGGCTTTCGACGTACCAGAGGGTCTTGGCAGTGACGCTCACGACGACGCAATCATGACCGCTCCACGCGGGTGCCGCTTGACAGTTGTTGCGGTCGGATGAGGGCACCGCGACGGGTGCTGCCGTGCACGCGATCATCGCGCAAGAGGCAGCATACGTGTCGTCAACGAGGTTTTGAGGAGTCAGCACCGAAGGACAGTCGGTCGCGTCGATGCTGGCGGCGAGCGATGGTCGATGTCTTTGGCTTGACTGGCGGTACTGCAGAGTTAATAACTATCCACCTGCCGGGGGCAGCCCTTGCGATATCAATAGCAGCGCATGCCCACCTGTCCGACCTGCTCCGCGGAAGGGATCGGCGACTACTGTTCGTCATGCGGCGAGAGACGAGTGCGTCCTGACGACTTGTCGGCGACCGCATTCGTCCACGAGATCGCGGATCAGGTCGCGAGCTTCCGGTTCAAGTTCAAGACGCTCCACACCCTGCGGGCGCTCGTCAGGCCGGGCCTGTTGACGACTGAATTCCTCGCAGGACGCCGTCGTCCGTACCTCACTCCGCTGCGACTCTATCTGGTGTGCGCAGCTCTCTTCTTCCTCGCGGCACCGTGGGCGGGGTTCACGCTCGAGGAAATGATCCAGCACGATCCGTCGGGCAGCCTTTCGAGTCTCGCCTCGACGCAGATGGCGGATCGTGGCCTTGACCGCGCGCACTTCACGGAGCGATTCGACCTTCGTATCCAATCCGTCTATACAATCGCCGTCGGCGCCGGTGTGATCGCATCCGCGTTGCTGCTCCAGCTCATGTCCTGGCGATCGCACATTCCACTCGGGGCGCACCTGGTCTTTGCGCTCCACTTCGTCTCGTTCGAGTACCTCGTCACCGTCGCGATCGGCATCACCCGCCATCTGGGCGTATCGAACGAGGCGGCATCCGCAATCGGTCTGTGCCTGCTGGCGGGTTATCTCTTCCTCGCGCTCAAGCGCGTGTACACCGGCACTGCCACTGCGGTACTGCTGAAGGCCGTCGCTCTTTTCGCGCTGATGCTCGCCATCAACTACGCTGCAAGCGCGGCGGCAATCCGGCTTACGTTGCGGATGGTGTGACAGGAAGTCTGGTCAGCGCTGAACCGATCTGGCAGCGCGTTTCGACAGCAGCACACCGCTCATCTGGTTGCCGGACGATGAAGTACGCGCTGTCGAGGCTGTCGCACTCCTGCTGGCTCACGGGGCGGATCCTCCGTGCTGAGCAGGAAGGTCAGACTACTTGTTCGCGTCGCGGATGCGAGTCGAGAACTGATCCACGTACTCCTGCAACCCGCGGAGAACCGCCGCGCCATGGTTGGCTGGGGCGCCGCCCGCGATGCCTCCCTTGTGCAGGAGCGACACCTGCACCAACACCGGCGTCTCCTGGTAGGAAAGTTTGGCGGTCGTGTGGGTGTAGAGGAACGCGTCGTACCTCGACACGCAGAGTCCCGTGGAAAGGCTGGCCGTGATGACGTTGACGTAGAGATACGTGTCCTCGTCCGAGTTGCGGCGGACCTTGAATCCGGCATCCGTCAGTCGCTTCGATAGGTCCGTCTCGAGGGTGCCCTGATTCAGGCCGCAGGCCGCAGCCTGTGGACTGAGATCCTCAACGACGACGCCGAGTGCTGTCAGACCCTTGAGTTCGGCGTCGGGCTGCTGATTGAAAACTTCAGGGGCCGGGCGTCCAGTGGAAGGTGCGGACCCCTTCAAAGCGGCCGACCCGCTGACGACTGGCAGCCCCGCGTCCGGTTTGGCCGGCGTGCGAGCAGATTCGGCAGTAACCGGCGCTGACGTGTCGGCCGCACTCGCAGGCTCGTAGACGCGTCTGACCTTGTCACCACCGCCGCGCTGGACGAACTGCACGTCGACGACCAGCTGCGCCGGACTCTCCGTCCGTGAATACGCATAGCGCAGTTCCCGTCCCTGCTCCACCTGATAGAGCACCACCAGTCGGCCGGCTTCGTGCTTCGTCGTCACGCGAACCGGCACTCCGTCGAGTTGCAACACCTCTTCTTTGCCGTCGGGGTGGAACGTGCGCGACTGGCCGTGATCATCGGTAATGGTGACGGCCGTCGGCGTTTCGGCGATGGTGAGTCGGGCGGAGGGATTGCGCACCTCCTCGGTCAACTGTTGCAGGCGCCTGGCGTCCTCTTCACTTTCGCGTCGGGTCATCAGAGCGGCCGCGCCGGCGCTGCCGGATCCACGCCCGCCCCTGCCGCCGCTCCCGGTCGGGTCCTGACTGGAGCCGTCCTTCGAGAGCCAGTCCACCCTGAACCCAATCTCAGGAGGGAGCTGGCTCAGCTCGCGATTGAGAGTCCACAGACCGGCAACGCGAGTTGCGTCCTGAGTTCCCGCTGATGCTGGACGTGGAACGGCAACGCCTATCGATAGCACGACGAGCAACGCGAGGATCGACGGATTCATAAGTTGGCCCCTCTGGCCTGCGCCACTTCTACAGACCAATCGTAGCGCTGTCGCATCGCGGAAGGTATGTCGAAGAGCCGGTTGGCCTCGAAGCTCGAGCGGTTGGCCCGAGGAGCTCACTTCTTGATCGCCGCGCGCAGTGTTGTGACTCGCTGATAGTGTCCCCTTGGCGACTCGTTAGAAATGTCCCCTAAGCTGGCGATCGTGGAGGTCGCCGTTGGGACGGACAGCAATGAGCGGACGGGAGTTGGGGCGGGTGGAGGTGTTGGCGCGGGTCAAGGCCGGCAGCTTGGCGTTGGTGGAGGCGGCCACGGTGATGGGCGTGAGCTATCGCCAGGCGAAGCGGCTGTGGCAAGCGTTCAAATGCGGCGGCGCAAAGGC
>DATAEK010000107.1:0-2843 GCA_036258055.1 Vicinamibacterales bacterium
TGGCGCATGACGTCACCTCTACGCGATGCGCCGCGCGAGCGGCGCGTGCGAGCGATTGAATGCCAGCGGCTGCTTCGACCAGAACGCCACGCGCACCAGGGGTTCCGGCGCGCGAGTCGACACTCCCAGCGCGGACCGGTAACCGGTGCCGACCAGCCGAGCCGCCGCGGGCGGAGCCGCGGATGCGCCAAGTGCCCTGGTGCGCAAATCATCGATGATCACGTCCTCACCGTCGGACGTCGTTATGTCCGGCGCGTCCGCGGTCGACGCGTTCACGACCCGGTGCCCCCGTTGATCGAAGCACGCCATGTGCAAGGCATCGTGCGGCAGCATCTTGCTCACGATCGCGGAGAGCCGCGGCAACGCTTTCGTCAAAACCAGCATTGCGAGAGCCTCCCTGTCTTCACCGATTCTGGGCGTCGGCTCGGGCAGCCACAACCTCCCTTCGGGCGCATTCCTACGCTCACTCAGCGTCGGTTGGAGGACTGAATAGGGTCTGTTGCTACCACTCGGTAGGGTGGCTTGCGGGGGGACGCCTTCGGGCGTGGCGCTCCGGGCTCAGCCTTGCGCGAGCGAGTTTCTTCCTCGATCCGTCCACCATCCAGATCAAGAACGTCCGCCTCGTTGAGCCAGGCGACTCCGTCGGAATCGACGTCTACGATCCGCGCGATTTGAAGTAGGGCCGCCTCCCCCGGCTACCAAATCGTACTGTTGCGTCATGGAGCCGAGATTTGGACCGCGCCGCTCGCCAAGGCGTTAATAGAGCCCCATATCGGATCGGCCTCGCGTCCATTCGTCCTAGGTCAACACAAAGAGAGAACACATGCGGAAAATCATCGTCGGCGCCTAGGTTTCCATGGACGGCGTCATGCAGGCGCCCGGCGGACCGACCGAGGATCCGACCAAGCGGTTCAAATTCGGCGGCTGGGTGATGCCCTATTTCGATCAGGAGTTCGGCGAGGAACTTGACCGCCTCCTCAGTGAGAAATTCGATCTCCTGCTCGGCCGCAAGACCTACGAGATTTTCGCGGCGTATTGGCCGTACTACGACGAAGACGCTCCCCATGGCGGCATCGCGAAGCTCTTCAAGGAGATCAAGAAGTACGCGGTTTCGCGCTCGGGCGGAGTCGATACGAACTGGCAGGGCTCGGTGCTCCTGCGCGACATCGCCGACGTAAAGACTTGGCCGAAGCGCGCGTGTGTGAGGAGCCACGGGCTCGTACTGCGGTGCGTCGCCGTGGACGAGCGGAGTTGCTACGACTCGGTGAGAGCACTCGGCGAGGTGCGGATCTGCGAAGGAGCTCGCGGGTTACCGGCCTGCTGCACACTCCGTCGAAGCGGGACTGGTAAAAGACCGGGAGAGTGACTGGACGGGCGAGGTGATGACGAGCCGATCCGCACACATGAACTGCATGCGAAGACCGACATCGATTGTCCGCGGGTGGAGCGAACCGCCGTCTGCGGTGGAACCGACGAACAGGACCCGGCGGAACTCCGTGAAGTGGCTGCCGCCGCGCACCAACACGTCGCCATCGTCGCCTTGAAGAACGATCACTTCGTATACGCTCGACCGGGTGTTGACCACAATCGTTTCGCGGGCCGCATATGAATCAATGTGAATCGACATTGCGGTTTGTCTCCTTTGCTGCGCGGCGGTCCTCAGTGCGGCCGTTCGGCTCTCATGTTGTCCGCGGTGAACCACAGACCGGCATCCGTCCGGCAGAAGAGGTCGATTTCGTCGCGGGTGAGATCGAAGCCTCGGAGAAACAGGTCGGCGACCGTTTCTATCGGGTCGAAGGCAAATCGAAGGCGCAGGTTTCGATCGGTGAATAGCTTCTCGATTACCAATCCAACGCCGATTCGTGACATCGCGTCGCTCCTTCGCAGCTGCACCGTCTACGGCAACATCCACGCCACTGCGCCACGCAGCCAGAGGCCGATGCCGCGCTGCACCCGCTTTAGGACCCCAAGGGGTCATTCGACAGCCGTTGCCGCGTTCCGCGCCCATTCGTCACAGGGACATCTGCTGTTCTCGAACCTGCCAGTTGTCAGTCGCCGGACGATAAGGGATTCCGTACTGCGCGTTAACGCACGCCATGCGCAATCACACGCACTGCCCCGGCTCCGGTAGATGGGATTCCAGCCGTGTTGGAGGACTCGCATGACCAGAGCAGGCTGGCTTCGCTCTTGCGATCGAGGCCGATGGAGGCCGCGATCCGGCGTCGGGCCATGACCCGTCATGGTCAGTAAATGGAGGATACAGTGATCGAGTGGGATCGGACATCGACAGTGCCCCTTGCGAGACGATTTATCCGAGCCGGTGGTGTTATCTCCGTGTGGTGCTGGATCGTGCTCGCGGCTCCGACCGCGATCGCGCAGCAAAGCGCCGAAACGGTAACGGAGACAGTCACAACGCGCCGCGATCTGAATGGAAGGGACGCGGTGAGCGAGAAGGTGGTGACGCACCGCGCTCGAACCAACGACGAGGAACGGGTCGTAACTGAAACCTACTTACCGTCGCTCGAGGCGGGTCGCCTCGCGCTGAGCTCGCGAGTCCAGCGCGTGACGACAGTGACCGACGATGGGAGTCAGACAGTCGAAGAAACCGCAGAACCCAATCCCGTCGCGGCGAGCGACCCGATACGAATCACGCAACGAAGCGTGACGACGGTGCGTAGAAGCGGAAGCGACTCATACGTGACCGAGCGGCAAGTCTTCCAATTGGATGGTAACGGCCGGCTCGTGCTCGTCCGCAAGCAGTTTCAACACACGTCCCCTGACTGACTCGCGATGTCCGTCAGCCGCGACGTTTGGTGCGCATAAGTGGGGAGTCGGCCGCCCCG
>DATAEK010000117.1:0-10913 GCA_036258055.1 Vicinamibacterales bacterium
GGACGGAACACTTGAGGACGCCAAGGCCGCCCGTCGGAGACGGGCGGACAGGCCGAAGGCCGTCGCGCGAAGCGCGTAAGCGAGCGGGGGTGGGGCCCCGCGAGCCCTGAGAGATGCGGGCAGCGGGTATCGAAGAATTCTTCTACGGCGCGATGGTGTTCGACACGATCGCATACGTCAGCGCGGCGATCAGCGCCGAGGCAGGGATCGTGAGAATCCACGCCCAGATGATCCGACCCGCGACACCCCACCTGACGGCCGACAGCCGTTTGATCGAGCCGACCCCCATGATCGCGCCGGTGATCGTATGAGTCGTGCTGACCGGGACGCCGAGATGCGTCGCCGTGAAGAGTGAGATCGCACCCGCGGTCTCCGCCGCGAAGCCGCCGACCGGCTGCAGCTTCGT
Source organism: Vicinamibacterales bacterium (assembly GCA_036258055.1). Taxonomy (GTDB): domain Bacteria; phylum Acidobacteriota; class Vicinamibacteria; order Vicinamibacterales; family 2-12-FULL-66-21; genus DATAEK01. The sequence continues at coordinate 407 of DATAEK010000117.1, forward strand.
GATCTTCGAGCCCATGGTGTGGATGATTCGCCAGCCTCCCGACAGCGTCCCCAGGGCAATTGCGGCGTGCGCGATCAGGATCACCCACAGGTCGATCCGGAACGCGCTGATGTAGCCACCGGCGAACAGCACGCCAGCGATGATCCCCATCGTCTTCTGCGCATCGTTGCCGCCGTGACCGAGACTGTAAGCGGCGGCAGACAGCAGCTGCAGGCGCCGGAACCAGTGGTCGACTTTGCCCGGCGACGTCCGATGGAAGATCCATTGGACGGCCACCATGATCAGAAAGCCGAGCGCCATGCCGATGAGCGGCGCCAGCACGATGAAGATGAGCGTCTTGGTCCAGCCTGCCGGAATGATCGCGCCCCAGCCGGCTTTCGTGACTGCGGCCCCGGCGTAGCCGCCGATGAGCGCGTGGGACGAGCTCGTCGGCAGGCCGTAGTACCACGTGATCAAATCCCAGACGATCGCGCCGAGGAGGCCCGAAAAGATGACCGAGAACGTCACGATCCGGATGTCCACGAGTCCGGACCCGACGGTCTTCGCGACGGCGGTGCCGAAGGTGAAGGCCGCGACGAAGTTGAAAAACGCAGCCCAGATGACGGCCTTCCCCGGCGACAGCACACGCGTCGACACGACGGTGGCGATGGAGTTGGCCGCGTCGTGGAATCCGTTGATGTAGTCGAAGACGAGGGCGACGACAATCAGCGCAGCGACCGCCAGGAAAGTCTGATCCATCCGCGGCTCAGGCGTGCTTCACGACGACGCCTTCGAGAACGTTGGCGACGTCCTCGCAGCGATCGGTGGCGTCCTCGAGGAAGTCCAGGATCTCCTTCCATTTCATGATGGTCACCGGGTCGCGTTCCTCCTCGAAGAGGCGGCGGACGGCGGCCTGATGCGCCCGGTCGGCCTCGTTTTCGAGCCGGTTGATCTCGACGGCGGGCTCCGCGACCCCCTGACGGCGCTCCAGTGCTTTCAGCGCCTTGACCATCTCGAGCGACGATGCCTTGATGATGCTGGCGAGGACGCGGGCATCCGGCCGCACCCGCTCGATCTGATAGAGCCGAACGATCGCCGCCGACGCGTCGACCGCGTCCATCACGTCGTCAAGCGATCGCGCGAGCGCGAAGATGTCCTCCCGATCCAACGGCGTCACGAACGTCCGGTGCAGGCGCTGGATGATCTCGTGCGTCAGGAAGTCGCACTTGTGCTCGACCTCCTTGATCTCGTCGGCCTTGTCCCAGATCGGGCGGTCCGGGAGCAGCATCGACTCCAGCAGGTCGGCCCCGTGGCTGATCTGCTCGGCCAACGCGACGAAATCGTCATAAAACCGCTCTTCACGCGGGATCAGTCTGAAGCGCACGCATCCTCCCGCCGGAATCTTAGCAGATCACGATCAGATTTAACGGCTTTGTCGCACACGTAACATCGCACACCACCGCACACGCGAAGAACGAATCGGCGAAGCGAAGGCGAGATGCCTTCACCGTTCCGCCCCTGATTTCCTGTCGTTTCCTTTAACGCCCTCGTAACAGTCACGTCATCGCTCGATCACACCCACCTCATAGGCTTCGAGCGCGTTTGTTGGCAGAAATGCCCGAGGAGGAGAGATGACGCTTGGCAAGTGGATGGTGGCGCTCCTGACGGCGGTGGCGTTGGTGGGCCTCCCCAGACTCGCCGTGGGGCAAACCGATTCGGGCCGGATCAGTGGGACGATCCGCGATCAGACCGACGCGTTCGTGGCCGAGGCAACCGTCACGGTGAAGAACGAAAAGACGGGTGAAACGCGGACGACGACCACAAATCATCAAGGCTTCTTCTCGGTCCCCGGACTGAAGCCGTCGACTTACACCGTGACGGTGAACAAGCAGGGCTTTCAGCAAATCGAGTACCCGCAGATGCCCGTCGCCGTCGGCCAGGAGTTGACGCTGGACTTCCAATTCCAGGCGACCGGCGTCACGGAAAACATCACCGTGATCGGGACCTCACCCGTCCTCGATCTCAGCTCCGCCAAGATCGGCGCCAACGTCAGCGAGCGCGAGGTACAGGGCCTGCCGGTCAACGGCCGGCAGATGTCGCAGTTGATGCTGCAGGCGCCCGGCTCCCAGAACGCCGGCACCGGCACCTGGGGTGACATTCGATTCTCCGGCCGGGCCGTCGAGCAGAACGTGATCAAATACGACGGTGTCGAAGCCTCGGGGATCATCGACTCGGCGCCGGGCGTCGCCAACGGCGAGAACGCGAGTCTCTTCAAGCTGCAGGCGAGCCTCGAGAACGTGCAGGAGTTCCGCGTGGAGTCGAGCGGCTACCCGGCCGAGTTCGGCACCGGCACCGGCGGCCAGGTGAGCGTCATCACCAAGTCGGGCGCCAATCAGTTCCGGGGTTCGGCGTTCGAATTCCTGCGTCGGGACGCGCTGGACGCCGCCAACTACTTCGATTCGTTCCGCAACGCCGACGGCAGCGTCATCGCGAAGGCCGGAAGCGCCCCAACGGTGCCGAAATCGCCGCTCAACCTCGATCAGTTCGGCGGCTCGATCGGCGGGCCGATCGTGAAGGAGCGCGCGTTCTTCTTCGGCAGCTACGAAGGCTACCGGCTGGACGCCGGCAAGAACATCATTCAAGGCGTGCCGAGCGGATCGGCCTGGGCGCGGGCGGTCCCCGCGATCGCCGGGCTTCGCTCGGGGTTCACGGCAGCAGATGCCCACCTGCTGCCTGGCGCCTCGACCGATGCGGACGTCGACATCATGCAGTGGCAGGCGACGCAGAACGTCCACGAAGACGCCTACAGTGCGCGCCTCGACTACAGGTTGAACGACAACTGGTCGTCGTACGCACGCGTGTTCCACGATCAGGCGAAGAGCCTCGATCCCCAGGACGTCAGCGGCCGTTTCTTCGCGACCACGATCAACCCCACGAACGCGATCTTCAACGTTCAGGGGATCCTTAGCGACACCACCATCAACGAGTTCAAGTTCGGGTACAACTCGGCGCCGAGCACCGTGGGCGCTCGGACGCAGCCTGGCTTTGAGAACATCTTGATCAGCCTGACCGGAAACGTCGCCAACGCCGGCATCGCGGGCCAGGGCTCGAACTCGACGCTGGCGAGTCCGGGCGGGCTCGTCCGGGTGAATAGCCAAGGCAATGGCCGCGCGGCGCCGTACGACCCGTACTCGCTGACCTTCGCTGACTCGTTGAGCAAGGTCATGGGCACGCACCTGGTGAAGGTCGGCGCCGACGTGCGAGTGATTCGGATGACCACCGACCAGCTGGGCGGCATCACCTACACATATCCGAACGTGACCGCGTTCCTGGCGAACACGCCGACTTCTGTGCTGTATTTCGGCGACCTGAGCGAGCCGAGCCCGTTCCACAACGGGGCGACCGGAGAGAAGCACATCAACCAGCAGTACTACGTCGGCTACGCGCAGGACGAATGGCGCGTGCGACAGAACGTCACGCTGAACTACGGTCTCCGCTACGACTACTACGTGCCGTTGACGGAAGCAGACAACCGCGTCGTCAAGCTGAACGTCGTCACGGGTCAAATCGATCCGGACACGACGCCGTTCTACAGGTCCAAGAAGACGAACTTCCAGCCCAGGCTCTCGGCCAGCTACTCGCCTACGGCCACGATGGTGGTCAAATCGGGCTTCGGGATCTTCGTCGGGCCCGGCCAGACCGAGGACCAGATTCAGCCCATCGAAGCGGAGCGGATCAGCACGTCTGTGACGAGCGGGCCGCTGCTCGCGTATCCGGTCGATCCGGCGCTCATTCGTCTGAACTTCACGAACAACCCGAACAACCGGGCCTACGCGCCGCGCGCCTACTCCAACGATTACACCCTGCCCGAGAAGGTCTATCAGTACACCGCGTCGGTGCAGCAGGAGATCGGTGGCAACATGGCGGCGTCGGCCGCCTACGTCGGCAGCCAGGGGCGGAATCTGTTTCTCCGCAGCATCACGAACCAGATCGTCGGTGTGCAGACCCGCGGCGCGACAGCAGGCAGGGTGGTGCGTGAATTCAGCATCGTCACCTGCGCAGACGGAACCACGGGCACGGGAATCATGTGCCCCGGCTCGACCATCTCCGACGTGCAGAACCCGTACGCCGAAGTCGACTACAAGACCAGCGGCGGCCACGATAGCTACAACGCGTTGCAGCTCGCGCTCACGCGGCGGTCTTCGCGCGGTCTCGCGTTGAACGCTCAGTACACGCTGGCGTCCAGCAGGGGCACCACCGGCGGGTCCAACGAGGCAAGAACGGCAGGCAACGCGGCGAGCCTGCCGTCGGAGCGTCCCGCGAACAGAGCGAACATCGCCGAATGGGACGGCTACGAGGACGGCTACAACCTGTTCGATGTTCGGCACACGTTCAACTTGAGCGCTCTCTACTCGACTCCCGGCGACGGACTGCTCACCGGCGGCTGGTCGTTCGGCGGCATCATGAACGCGCGCAGCGGCCTCCCGATCGAGGTGCAGATCGCGCGCAACGACATCGTCTACGTTGACGGTTCCGGAAGCGTGTTCCTCAACCCGGCGGCCGACCGTACCGCCGTGGTCAATACGCCGGGCGGCGGCGCCTCGCGAAACGTGCGCCGTCCCAATCTCGTGCCCGGCGTGAGTGCCTTCATCAAGGACGGCGGGCTGCTCTTCTTGAACCCGGCCGCGTTCACCACGCCGACGCCCGGCACGAACGGCAATCTCGAGCGCAACTCGATCCACGGACCGAACTTCTGGCAGGTCGACGCGGTCGTGGCCAAGCGGATCGGTCCGAGGAGCGGCCCCAGCGGCGAAGTGCGAATGGAGATTTTCAACATCTTCAACCACACCAACCTGGCCGGGATCAGCGCTACGCTGCCGAACGCCCTGCCCAGCAACGCCTTGACCGAGGCCAACAAGGTTCAGCCAGACCAGCCTTACACGGCGGGAGCGGCAGGTTCGTTCGGACGGGCGTTGCAGACGGTCGGCACGACGGTCGGCATCGGGACGAACCGCCAAATCCAGTTGGCGTTCCGGTTCAACTTCTAAGGGGACTTCGATAGCCGCTACCCGCTGTCCGCGATCCGCTGTTGCTAATCAGCCACAGCGGACAGCGGATGGCGGATAGCGGCTCCGTCTGCTTCAGCCGAGATTTAACCTCCCCGAAATCTGGGCGTTACCCCCCCATAATCCCGACTTCCTAAGCTGCGACCCATGGGATGCCCGCTCGCCGCGACACGGCCGCATGTGCCGTCCGTCCCGTCGAATACAATCCGGGCACTTCCCATCGTCTTCATCTTCAGGAGGTTGACTTTGTCCGTTCGTGCGCTCAGGTTCTTGCTTGCAGGCGCCGTAGTCATTGGCAGCGTGATCCCCTGCGCCGCGCAAGTCACCCCGGCGCAGACCATCACACCGCCGGACGATACGCCATCCATCCGGATTGGTGCCGTCATCTTCACCGACTTCACGATTCAGACAGAGCCCAAGATTACGGACGTCGACGGCAACCAGGTGGATCTCTCGTCGTTCAACATCGGCCGGGCCTACCTCAACGTCACCGGCAACATCAATCACCGCATCGCGTTCCGCATCACCCCTGACATCACACGAGAGACGGCCGTGGGCCCGGTGGTTTCGGGCAGCTACGTCTTCAGGCTCAAGTACGCGTACGTGCAGTTCAACCTGGACGACTGGATGACCCGCGGATCATGGGTTCGGCTCGGCATGCAGCAGACCCCGTGGGTCGACTTCGAAGAGGGCATCTACCGCTACCGGTTCCAGGGCACGGTCTTCTCGGAACGCGAAGCGTTCCTCTCGTCGTCGGACGTCGGTGCTTCGTTTCATTACAACTTCGCGCGGAACTACGGTGAGGTTCACGCCGGTTTCTACAACGGCGACAACTACAACCGGTTCGAGACGAATGACCAGAAGGCATTCGAGATCCGCGGGACGCTCCGGCCGCTTCCGATGAGTCCGCTTCTCCGCGGTCTGCGACTCACAGGTTTCTACGACCACGACGCCTACGTAAAGGACGCGGAACGGCGCCGGGGGATCTTCGCGGTGACGTTCGAGCATCCGCACGTCAACGCCGCCTTCCAATATCTGAACACAGCGGATCAGACACGGGCGAACGCGCAGCCGCCGGTCCCGAAGGTCGATTCCAAGGGCTACTCGATCTGGGTCACGCCGCGTGCCACCAACGGCATGGAGGGCCTCCTCCGCTTCGATCACCTCGAACCGAACGACGATCTGCCCGGAAAGCGGGATCGCATCATCGGCGGCGTCGCGTACTGGTTCCCGCATCAGGGCAACGTCGCGACTGCGCTGCTCTTCGACATCGAGAACGTGGACAACCACGACTTCGTGCCCGCGCGCGCCGACGAGCGGCGGTTTGCGGTTCACGCGCTCGTGCAATTCTAGGAAACGCCAGGACCGTTCGTCACGAGATGCAGAGGACGGCTCACAATGTTAGAGGATGCGGCCGTTAGCGCAGCCAACCCGGAGGATAAAGTCATGAAGTTCCTGAAGCACGCAACGATCGCGGGCGCGGCTCTCGCACTGGCCACGGCCACGCTCGTCGCCCAGCAGATCACCGGCGCCGGCGCCACGTTTCCCAATCCGATCTATTCGAAGTGGTTCTCGGAGTACAAGAAGCTCCATTCGGACGTCGAGATCAACTACCAATCGATCGGATCGGGCGGCGGGATTCGTCAGATCACTCAGCGGACGGTGTTCTTCGGCGCGACGGATGGGCCGATGACCGACGATCAGCTCCAGGCGGCGCCGGGCAAGATCCTCCACTTCCCGACTGTCCTCGGAGCCGTCGTGCCCGTCTACAACGTCCCGGGTGTTTCGACAGAGCTGAAGTTCACCGGACAGCTCCTCGCGAACATCTTCCTGGGGTCGGTCACGAAATGGAACGATCCGCAAATCGCGAAGCTCAACCCGGGTGTGAACCTGCCTGCCACGGACATCACGGTCGTACACCGCTCGGATGGATCGGGCACCTCGTACATCTGGGTGGACTACCTGTCCAAGATTTCCCCGGAGTGGAAGAAGCGAGTCGGAGTCGCGACGTCGGTGAACTGGCCCGTCGGCGTGGGCGGCAAAGGGAATGAAGGCGTTTCGGGCCTCGTCTCTCAGACGCCAGGGGCACTCGGGTACGTCGAGCTGATCTATGCGCTTCAGACCAAGATCTCGTACGGAAGCGTGCAGAACATGGCCGGCAAATTCATCCGAGCGTCGACCGAATCGGTCACCGCGGCCGCAGCAGCAGCCGCCGGGCAGATGCCGGCCGACTTCCGCGTCTCGATCACCAACGCGCCGGGTGATAACGCATATCCGATCTCGTCGTTCACATGGCTACTTTTCTATGAGAGTCCGCAGGACAAGGCGCAGGCAAAGAAAATGGTCGAGTTCATGAAGTGGGCTCTGACCGATGGTCAGAAGTTCGCGTCGGACCTTGGGTATGCTCCACTCCCGAAGGAAGTCGTCGATCTGGAGATGAAAGCGCTGCAGAGGATCAAGACACAGTGAGGCTGCGAGATCGAACCTCGGTCGAATCCATGTTCGCGGCTAGGGAAGCCGCCGCGAACGTGCCCGAGGATTGTCGCCTCTCGATCACCAACCCATCAGACAAAGAGGTCGTCGTTCAATAACCATGGCGTTCAAGAAAAGCACGACCGACGAAATCCTCTTCCGCGGCGGCACGGGCTTATTCGCTGTGCTCTTGATCGTGATGGTGATCGCGATTGGCGTGGAGCTCGCCCGCGAGTCGCAGCTTTCGATTCGTCAATTCGGCTGGCAGTTCTGGCAGACCGACACCTGGGACCCAGTTGCGGGCGAGTTCGGCGCGCGACCCTTTATCTGGGGGACGCTGTATTCCTCGATTCTGGCGCTGCTCATCTCGACGCCGATTGCGCTCGGCATCGCGATCTTCATCTCGGAGCTCTCGCCGCATTGGCTTCGGCGCCCTCTCGTCTTTCTCACGGAGCTGCTCGCGGCCGTGCCGTCAATCGTGTACGGCCTCTGGGGCATCTTCGTGCTCGTGCCCTTCGTGCGGCGGCTCGAGATGGCCACCCCGGACTGGCTGAAGTCCGTGCCGCTGTTCTCCGGACCGCCGCTCGGCGTCGGCATGCTCGCCGCCTCGATCATCCTGGCCATCATGGTCATTCCGTTCAGTTCGTCCGTGGCGCGCGAGGTGTTGAAGTCGGTCCCGCAGTCGCAACGCGAGGGAGCCTACGCGCTCGGCGCGACACGATGGGAAGCCATCCGCATGGCGCTCTTCTACGCCCGTACGGGAATCGTCGGCGCCGTGATGCTTGGCTTCGGTCGTGCCCTCGGAGAGACGATCGCCGTAACCATGGTCATCGGCAACAACCCGCAGATCAAGTGGTCGTTGTACGCTCCGCAATATACGATGGCGGCAGTAATCGCGAACGAATTCACCGAGGCGAGTGGTGATTTGTACCTGCATGCACTTGTCGAGATCGGGCTGGTACTCTTCATCATCACGCTCATCATCAATGTGATTTCGCGGACGTTCATCTGGTCGATGGGGCGGCAGCGACAGCCGCGGCTCCTGCGCAGGACGGCTGTTGCGGGGGCGGTCTCATGAGGGATCGCTGGCGACGGTTCCTCTCGCACCTGATCATGATTTTCTGCGGTCTGGCTGTGCTCGCCGCCCTCGTCCCGCTGGCCTTCGTGCTCTTCTACGTTGTGACTCAGGGCATCACATCGCTGAATGTGAACTTCTTCCGGAACATGCCGGCGCCGGTCGGCGAATCCGGCGGAGGCATGGCGAACGCGATCGTCGGATCGTGCATCGTCGTGGGGTTGGGTGCGTTGTTTGCCATACCGATCGGGATCCTGAGCGGTGTCTATGCATCGGAATACAAAGGCACCCGCCTCGCCTCGAGCGTCCGGTTCGCCGCGGACACGCTCAACGGCGTCCCTTCGATCGTCATCGGCGTGTTCGTTTACGCGATCGCCGTGCTGCCGTTCCGTCAGTTTTCCGCGATGGCGGGCGGACTGGCGCTAGGCATCATGATGATCCCGCTCATCATGCGCACGACGGAGGAACTGCTTCTGCTCGTGCCGGCGACGCTGCGGGAAGGGGCGTTCGCGCTCGGGGCGACACGAGCACGGGCGGTGTTCAGCGTGGTGCTGCCGGCTGCCCTTCCAGGGATTCTGACGGGCATCCTCCTGGCGCTCGCGCGAATTGCTGGAGAAACCGCGCCGCTTCTCTTTACCGCGTTGAACAATCAGTACTTCTCAACCGACGTCCGGCGGCCGATCTCGACGCTGACGGTTCAGGTCTTCACCTACGCAAATTCAGCCTACGAGGATTGGCATCGACAGGCCTGGGCGGGGGCGCTGGTGCTCGTCGTGATCGTGCTGACGTGCTCGCTGCTGGCCCGGCTTGCGACCGTACGACTGGAGAGAATGCACCGAGGCGGATAGGTATTGGGCTGCCTGGGCCGGAGACCTTCCAGCACAGGGCGAAAGGCCGCGCCGACACGAGCACGTCGTGACCTGGGGAACAGTGCTGTTTTAGAGAGCTCTTCTCATGACGATTGCCGTCGACGGACAGGCTGAACGGAATTCTACGGACGTTTGGACGCTCGCGGGCACCTGCTGCCGGTCGATCCGCTGAAACCCAAACCTAGGGAAGAACCCTTCAGCCGTAGTCGTCATCAAATAAACGGCTGGCATGCTCAGCCTAGTCGCCAGGTTCAGTGCTGCTGTCGTGAGCTGCGTTCCAACCCCTCCGCCTCTGGCCGCGGCATCGACCGCAACGGACCGCAGGAGCGCGCCGTCGGCGTAGACCTCCAGCGCGGCACAGCCAGCGACCCGGCCTTCGTCACGTGCCACGATCGCCGTGTGCATGTGATCGAGCACGCCATCGATTGGCAGCCCGCTGTTTGCGAGCAGCTGCAGAATCGCTGGCCCGTCATCGACCGTCGCTTGTTCAATGTTCATTCGCATGCTTGCTGATCTCATCATGCACACGGAGAGCGTGTCAGCCTCCAATGCGGAAGTGCATTTACGAGCAGCAGGTCGGTCCACAGCACGCTTTGGCCTCTGGTCTTCGTGCGCGGATGAAGGCACTCGCCACCTTTCCCTCGACCTGCGGTGCGATCTGGTCCACATTCACTCCGGCTTCCGCGAGAAACGCACGCGCATCAGCGACCTGGTACACCCGCCAGGGGTCGAGCTCGACGTCAACGAAGCCTGCGGCCTGCAACTTCGAAACGTACTCCTCGTCTCGAAGAGCGCCGGCCACGCATCCGACCCACAGCTCCATGCTCCGGCGAATTTCCGCCGGCACGTCCCCACGAATGACGACGTCAGACACTGCGAACCGCCCACCCGGTTTCAGGACGCGGAAGGCCTCCCGCAACACGGTGTCTTTGTCGACTGACAGGTTGATCACACAGTTCGAGATGATCACGTCAACCGATTTGTCTGGCAGCGGGATCGCTTCGATCGTTCCCTTGAGGAACTCGACGTTCGTGACTCCTGCTTTC
>DATAEK010000121.1:0-3348 GCA_036258055.1 Vicinamibacterales bacterium
CCGACAAGGCACGGGAGCGCTGAATTGGCCGGAGAAGGTATACAAGCCGCTGGGCTGACCGCACTGCATAGGGGTCATCCGCTTGAGTAATTGGTCAGACCGGCTTTGAGGGTGTGCGTGGCGCGAACAGCCGAGACATTATGTGACAGTTCACGTCAGAAACCGAATCTCAGCGTGAGCTGTCCTTGACGCGGCGGCTGGCGGTTCACGCCATAGAACGCACCGTCCTTGATCGCATAGTTGGAGCTGTACAGCTGATTGCCGCCGTCGAAGAATTGCTGATCGGTGTCGCCGTTCAGGACGTTGAACACGTCGAAGGAAATGTCGAACTTGCGCTCGCCGAAGCGGAAATTGCGCCCGACGCGCAGGTTGAGGACGTTGAGATACGGCGCTTTGACCTGCTGGTCACCGCGATTGGCGCCGGCGAAGCGAATCGTGGTCGCCAGCGGATTCGAGACGACGCGTCCGTTCGACAGGGTGACCGTCGCCGGACCGAACTGCGGATCCGGCGCCGCGATGCGCGTGACGACAGGTCCGGAATAGGGTCCCGACTGCACCGAAAAGTTCGCGGCCAGCACGAGACTCCAGGGCGCGTTGTAAACGACGCCGAGCCGCGCCTGATGATCTTCCCACATCGGGTTCCGCACGTCGGCCGTCCCTGTGAGGCTGTTCGGCGTATTGCCTCGAATCGTCCCGAGGCCCTTGTCGTTCGCGAAGGCGTTGGGCTGGATGAACGACGCCGGATCGTTCGGCTGCCACGTGCCGGCAATGTGCTGCCACGCCCGGGTATAGTTCGCGATCAGCTGCATGCGGCTGGTGCGCTTGGTTACGTCGATTTCGACGCCGCGGTAGACGAACGAATTCCAGTGGTTGTCGGTAATCAGCAGAATGTCGTTCTGCGTCACATCCTGATAGCCGCGAAAGACGTTGCCGTCGTAGATGCCGTTGACTTCGACCTGCGCGGGACGGTGTTTGTACTCGCGCGAGATGACGCTGACATCGAGCGTCAGCTGCCGCGGCAGCTGGCGGCGGTATCCGGCCAGCATCTCGTCCACCCAGGGCCATCGCCGGTCCGGATCGATCCGGCGGTTCTGCGACACGCGCGTGGCGCCCGGGGTGAGGAACACGGATTCGAACGCCCCGTCGAGATCGTTGTCGTACTCGTCACGGATGCCGGCGACCGCCGACCCGGCGCTGCCGATATACGAAGCGTTCGGCACGTCCCCCACGCGCCCGTAGCTCGCGCGCAGGATGTTCTTGCTGTCGGCGGTCAGCGCGTAGTTGGCGCCGACCCGTGGTCCGATCGCGAGATCGCTCACCATGGCGATGTCGAACAGCGCATCGTTCGCGTTGATCCAGTCGAGGCGCACGCCGGCGTTGATGGTGAGGCGCGCGCCGGGTTTCCACGAGTCCTGCACATAGACCGCGTTGTCGGAGGCATGCAGATCGACCGTCTTGATCGACGCGACGTCGTAATACCGGCGATGGAACGGAATGGTTCCGGCGCCGGCGTCGTTCGGATCGCGCAGCGCGACTTCTTCGAGCGAGAAGCCGTCGTTCGAATAATAGGTCGTGCTCGTGTTGCGCAGGCGGGGCTGCAGGTAGACGCCGGTCTGAATCTCGTGCGAGCCGAGCCAACCCGCGGCCTTGAAGTAGGTGAGGTCCAGACTCACCGTGGTCTTCGACGCCGGCTGGACGTTGCGCAGCTCGATGTTATCGAGGAGCGCGATGCGTCCGGATCCGGTGCGGCGTCCGGCGGAGACGAACGACGATGCGTGAACGGGACGCGACGGGCCGTTGCCGAGATGGCCCTCGAACACGGCGATGTCGGGGTTGTTGCCCTTGTCGTTGTAGCCGACCAGCACCTTCGTCGTCATCCGGTCGCCCCAGACCGACGTCAGCCGCGCGCCGTAGGTGGCGCCGCCGAGACCGTTCACCTCCATGTTGGTGCCGTTCACCTGGAAGTTGGTTTCCTCGCGGTTCGCGTCGCGCTGATACGTGACCTGGAACTGATGTTTCGGCGTCAGCTGCGTGTTGACCTTGAGCGACCAAAACTTCAGTTTCCCGGTGTTGTCGAATGGTTGGAAACCTGGCACGAGCGCGTCGAGGGTGCTGAGCAGTTCGGCGTTGCGGCTGATACCGGTCGAGCGGTCCGTATAGCGGAACGTGCCGAAGAACCATGCCCGGTCTTTCTTGATTGGTCCGCCCACCGCCAGATCGGGCTGCACGGTTTGAGAGATCACGGGAGTGCCGCCCGGCGTGTTGTTGCCGTTCCAGGACCTGGCGGTGAAGACGCCGCCGACGCTCCCCTTCAGACGATTGGTGCCCGACGGCGTCGCGATGTTGATGACCATGCCTTCAGCGAGCGGCGCGGCGGCATCGACCCCGGCGGTCTTGATCTGGATGTCGGCGAGCGCCTCCGAGCTCAGGCCGACGAATTGTCCCGGCCAGTTCTGACGGAATGATCCGGCGTCGACCCCATCGACCTGCACGACGTGGTTCTCGTTTTCGGTGCCGCGCAGGAAATACACCGAGCCGCCAAACTGGTCAGTGCTGCGGCTCATGATGCCGGGCGTGAGATCCAACGAGTCCTGCCAGACGCGCCGGCCGCTGAGCGGCAACGACCGCTGGAACTCGCCGCTGATGTTGATCGCCTGCGTCGTCTTCTGCACTTCGAGCATCGGCGTCTCGCCCGTCACCTGGATCGTTTCCTCGATCGCGCCGAGCTTCAGCGTGACGTCGACCTGAATGTTCGTCTCCGCTCGAACCTCGAGCCCTTTGCGCTCGAACCTGGAGAACCCCTGCAACGCCGCGATGACGTCGTAGGTGCCCGGCGGCAGGTTCACGAGCCGGTAGAAGCCTTGAGAGTCGCTGACGGCGCTGAACTGCGTCGACGACTGAGGCGTGGTCGCGGTGAGGCTCACGCCCGGCAGGGCCGCGCCCTGCTCGTCCTTGATGAATCCACGGATCGATCCCTCGGTGGCGATCTGCGCGGTCGCCGTTGCGGCGTGTGCCAATACGAGGAGACTGAGAGTCGAGCCAAGCCATCGCGACGTCATACAACCTCCCTGCCGCGGCGACGCCCGCCACGTCCCTTTGACGAACGCGATCTGGTTGTCCCAGTCGTTGTCGAGCGGCGTGTACAGGCTTTGCCCGGCGGGCGTGTTGTCGGCGGTCTAATCCTTTGGCTCGTACTGATACGCGGCAGCTCCGCTGAACCGATCGGTGCCCGTCTGCGACGCGGCGGTCAGCACGGCGCCGAGGCCGAGCGGCGTCGAGGCGTCGACGCCGCCGGTCTTCACCTGGATGTCGCTAACGTGTCACGGCCGAATTGCGAGTACAGCGTCG
>DATAEK010000125.1:0-12145 GCA_036258055.1 Vicinamibacterales bacterium
CACGATGCAGATCAGAAGGACCGCGAGAACCTGCTCGCCCGCAGCTTTTGTCAGAGCCATTCAGTTTTCGGTTTCCGAATGTACCCCCCTCGATCGGACGCGGTCTGTTCAATTGTGGACAGATACGCTTGCTTCGCCTGACCGCGTTCAACCTCGTCCGATAGGCTACGCAGTAAGCGCAAGGCGCGCGTGTGCTCAGTGCGGAGACCCGCTCGTTCGACAGGCTGCTCGATGAGCACGAGCGGCAGGTGCGGATCAGGATTCCTCGAATCGAACGGGGGACTCCTGGCGCGCGGCGAAACGTTCGGCGCATCACCGTGTTCTCTCCGACGACCCGCCCCATCCTCGCCGTCGGTGGCCGTCGCGCGGCGCGGGGGCAGCAGGTACGATCTTCGCAGGGCCATGGCGCTTCTGTTGTCAGGGCAGACTTGAAGCAATCGTCTGCTGAGGAGGGTGCGGCGGCTCGTGGGGTCCGCTTCGCAAGATCTTTTTACATCGACAATGCGGGCCGTGTAGGAAATTCAATCGCAAAGTTCTCCGGTGAGCTTTGTCGAGCGTCAGGCACACGGCGCGCTCCGTGTCGCATGACAATTCCGGAAGGAGGCGGGGCCGGAGCGGCCACGATAGTGGTTTTGGTAAACGCATTCGTATTCCGTAAAGACTGGAGGAGAGGTCAATCATGCGCATACGAGTGATAGCGGCGTTGTTGGCAGCTGCGGTCGGTGGTGCCTGTTCGGAGACTCGACAGCCCACCCAGCCGGAAACGTTGAGCGTGCCCATCGTGGCCAGCTCCGCGCAGCACCCGGACACCCCCGAAAACCACGCTACCCACCTATCGGGAGACCAGGAGCCCTTCACGGCGGCTCCGGGAGCCTCCACGCCGGCCGATTCACAGGCACAGGGGCAGGCGATATTTCACGTGAACGGGGACGGCAACTCAGCGTCAGTCGAATACAAGCTGATTGCGTCGAACATCGAGAACATTACGCAGGCCCACATCCATTGCGGACCGGCGGGCGTCAACGGTCCGATTGTCATGTGGCTGTACCCGGACCCCTCGGCGACCCAGGCCCTTCCGGGTGGCGCCGGCCGACATGACGGCATCCTTGCGGAGGGAACGTTCGACCGGACAAATCTCAGGCCGACCACGAATGCGGCATGTCCCGGTGGCATCGCGACGTTCGCAGACCTGCTCGACAGGATTCGCGCCGGCAACGCGTACGTCAACGTCCACACCAACGACGGCGTTGCACCGACCAACACCGGGCCGGGGGACTTTCCGGGAGGCGAGATTCGCGGCCAATTCAAGTGAGGCCGATCTTTCGTATTCCGTTCCCTGGATGATGTGCCCGGCGACGTGCTGCACTACGGCTCTAAAGATCGTTCATCGGCGCCTTGCCGAACGTCGGGAGCGCCGATGAACAGGGCCGACAGACGTCCGGGTGACAGCGGGAAGCCGAGTCACGTTTGTGAAGCTGGCGGAATTGAAGAAACTGGTAGCGAAAGCTGGTGGACGGCAGGAGGCTCGAACTCCCGACCTCCGCGTTGCGAACGCGGCGCTCTCCCAACTGAGCTAGCCGCCCACTTTCGGGATCTGCGCGCTGAAGTACTCACGGCCGGGCGGCCGTCCCTCAGCACGAACGCTCAGTTTACCATGCGTTTCGAACAGCGCGCAAACTCACGACGTGGCCCAAGTGCAGTCCCGTCAACGCGCTTCAGACTCTGATCCTGGGCGCCGACCAGCAGAAAAGCCCGCGGAAACGGCCGATATAATGGCCCCGCGTCAATGCCGCTGGCGACCACGGCTCATCCTGTCCAGGCACCCGCGACACGCGTCCTTGGACTCCGCAGCGCCGTCCTCATCGCGGCAGCGCTGATCCTGCTCCGATCGGCGGTCTGGGTTTTCAGCGAATCCGCGCACTTCGATTCCGATCAGGCCATCACCGGCCTGATGGCCAAACATCTCGCCGAGGGGCGAGCGTTTCCGCTGTTCTTCTACGGCCAGCACTACATGCTGGCGGTCGAAGCCTGGATCGCAGCGCCTCTCTTCTGGCTGTTCGGCGCCTCGGTTGCGACACTGAAGCTCCCGCTCCTGGCGCTCAACCTCGCGATCGCCTGGGTTCTGCTCTGGGTGTTGATCCGGCTGGCCGGCATGGCTCCGGTCCATGCGCTCGTCGCAGTCAGCTTCTTCATCCTGCCGACACCGCTGGTGTCGAGCCGGCTGGTGGAAGCGCAAGGGGGCAACATCGAGCCGTTCTTGTATGTCCTCGTGCTGTGGCTGCTGCGTGAGCGGCCGGTCGCGTTCGGTTTGCTCGCCGGCTTTGCGATTGCCCATCGCGAGTTCAGCGCGTACGCGATCACCGCCGTCCTGGCCATCGATGCCGTCAGCGGCCGCGCGTACTCTGGTCAGCGCATGCGGGACTACCTGGTTGCGTTCGGCGCGATGAACGTCGTTCGAGTGGCCGTCGAGCTCCTGAAGTCACGTGCCGATCTGCTCGGACCGGGAACTGCCGGCGCTGTTTCTGGCAGCCTCGACCTGCAGTTCTCCACGGTGAAATCGTTCGCCTGCTGGAGGCCCGCCGAGATCGCGTCCAATCTCCGATGGCTCGCGGTCGAGAACCTGGGAGCCCTCTTCGGATGGGCCGGGCAGACGTTCGCCTTCGCCCGGGACCATACGCTCACGACCGGAGGTTCCTGGCTCGGCTTGCGCTGGGCGTGTCGATCACGTTGTCCGCGATTGCGATCGCCCGTCAATGGCGACAGGTGAAGGAGAGCCCCGCTACCGGGTTCTGCTGTTACTTGATCCTGATTGCCATCCAGGCAGCGCTGGTCTACGCCGTCATCGGCTGCAACGTCCGCGACCAGACGCTCATCCGCTACACCCTGCTCACGCTCTACTTTCCGATCGGCGTGACTGCTCTGTTCTTCTCTGTGGCGTCGGACCAGCGCTGGCGACGCGCAGTCGTGACACTCGTGACGCTCTGTGCCGTGCTGTCGCTTGCGGACAACATCAGATACGCCACGGGCTGGGTCCGTTGGCCGCCGCGCAGCGCTCACAGAGAGTTGGCCAACCTGCTGGAGTCACAGGGCGTGCGCTACGCGCGAGCGCCGTATTGGACGGCGTACGAGATCGACCTCCTGACAAACGAGCGAATCACCATCGCGTCGCTCGACAAGGTGCGCATCGCTGAATATCAGCGGATTGTGGACGAGCACGAAGCCCGTGCCGTGTACATCTTCGAGGATGCGGCGTGCTCGAAAGACGGCGTGGCCTTCCGTCAATGGTGCCTGACGTATCTCGAGCGGGCCCAACGCACGCCGTAGCCCCCCACTCCACCGTCGCGCCAGATCCATTCGCTCGATTACGTTGTCGTCCGCCGGGCGAGCATCGTGTTGACCAGCCCTCGCAGCGCGGCCGACGCGATCGCGTGCGCTGCGGTGACGCGCGCGAGATCGTCCAGGGCTGCAGGCGGCAGCTCGGTGTGTGTGTCGAGGTGATCGATGTGTTCCCGAAGCGCGGCGAGCGCCTCCCCGGACCGCACTGCCCCCTGAAAAGCCGCTTTCAGAGCCGCAATTTCGCTCGGATCTGTCATGACCGGCCACTCTATCTCAATTACAGGAATGAAATCCGAGGTTGCGTTCTGAGCACGGGATCGTCGCCTCACCGCTCCGACTGGCTGCGGAATGCTCGTGAATTGAACCAGTTACCGGCCCTAACACAAAAACGTTCGCTTGGTGCGCTGGTTGCAATCTCGTGGTTGCTCCTGCAATGTCGGCACCGTACATCGACTTGCCATCGTCCATTTCGTCAACTGGGCACGAGGATGGCCTCGGACGCCGCGCGCTCTCGTTCGATCGCGAGACCGGCGCGATGCTCGAGCAGCTCGTCGTGCGCCCCGAGATCGCGGTCTACGAGCGGCTGATTCGGGAGCGCATCGACCAGCTCACCGCATTCGAGGACGAGCGGTTCGCGCGTCCGTCGAGCGTCACCCGGAATGCCGACACCGGCGAGCTGACCGTGGTATCCGCGTTCGTGCCGGGGCACCGCATCTCGGATCTGCTGGAAACATCGCATGAGGCCGGAGTGGTGCCCGGCGTGGACGTCGCCCTTGGTTACCTGCTCGACGCCCTGCCCGCCCTGTCGGCGCTGCACGGGACGGCCGGATTCGCCCACGGACTGATCGATCCCGCGCGAAGCGTGCTGACCAGCGCTGGACGGGTGGTCCTGCTCGATGCGGCGTACGGCGCGGCCGTGCAGCGGCTGGGCCTCTCGCGCAAGCGGCTGTGGGCGACATTCGGCATCGCCGCCCCGAACGCCGCGGTCAATACCCTCGACGCGGCGCTCGACGTTTCGCAGACCGCCCTCAGCGCGTTGATGCTCGTGCTCGGGCGCACGCTGCTCGAGGACGAATACCCGGAAGCGATTCCATCGCTCCTGATGGAGGCCGTAGACGTCGCGCAGATTCGCGGCAGCACCGGCTTTGCCGGCGGGCTGCAGCGCATCCTGCAGCGATCGCTGCCGCTGCCCGGCCGCCGCGCCTACACCACCGCGGACGAGATGGTGGTGGACGTCCGTCAGCTCGTTCGCCGGGAAATCGGCGTAGAGGTCTGCCGGCGCGCGCTCCGGGATTTTGTCGAGCAGATGAACGCGGCGATCGCGGCGTCGTCCACCGCGGACGCCGAACCAGATTCATCCGGCACAGCCGGCGAAGAAGACCTCACGGCGAGCATCCTCGAAGAGCCTACCGATGACGGCGGAGAGCTCAGCGCAGCTCCAATCGAAACGGAATCGGAGACCCTCAGCGACCCGCTCGAGTTCGAGATCCGGCTTGAAAGCGACGACACGGAAGCGGCTTTCGATCTGCCCAGCCTGCATTTCGGTGACAGCCTTTCGGGATCACACGCTGCTACCGCGTCCGGCGATGCCGGTGAGTCCACACTCGCGCCCAGTACCGATGTCGACCGCTTCAACGACCAAGCAATCGCAGTCACAGGATCGGGCGCAACCGACTCGTACGCACGCGATGAGATCTCCGAGCGCACGACCGTTGAAACCGACGCGCCCGTTCATGGCGATCCCGAACCGTCGCATCGGCATTCGTCGTTCGAACCTCCATCCGAACCCCGCGAGCACCAGTGGCGCGCGTCCGACAACCTCGAGTCTGCTGCAGAGTCGCGCGGATACACACGGACCGACCACGACTCGACCACGCAGGCTCCGCAGGGGCAGCCGTTCGAATCGGTCGCTGACTACACACCGGAGCCCGAGCCACTGCGAGAGGCCTTTGATCATCAGATCAGGGAGACGACGTATCCACGCCAGGAGGCGACTCTCGATCCCGCTCCGGCAGGCACTGAAACCCACAGGTTCCAGGAACCGTCCGGCGCCCCCGTGACCGCGGAGGCCGCCACGATCGAGCCGGAACCCGCGCCTGAACCGATCGAAGACTTCTCAGCAGAGTCCGTTGACGAAGCGGCCACCGAAACGTCGACGGAAGCCGTCGAGGCTGCGTCGGCTGAACCGATCCCCGAGCTGGACACCGAGCACAAGGCCGACGAGTCAAACGAACAAGGCAGCAAGAACTCCCGGCGCAAGCGCCAGCAACAACAAAAGTCCGCGCGCGCGCGCAAGGACAAGTTGCGATCGACCGCCGTGTCTCAGCCAACGGTCTCGCAGCCGGCAGCCTCGCAACCGGCTGTTGCGGCGGCTAAGCCGCCGTCGAAATCCGGGTGGCTCGTTCCGCCCGACCGTGCGGCCGCTTTCGAACAGCACGCTCAGGCGCCGCCGGTTCAACCCGCTCCGATGATGACGCCTCCGCCGCCCGCGCCGTCATTTGCCCAGCCGTCATTCGCGGCACCGCCGGCTCCAGTGTATTCCCCTCCTGCGCCGTCGCATCACCAGCCCCAGCCGCCGCCGATGCCGGGGCACCAGTCGCCCCGACACACGAATGTGCCTCCGGGACGACCTGCAGTGACCATCGCTCCAGTCGCGTCGTCGCCGGTCGTCAAGCTCAAGACCGAGCCGCCGAGCGGCTATGAGCCGCAGCGGCCGCGCCGAGCGCCACAACCACAGTCTGGAGTTCCACTGGAACCCGTCACACCCCTGCCATCGGCGATGCGCGGGCCGATGTTCGAAACCGAAGAGCCGCGCGGCTTTCCCTGGAAGCTCGCGATTGCCGTGCTTGCGGTCGTCGCCATCGGCATCGTCGGGGGACGCGCGTACCTCGCCTCGCATGCCGCGAAGGATCCGACTGCCGAGACAACCGCAAGTGCCGTCCCGATCACGCCCGAGCCTGAGCCTGCGCCCGTCGCGCCGCCGCCGAAGAACAGCGGCCAGATCGTCGTGCAGACGCAGCCCGCCGGCGCGAAGGTGCTGCTCGACGGAAAGGCCGCCGGCGAGAGCCCGGTGACGCTCAATGTCGCGCCAGGTCGCCACCTGGTGACGATGATTTCCTCGGCAGGCTCCGTCAAGCAGACGGTACGGGTGGGCGCGGGCAAGTCCGTGACGATCGATCAGCCGGTCTTCTCGGGGTGGCTCGCTGTATTCGCTTCCATCGTCCTGGACGTGGCTGAAAAAGGAACATCCATCGGGTCGACTGAGCAGAATCGGCTGCTGCTCGCACCGGGACATCACTCGCTGACGCTCAGCAACAAGGATCTGGGCTACACCGCCGTCCAGGAGGTGGACATCAACGCCGCCGAGGTCACCTCCATCACGATCAATCCCGTCGGCGCCGTGAATTTCAACGCCGTTCCATGGGGTGAAGTCTGGATAGACGGCCACAAGATTGGCGAGACGCCAATTGCGAACATGATGCTCCCGCTCGGCGTACGGGAATTCGTCTTCAAGAACTCCCAGTTCGGCGAACGCCGTGTCACGGCGACCATCCGCGCCGACAAGCCCACTGCGGTGAGCGTCGACTTCAACAAACCGCCAGAGCAGTGACCACCGTTTCGTAATATTGCAATCAGGATTGCGGGCGGATCTGCACCCTGCCAACGGGCCCGGGGCGCGATTTGACGCGATTTGGCTTGTATTTGGGAGAGCGCTCCCGTTGGCGCCTCTGGCATCGCCCTTGCGCCGCGGCGGTCATCTGCCAGAAAAAAAGGGAGCACCGTATGTGGAAGTGGATAAGCTGCTACGTGACGGGGCATGACTACAGCGTCTGCTGCAATTCTGGAGCGATGTTCCTCCGCTGTGTCATTTGCGGACGGCGGTCGTCCGGATGGGTTGTCCACACCGGGCAAGAACACGCCCACCGCAACGCCTGATCCGGCGTCGGTTGGTTGACACCCCAAGCGGCCAGTGGGGACAATACCCGTATGGCCGTGCCGCGCATCTTGAAAGAGGAACTGAAGCAGCGGCTCGAGGGACCGCCCGACGCCCGGCCGGCCGTCATCGACGTCCGGCTCAAGTACCCGTTCGAACACAGCACGGTCATGATCGCCGGGGCCATCCGGATGGCACCCAGCGAGCTGAACGCCTCCGCCATTCCCCGCGATCGCGACATCGTCCTCTACGATTCCGACCCTGACGAGCTCGTAAGCGAGCGGGTGGCCCAGGAACTCATCCGTCAGGGCTTCCGCGCCATGGCCCTGACTGGGGGCATCGGGGACTGGGTCACGGCAAAGCTGCCGACTGAAAGCAAGCCGGCGCCGCAACCCTTGACGCCGGCGCCGGGTGCGCTCAAAGGGTGACCCATCCGTCGCACCAATCCTCGTCGTGCCGCCTGGCGGACCTTCTCGACACACCCAGCGAGGCGGACGAGTCCGACCGCAGTCCAGCCCCTCACGCCCGTGACTACGTGGCCCCACTCGAACACAGGCGGTCGAGATGCGCCCGCTGACACTTGGCCGGGCGTGGGACGTGCTGGACAGCCTTCTCAAGGCCATCGCTGAGTCGTGCCCGGCGGTCGACGTGGCCGTAGCCGCCGGCGACTCACGGCGATTCGAACCGCTCGTCTCTGAAATCACCCTGGTCGGACGCGCAGTCAGCCTGCCCGCCGCCATCGATCAGATCAGCGCTTTGCCTGGCATCACCGTCCTTCGCCGATCATCGCGGAACGTGGTCGTGAAGCACCGCGACACCGACGTCGACGTGCAGGTCGCGCATCCGGATGATTTCGGATCCGTTCTCTTCCTCGCCACGGGATCGCAGGCGCACCTCCGAGCCGTTCTCGAAGGTCATCGTCTTTCCGACGCCCGATCGGAAGACGAGATCTACGCGCGAGCCGGCCTGACGTTCATCGCACCAGAGTTGCGCAGCGGCACCGGCGAGATCGAAGCGGCCGCGTCAGGGCTGCTGCCTGCGCTCGTATCGCGCGAGAACATCCGCGGCGATCTGCACATGCACACGACCTACAGCGATGGCGGCGATTCGCTGACCGACATGGTCATGGCCTGCAGCGCCCTCGGGTACGAGTACATCGCAATTACCGATCATTCGGAGGGGGCGGCAGCCGCGAACACGCTGACGGAGGATCAGATCGCCCGGCAGCGCGAGGAGATCGAGCGGTTGCGCGAGCGGGTGCCGGGCATGACGATCCTTCACGGCACCGAGGTGGACATCCTGGCGGATGGGTCGCTGGATTTCAGCGATGCGATCCTGCAACGGTTCGACGTCGTACTCGCGTCCCTTCACGAATCGGCGGGCCATGACGGCCGGCGTCTGACGCAACGCTGTATCGCCGCGCTGAAGCATCCGCTCGTGAACGTCCTGACGCACCCCATGAACCGTCTGGTCGGCAGGCGCGGTGGCTACGAGTTGGACTACGAGGCCGTCTACGCAGCCGCGGTCGAGACTGGCACCGCCCTCGAAGTGGACGGCGCGCCAGCTCATCTCGATCTCGACGGCGAGCACGCGCGAGCCGCGGTGGCGGCAGGCGTGACGCTGACGATCGACAGCGACTGCCATCGGGCCCAGGCCTTGGACCGCCAGATGCGGCTCGGTATCGGCACCGCGCGGCGCGGTTGGGTCGAGCCAGCTCAGGTCCTGAACACCGGCTCAATCGACGCCGTCCGATCCTTCATCCGCACCAAGCGAGTCGGCGCTGTCAGCTGACGCGCCGAGCCGTTCCTTAACGCCAATGCTCAACAAAGCTGATAGGATGATCCAGCCCAGCCCCTGCGGTTCTGAGAGACTCATGCGAACCGTGCTCCCGGCGCTCCTCGTTGTCGCCGCCGTGACTTGTGTCGCCTCGACACAGGCTCAGCCTGAGCAGAATGCGGCAGTGGTTGCCGCCGCCCTGCAAAAGAAGTACGACGCGGTCAACGATTTTTCCGCCGATTTCACGCAAGAGGCCGAAAGTGGCGTGCTTCGGAAGAAGCTCGTCGAGAAGGGCTCTCTGCTGGTCAAAAAGCCGGGGCGGATGAAGTGGACCTACAAAGAGCCTGAGCAGAAGCTCTTCGTGTCCGACGGCACGCGGATGTACATGCACACGCCGGCCGACAACCAGGTGATCGTCAGCCCAGTGCCGACCGACGACCAGGCGACGACGGCCGTGCTCTTCCTCACCGGCAAGGGCAAGCTCACGAGGGACTTCGCCATCTCGTTCGATCCGGGGGGAACCCCGGACACCTACGCCCTTCGGCTCCAGCCCAAGCTCCCACAGCGCGATTACGACACGCTTCAACTCGTCGTCGATCGCTCAACGCTTCAATTGCGCTCGCTCACGGCCGTGAACCCACAGGGCACCCAAACGTTCCGGTTCAGCAATTTCAAGGAAAACGTCGGATTGTCCGATAAAACGTTCGCGTTCACCATCCCGCGGGGAGCCGATGTCATCTTTGCCGGATCATCATCGGGCCGCTGAGAGCACCCGCTGGGTGCGGCCCCTGGGCACCTGCCTGCTGGTAGCTGCGCTGTCCGGCTGCGCCACGGGATCCGCTTTCCATGCCGGACAGCAGGCCGAACGCGCCTCGGATTTCGACCGCGCGGTCGTCGAGTACACGAAGGCCGTGCGGGCAAATCCCGAGGACCGGAATGTCCGCGGTGCACTCGAGCGCGCTCGCCTCAAGGCTTCGCAGGAACACTTCTTCGCCGGACGTCGCCTGGCAGGCAGCGAGCGCTACGAGGAGGCGGTCGTCGAGTTTCAGCTCGCGTCGGAGCTGAACCCCACGGATGCGCAGGTCGATCTCGCGCTCCGGGACGCGCGGCAGCGGCTGCGCACGAAGGTCTCGGTCTCACGCGGCGGGAAGACCGAGCTGCAGACGCTGGTCGAACGAACGCGTAATCTGCCGCCGCCCGGTCTGGAACTCCCCGAGGACGCCAGGCTCCCCGACTCGCTCGTGTTCAGCGCCGCGAGCAGCCGCGCCGTCTTCACCGCCATTGCGCGGTTCTCCGGCCTGAACGTGGTGTTCGATCCGTCGTTCCGCGATTCGACGATCAGCGTGGACGTCCGCAATTCCACGCTGGCCGATGCGCTGAGCTCGGTCTCGACCAGTACCCACACGTTCTATCGGGTGACGGGACAGAAGACGATCACGATCATCCCGGACACGCCGGCGAAGCGCCGCGAGTACGAGGAGTCGGTCGTCCGCACCTTCTATCTCAGCAACGCGGACATCAAAGAAGTCATCGATCTGCTGCGCATCGTCGTCGACGTGCGGCAGATCTCCCCCATCACTGCGACCAACGCCATCTCGCTCAAAGACACACCCGAACGTATCGCCGCGGCGGGACGGCTGATTTCCGCAATCGACAAGGCGCGGCCCGAAGTCATCATCGACGTGGAGCTGCTCGAAGTCGACCGCGAGAAGTTGCGGGAGTACGGGCTGCAGATCGCCTCGCCCGGCTCGCCGGGTATCTCCGGCTCGGCTGACGTGAATCGCCAGGGTCTGACGCTGCAGGATCTCTTCAACCTGACGGCCTCAGATGTGTTCATGGCAGGTGTACCGGGAATCTACTACCGCCTGCTGAAAAACGACATCAACACACGAACGCTGGCGAACCCGCAGCTGCGGACATCCGAAGGCATCGCCGCCCAAGCGAAGTTCGGCGAGCGTGTGCCCGTTCCCGTCACGACGTTCGCGCCGATCGCGACCGGCGGTATCAACCAGCAGCCGATCACCTCGTTCGTCTACGAGAACATCGGCGTCAACATCGACATCCTGCCCCGCACGCACCACGACGACGAGGTATCGCTGACGGTGAAGATCGCGTTGAGCAATATCTCGGGCATCGGGTTCGGCGGGCTCCCGACCTTCGGCAATCGTGAGATCAACACCACGATCCGGCTGAAAGACGGCGAGACCAACATGCTCGCGGGACTGATCCGGGATGAAGAGCGTACGATCCTGGCGGGCGTTCCGGGGCTCAGCGACGTACCCCTCATCGGACACCTGTTCGCGAACAACCACAAGGAGACGAAGGAAACCGACATCATCCTGACGCTGACGCCCCACATCGTCCGCGTGCTGGATCTGTCGGAGGCGGATCTGCGGCCATTCCGCCTTGCGAGGGACTCGGGAGGAGGCGACGTGCCGCCGGCCCAGCAGACTCCCCGAGACGACGCGCCCGCGACCTCACCGATGGTCCGCGATCCGATCGGCGCGCCGCAGCCCCAGCCGGTTCCTGGACCCGCGTTTCCGCAGCCGCTGCAGCCCCCGTTGCCGGGAACGCAGGTACCCATCACGCCACCGAAGAAGCCCGGTGGCGGCGGATCGTTTCTCAACTGAGGCGTTCGACCTGCGCGCCGAGTGATTGGAGCCGCGACGTCAGCGCTGCGTAGCCGCGCTCGACGGTCTCGAGCGGCTCGACCCGGCTCTCGCCGTGAGCCGCGAGCGCGGCGGCAATCAGCGCCATCCCTGAACGCAGATCCCGGCTGTCCAAATGACGGCCCCGCAGCTTCGTGGGGCCGCTGATGATGATCCGGTGCGGATCGCAGAGGAAGAGATCCGCGCTCATCGCGCTCAACTGCTCGAGGGCGAAGAGACGCAGCTCGTAGAGCCAGTCGTGAACCAGCGTTTGTCCCTCCGCCTGGGTCGCGAGCACGGTCACCAGACTCACCAGGTCGCTCGGAAACGACGGCCAGAGGCCGGTCGTGATCCGGCCCGCGGCGCGGAGCTTCGACGGGCGGACGTGGAACACGCCATCGGTCATACCGCAGTCCACGTGCATGCGCGCCAGCACCGCCTCCACCACCTC
>DATAEK010000127.1:0-35387 GCA_036258055.1 Vicinamibacterales bacterium
TTCCGTTCCGAGAACAAAGGCGCGGGCTGGGTGCATCTCAGCAACTGCAACTCCCGCCCGATGTATTTCAGCCAGTTGCGCATCGATCCAAGCAACGACAAGAACGTCTACGTCGCGGGGCTGCCCGTCGCGAAGTCGCTCGACGGCGGCCGCACGTTCGCGACGCTGAACGAAGCCGGCGGCTACGGGAATCCCGCGCACGTGGATCAGCACGCGATCTGGATCGATCCGAAGAACCCGAAGCACATCATGATCGGCAACGACGGCGGCCTCGACATCAGCTACGACCAGGGCAAGACGTGGGACTTCGTGAACACGATGGCCACGTCGCTCGCCTACTGGGTCAGCGCCGACATGAGGCATCCGTACTACGTCTACACGGGCCTGCAGGACAACGGCAGCTGGGGCGGACCGAGCGCGACGCGCAGCAACAACGGGATCATGAACTCCGACTGGTTCGGGATCGGCGGCGGCGACGGATTCCAGACCGCGGTCGATCCCACCGACTACAACGTTGTCTACACGGAGTCGCAGGACGGGAACACGAGCCGGTACGATCTCCGCTCCGGCCGCGGGCAGGTCAGCATCCGCCCGCGCACGGCTGCACGCGGCGGCGGGGGTGCGGGTGGAGGCGGAGCGGCCGCGCAGCCAGGGTCAGCCGCAGCGGCTGCCGAGGCAGCGCCGCAGCAGGAGCAGCCTGGTGGAGGTGGTCGTGGTGCCGGTCCGCCCAACGTGCTCAACGCTGCGCCGACCGACACCTATCGGTTCAACTGGAACACGCCATTCATGCTCTCGCCGCACAATCCGAGCGTCGTGTGGCTGGGCGGCAACCGCTTGTTCAAGTCGTACAACCGCGGCGACTCGTGGACGGCAAGCGCGGACCTGACAAAGCAAATCGATCGCAACACCGTGTCGCTGATGGGCGTGCCTGGCAATCGTACGCGGCTTTCACCGAACGACGGCGTCGTGTCCTACAGCACGATTATCTCCGTCTCGGAGTCACCAGTAATCCCGGGGGTCGTGTGGGTGGGCACCGACGACGGCCTCGTGCAGATCAGCCGCGACGGCGGCGACAACTTGACGGAAGTCGGCAAGAACCTTCCCGGGCTGCCCGCGAACCACACGTACTGGATCTCGCGCATCTCCGCGTCGAACTTCGATGCGGGAACCGCGTACGTGTCGGTGGACGGTCATCGAGACGACGACCTGAAGCCGTATCTCTTCGTGACGCGCGACTTCGGTAAGTCCTGGCAGAGCATCGCGAACAACCTGCCGCCGTCCGGCAACATCCAGGTCGTGCGCGAGGATCCGAAAAACAAGGATCTTCTCTACGTCGGCACGGAGTTCGGTCTGTTCGTGTCGATCGACGGCGGAAAGAGCTGGCAGAAATTCATGAACAACCTGCCAACCGCCCGCGTCGATGACATCCTGATTCATCCGCGCGACAACGACCTCATCGTGGCCACGCACGCGCGCGGGATCTGGATCGCCGACGACATCACGCCGCTGCAACAGCTCGCGGGGGCGCAGTCCCAGGACGTCTCTCTCTTCGACATCCGTCCGGCGATCGCTTACGTCAACGATCGTCAGAGCGGGCAGCAGGTCGGCGGACAGAAGGTGTTCGTCGGCGAGAACCCGCCGCGCGGCGCGTCGATCAACTACTACCTGAAGTCAGCAGCCACTGACGTGAAGATCACCATTGCCGACGCGACCGGCAAGACGATCCGCACACTCGAGGGTCCGAAGGCGGCGGGCATCAACCGGGTGATGTGGAACCTGGCGCCGGCGCCACCGCCCGGTCAGGGTGGAGGTCAGGGATTCGGCGGCGGGGGCGGCGGTGGCCGCGGCGGCTTCGCCCAGCCCGTGGATCCGGGGACCTACCTCGTGACGCTGACCGTCAACGGGAAGCCCATCTCCAAAACCGTCAACGTCTTGCAGGACGTGTGGATGAGGGAGTAGCCGCTTCGCGATGGCAAATGGTAAATGGCACATGGTAAATGGGATGGTCAGATGGTAAAGGGTGCCATCGGCCATTCCATTTACCCTTTACCATTTGCCATTTGCCATCGTCGGCGTTAGCCGACGATGCGAATTCCCACCATCGCTTCGGCTTTGTCGTCGCCGGCGCTAGCTTCGAGGGCGATGACGAAGTCGCCGCTTGCGATCGACGTCAGCGGGAAATCAATCTGAAACAGACCTGGGCGGTCCGGTACGGCGACGACCGGCAGCGCCACGAGCGTCGTCCCGCTCTTGTTGACGAGTCGTGCCGATACGGTCGCATCGGCGCGGTGTTCACCGTACAACCACCCTCGCACCAGCAGTCGATCGGATCGTGAGACTACGCGCGAGGCGAACGGCTGCGGATCCGGTTCCGTTGTAAGAGTTCTGAACTCCAGCGGACCCCGGGCCCGCAAGATCATCGGCGTGGCCCACGCAAGTCGATCGCCAATCAGATTCGGGACTGTCACCGCGCGCGTCTCCGAATCCACGATTTGATCGGCAGCGTCCTTCACGGAGATCTGAACCTGCACCGTTCCCGCAGGCACGGGAAACGATGTTCCACGCTGGGTGACGAGTCCTTCGAACAGGTTCTGGCCGTCGGCGTCGAGGGCCTTCACCGAGAGCGTCGCCGGCTCATCGTGCGAGGTACGCTGAACACGAGGCGTCCAGGCCACGGTCAGTTGCGTCCGTCCGTCGCTTGTCCGCGAGGCGCCAGTCCAGACATCGACCAGGTGGCGTGTGCTCGTGACGGCGAGAAGGTTGAGCGCTTTGGCGACGTTGCTGGGCGGCTCCGCAGCGGCCGCCTTCGCCTTGGCTTCGGAAACGGCGGTCAGGCTCGGCGCCCAGTAACCCTTTCTCGCCCGGACCTCCAGGGCTCCCCGTTTGACCCGCACTTTGATCTGATGGAACCGGCCGTCGGCTGGATTCTTCGCCGACGAGTACCCGACCAGGTAGAACGCGCTCGCGTCTTTCACCACCTGCTTGAGCGGGCCATCGATCGCGTTGCTGTTGACGATGGCCTTGCCGCCGGTGTTCTCGGCGAGCACGTACAGCGAATCCGCAGCGGCCCGAGCGGAGAGGCCCCGCGGATCGACCGTGTAGATCGCCGTGTTGCTCTCGTTGGCTGCCCGTACAGCGTCGCTCAGGAGGGGCTCTTCGTCTCTGCCCAGCGCGCGCAGTCCCTGACTGATGTAGATGATCGCCTTGCGCCCTTCACGCAGCGATCCCAGATATACCGCCGCCGCCTTGAGCGCAGAGAGGCTGACCTCCGCGCGGAGCCGCCGGATATCCCCGCCACGCGCGAGCTGCGCGTCCTCGACGGCGCTGCGGGTTGGAATGAACACGTTCTGCCGTCCTTGCAGTTTCTTGGCGTCGAGCGCGAGGCTCGAGAAGTCGCGGGTGAACCGTATCGCGTCGGTAGGTGTCAGCGGATCCATCAATGCGACCAGATCCGTCGGTCCGAATGCTGTCGAGACGAAATGGATCACCGCTTCGCGACCGCGCAGCGCGCTCTCGAACTGATCGATGTGGTACTCATCCCAGAAAATCAGGAAGACGCGCACGTCGTCGCGCGCGGCTTCTGCCGCGGCGTGCTCAGGCGATCGAATCGCGAGCGATAGATCGTCGTCTGCGGCAGGCTTGCCGGTGGCTTCGACGTACTTGAACGACTGAATCGACTGAAGGACGCCGTCTTCTTCGACCTCGAAGTCATCGGCAGTCAGTGCGGGGACTGGATTGCCGCGGCGATCGAGGACGGTCACGTCTACACGTACGACGTTCGCGCCCGTACGGAAGGTTGGCTGCCGCTGTTGTTGTTGCGGTTGCTGCGGGTCCTGCGGTGGCGGATTCTGTCCCGCGCGGATCGCCGTGCTGCGGACGAGGACTGCGCTCGCCGTCACCGCCGCAAGGACCAGGCAGGTCACGCGCGAAGCGGAGCCCATGCCTTCGATGGTACCACCGCCCGATCAGATCGCAGTTTCCGATCGGCCCTGGCACTCCTGCCCGGATCAGATCTCGGTTTTCGATTCCGGGGCCGCCGATCAGAAATGCGAGCTCTGGCCCCGGGCTAGGTGCTGCATTCCCCGTCCATGACGTCGGGCTGGAATTCGGCCTCATCGCCGAGATCGACGAAATCGTCGGCGGTGGCAGCATCGGGCGTGAGACGGTCGAGATTGGCGAGCGCGGCCTTGACGATCGGCAGCTCGACGCGACGGAAGAACGCCGGAGCGGACTCACCCGGCTGATGTGATTGGGTGTAGAGGTCGATCAGCCGCTCGAGCGCCTCTACGCACCGTCGCGCCGGGATCGATGCGGCGAGACGGCCGAAGCTCGTATCGGGTGTTGTGCCGCCGCCCACCATCACGCAGTAATGCGGCGCCGGACGCCCGCCGACCTTGCGCAGGCTCCCCTGGAACCCGATGCCGGCGATGTGATGCTGGCCGCACCCGTTCGGGCAGCCGCTGATCTTGATGTTCAGCCCGGGGACCTTCGACACGAGATCCGGGCGCTCGGCGAGCTGGTCGGCCAGGAGACGCCCGAGACCGCGCGACTGCGTGACGGCGAGGCGGCACGTCTCCGCGCCGGGGCAGCTCGTGACGTCGGCGAGCGTGCCGGCGCCGCCGCGGCTCAGACCGGCAGCCGCGATCGACGAGTAGAGCGCATGAACGTCCTCGCGTTTCACCCAGCGAAAGAGCAGGTTCTGCTCCGGCGTGACGCGGACGGTGCCGTCGCCGAACGCTTCGGCGAGCGTTCCGAGAATCCGCAGCTGCGTCGACGTGAGATCGCCAAGCATCGTCGTCACGGTCACGAGCACGTAGCCTGGCTGCACCTGACTTCTGACGTTCGTGGCCGTCCAGTCGAGGAACTCACGCGGAAGCACCGACAACTTCGGCACGACCCGTGGCTGAATGCCCGGGCCCGCGGTTACGGAGGAGGCCGACCGAGCCCGAATGCTCTCGATCGACGGGGGGTCTCGCCGCAGCGATTCTGGCTCGTCCTCGACGGGCGGGTGCTCCGGATCGAACGGCAGAGGCGCGCCTCCTTCCGAGACGAATTGATCCAGTTCCTGCTCGAACTCCGCTCGGAACCTATCCCATCCAATCGAGCGGATCAGGAACTTCATGCGGTTGCGCTGCTTGTGCTGGTAGTCACCGAGCCGCTTGAACACACGGAGGATGGCTTCGGTGACGTTGAAGATCTCGGTCGCGGGCAGGAACTCGTAGAGGACCGTGCCATCCTTGCAAAGAATCGACGTGCCGCCACCTGCTGTGACCCTGAAACCGCGAACCAGGTCGCCATCGACCTCTTCGATCCGCGCCCGCCAGCCGATGTCGTTGATACCGGTCGCGACGTGATCGTTCGTGCACCCTTCGAACGCGATCTTGAACTTGCGCGGCAACGTCGAACTCAGCGGGTGTCGGAGCAGATACCGCGTCAGCGCTTCGGCGTACGGGGTCACGTCGAACACTTCATCGGCCGCCGTTCCCGCGTAGGGGCACGCGGTGATGTTTCGAACGGAGTTTCCGCACGCTTCGCGCGTCGTCAATCCCGCCGCGGCCAGGTGTCGCATCGCCGGCTCGACGTTGGGTAGCTCGACGAAGTGGAACTGCATGTTCTGACGCGTCGTGATGTGACCGAACCCTCGCGAGTACTCATCGGCCACGTTCGCCAGCGCATCGAGCTGCGGCGCGTTCAGGATGCCCTGAGGAATCTTGACGCGCAGCATCTGGACATCCGACTGCCGCTGCCCATAGAGGCCCCTGATCAGGCGAAACGAGCGCCACGCGTCCGGGGTTATCTCTCCGCGTTCGAAGCGGCCAAGAACCTCGACGAACTCGTCGATGTCCGCTTCGTCCGCGAACGACAGCCGCGCTCGGCCGAACGTCTCGCGATCCTCAATCCCCTTCATCACGTCCCCCAACTCGCTCCGGCGAACCCCAGAAGCATTAGAACCTTTTGGAACCCGGGAACTCGAGAACGTCAGAACCCGAGAACCTGAGAACCCGAGAACCTTAGAACCGAGAACTGAGAACCGAGAACCCTAGAACGACGAGAATCACCTAGAGGGCAGCCGCCTCCTCCTCTTCCTCCATCGTGGCTGGCGCCAGCAGATGACGCAGCTTCACCACGTCACCGATGACGATCGTGCCGGCAGCGTCGATGTCCGACAGGTCGAGACCCTGCGCGAGCTCACCGAGCGTGCAGGTCCACACGTCGGACTGCGCCGTGGACGCGGCGAGCAGGACCGCGGCGGACGTCGACCGCGTCCACCCGCGATCGATCAGCAGCTGCGCGATCGCTTCCATCCGGCCGAGTCCCATCAGCACGACGATCGTCGCGCTGCCCGGAGCGAGTGAGCCGAGAGCCGGACGATACGCGGCGTCGGCGTGACCGGACACGACCACGAACGCCGATGCGATGCCTCGATGCGTGACCGGAATGTGTGCGAGCTCGGCAGCGGCGATCGCCGAGCTGATACCGGGCACGATCTCGAAGGGCACGCCCGCGCTCGAAAGCGCAAGCGCCTCCTCCCCGCCCCGTCCGAAAACGAACGGATCGCCGCCCTTCAAACGCACGACGCGCTGGCCGCGTCCCGCGGCACGGATCATCAGACGGTGGATCGTCTCCTGCCGGATAGCCGGCCGTCCTGCGCGCTTGCCGACGAACACGCGTTGCGCGCGCGGCGCCAGATCGAGCGCCGCGGAATCAACGAGCGCATCGTAGAGGACCACATCGGCCTCCGCCAGACGCTGCGCCGCCTTGCGCGTCAACAGATCCGGATCGCCGGGGCCGGCGCCGACGAGTGAAACGAAGCCGGAGTTAGGCATACTTAGTTTGTCGCGGGGCCCCACCCCCGCGACCTGCCAGCGCTCGCTCACGCTCGCGCCGCTGATTCGAAACGACTGTCCTCCGAGTCAACGTTCTTGTCACTCCGCAGCTGCGCCCGTGAGCGCTCGCTCACGCTCGCGCCCGTGTTCGCGGTCGCTGTACAGCGCGACGAGCGCGTCCAGCAGCAGCGGCCGTCGTCGTTCCATCGGGACCCCGCCCTCGAGCCACCTGACCCGCGACTCGCGCGCCGCGGCGACCCAGGCCTCGAGATCCTCGGGCAGCACCGTCTCGAGCGCTTCACGCATCAGCCCCGCGAGCGCCGGCGCTTCGCCGTCGGTCGATATGGCCACGGTAACTCCCGCGTGCCGCAGCACGGCTCCCGCATAGGCGCTCGCGCTCTCGACGTCGTCCACGGCGTTGACGAAGATCCCGCGCGCGTGAGCCTCCGTCGACACCTCGCGGTTCACCCCTCGTGGGGCCGCGGCGACGACGAGCCACACCCCGTCGAGGTCGCTCGTTTCGAACGAGCGCCTGTGAAGTGCGACCGGCGCCCTCGCGATCTCATCGATGATCTCGGGGGCAACGACCGTCACCAGTGCGCCCGCGTCGACGAGCGCGCGCAGCTTCGACGCCGCCACACGTCCACCGCCGACGAGGAGCACTGGCCGCCCGGCCAGCCGTAGAAAGATGGGATAGAGCGCCATGAAACCCCCATTTCGACCTGTCGTCCCCAAAAACAAAAAGCCCGGCGAGCCATTTGGCTGCCGGGCTTCGATCTGCCACTAGTCGATGAGTGCTTGTCAGTTCAGCATCGCAAAGAGAGGGAGACCTGGACCGCGGCGGCCCCGCAACAGATCGGGCAACAACAGACGCAGGCGGTGATCCCCGAGCGACGCTTCACGACTTCGAGCCTATCGAGTTGAATCGCGGTTTGTCAAGTAGTGGTGGGCTGGACGCCAAACACATCCGTGCATTTGCTCGTCCCATTTGCCATTTCCACCATGCCATTTGCGATGTGCCATTTGCCATTTGCCATTATGTAAGCGCCCAGCCCTGCCGGTAATCGCGCTTCAGGAAATCATTGGCTGTGGCCGGATTCGTCACCCGCATCGTTGCGCCGTCGTAGTGGATCTTCGCGCCGGCTCTGAGCGAGACGATGCCGAGGAGCATGACCTCGGTGAGTTGCGCAGCAAACTCGAAGGGAGAAGAGATCTCCGCCTTACCCTTGATCGCCTCGACCCAGTTCAGCTCGTGTTCCTCGTGCGTGATCCGCGGAAGCGTCTGAGGCGGCACGGCCGTCGAATCGTGCAGCGACTGCGGCAACAGGCGCGGATTGAGCCCGTAGGTATCCTGCAGCATCTTGCCCTTGCTGCCGATGTACAGGATTCCTCCTTCCCCGTTCAGCTTCTGATCGCCGATCTCGTCGGGCCGTGGCGGTGTGAGGCCGCCGTCGTACCACGTCATCTTGACCGCGGGCATCGAGCCGCGCGCGGGGAACTCATAGTAGGTCGTCGTCGCGTGTGGATAACACACGCCGTTGAAAGGCGTCGAGATCGTCTCGATCACCGTCGGATAGCCGAGCTTCAGCGCCCAGAACGGATGATCGATGAGGTGCGCGCCCATGTCCCCCAGCGCGCCCTGACCCCAGTCCACCCATCCGCGCCAGTTGAAGGGGTGATAGAGCGGGTGGTAGTCCACGCGCGGCGCTACGCCGAGGAAGAGATCCCACGCGAGCTGATCCGGGACCGGGTAACCTGCGCCCATCGCGGCCGCGAGACGCGTGTCGATCCCACGCCCGTTCCAGCGGAGTGGTTGATTGCTCTCGGGAATCGGCGCAGGTCTTGGGATTCCCTGTGGCCAATATCCGAGCGGACGATTCGTCCACACGTGGATCTCGCGAATCTCACCGATGGCACCCGCGGTGAGGTACTCGTAGCCGAGGCGCGCCTCGTCGCGCGAGTGTCCCTGATTGCCCATCTGCGTGACGACCTTGGTTTCCGCGGCCTTCTTCGCCAGATGCCGCGCTTCCTGAACCGACCAGCAGAGAGGCTTTTGCACGTAGACATGCTTGCGCAGATCCATCGCAGCGGACGCAATGGCGGCGTGCATGTGATCGGGCGTCGCGACGACGACGGCGTCGATATCCTTCTGCTTGTCGAGCATCTCGCGATAGTCGCGATAGCGCTGCAGCTTCGGCAGCTGCTGCTCGACGAAGCGTTTCAGCTCGGCATCCTCGTTCCGTGGAGCGCGCTTGTCGTTGGCGGCCAGCTGCGCGGCCGTCGGCTTACGGGGCCGTGGGCGGGTCGCCTGAGCGGCGGCCGGACTCGGGGCTGGCGCGCCGGGCGGAGGCGGCGGCGGGTTGACTCGCTCTTTGTACGCGGTGAGACGTCGATCGAGCAGGGTCCAGTCCACGTCGCACACGGCGACGATGTTCTGGCTCATGAGCGCCAGCGTGTTCGTGCCACCCATGCCGTTGACGCCGACCGTGGCGATGTTCACCGTGTCGCTGGGCGCCTGAAAGCCTCGTCCGAGCACGTGCCGCGGAACGATGACGATGCCCGCGCCGGCCGCCGCCGCGGTCGTCACGAACTCCCGTCGTGTAACGGCCCCGCTCGGCCGGCCGGTCGGGTCACTGCGATCGTGTCGCTCGCTCATCGTGGTCTCCCCCCTTGTCCGAGGGGGATTCTAGCAGGATGCCGGGCCCGCAACTGCCGGATCTGCGCTATGTTTCTGTATCGTCGAGCGGCTGACCGCGGCGGCGTAATGGAGAGGGAGAGACATGACTGACCAGTTCTTCGGATGGAGCGGCGTGATGCTCGTCGCCGCCGTGCTCGCGTGCGGCACGTCCGATTCAAGCACCACCGGTCCGACGAGGCCCGATCCTGCGGCTGTTCCAGCGTCTGGCGCCGATTGGCGCCCGCTTTTCGACGGCAAGACCACGTCGGGATGGCGCGGCTACCATCAGACAACGGCGCCGGCTGGCTGGCAGGCCGTCAACGGCGCCCTGACGCGCGTGTCCCAGGGCGGCGACATCATCACGATCGATCAATTCGATAACTTCGAGCTCGAGCTCGAATGGCAGATCGCCGAGGGCGGGAACAGCGGGATCATGTACCGCGTCAGCGAGGACGGCGAGGAGGCGTATTACACCGGGCCCGAATACCAGGTGCTCGACAATGCCCGCCACGCGGATGGCCAAAACCCGCTGACATCGGCTGCCTCCGACTACGGCCTCTACGCGCCGATCAAGGACGTAACCCGCCCGATCGGCGAGTGGAACGCCGCCCGCATCGTCATCAAGGGGAATCACGTCGAGCACTGGTTGAACGACGTCAAGGTGGTCGAGTATGAGCTCGGAAGCCCCGACTGGCAGCAGCGGGTCGACGCCAGCAAGTTCAAGCAGTGGCCGAACTACGGCCGCATCCCAAAAGGGCACATCGCCCTTCAGGATCACGGCAGCCGGGTCGCTTTTCGCAACATCCGGATCCGGTAGCACGGAACATTCGATGAAGCTGGAGCGCTCGCGCCCCACTAGGACCGGGTGCGCGTGACGTCGCGGACTTCGATCCAGCGTTTCTGTCGTGCGGCGCGCTCGATCGCGTCGAGCACGAGCTGGTTGCGTACGCCATCGACGAAGTTCGGTTCGGGCACTCGATTGTCGGCGATGCCTTCCAGAAGATCGAACACGGTGTGGGTGAACGTGTGCTCGTAGCCGATGATGTGGCCGGGTGGCCACCAGGCCTTGACGTACGGATGAACTTTTTCGGTGACGAGAATGCGCCGAAAGCCGCGCGTGGCTGCAGGCTCCGATTCGAAATAGACCTCGAGCTCGTTCATTCGCTCGAGATCGAACGCGATACTACCGCGGCTCCCGTTGATCTCGAAGCGATTGAAGTTCTTCCGGCCAGGCGCCATGCGCGTCGCTTCGATCGTGCCCATCGCGCCGTTCCTGAACTTCACGAGCGCCGTGGCCGCGTCGTCCACGGTCACGCGCCCCTTCTTCTGACTGTTGCCGGGAAGCGGCCGCTGTTTGACGAACGTCTCGAGGTGTCCTGCGACGGCGGCGATCTCGCCGACGAGGAAGCGCGCCAGGTCGACTGAATGCGCGGCCAGATCACCGAGTGCGCCGGAGCCCGCGCGCGTCCGATCGAGCCGCCAGACCAGCGGAAACTTCGGATCGACGATCCAGTCCTGGAGATAGGTGCCGCGGAAGTGGCGTATCTCCCCTATCCGTCCATCGGCAATCAGCTGCCGGGCTAGCGTGACCGCAGGCGCTCGGCGGTAATTGTGGCAGAGCATGTGGATCACGCGGGCCTTCGCCACAGCCGCAAGCATGCGATTGGCTTCGGCGACGGAATTCGCCAGCGGTTTCTCGCAAAAGACGACCTTGCCCGCGCGCGCCGCGGCAATCGCGATCTCCGCGTGTGAATCCCCGGGGGTACTGATGTCGACGACGTCGATGTCCTTGCGCGCGACCACCGAGCGCCAGTCCGTGGCCGATTCCTCCCAGCCGAATTCGGCCGCCGCCGCCTCGACGTTGCGTTTCGTGCGGCCGCAGATCACGCGCATGCGGGGCTGGAGGCGTGGAGAGAAGAACCGCGAGACCTGTCGGTACGCGTTCGAATGCGCCTTGCCCATGAACGCGTAGCCAATGAGGGCGACGTTGACGGTCGTCATCGCGCGCCTACTTCTTGACCGGGGCTTTCTTGGTCGTTTTGTCGAAGGACCGTACGAGCTTGGCGAGCTCCAGGATTTCCTGCTTGCTGAACTTGTCGCCGAACGGCAGCATCGCCGTTCCCTTCACGCCTTCGGTGATCGTTTTGGCGATCGCGGCGATCGAGCTTCCGTGTTTCCACTCGCCGTCTGCGAAGTTCATCTCTTTGATGGCGGCGGTGCCGTCCGGACCGTGGCACAGCGCGCAGGTCATCTTGTAGTTCTCTTCCGCGCTGACCTTGGGCGCCGGTTCCTTTGACCCGCTCTTCGCAGGCGGGGGTGCGGACTTCTGAGCCGCAACCGTCAACGCGGTCCCGAAAGCCAGAACCGCTGCGAGTATCATCCGGTGCACAGTAGCCATCCTCGACATCGCTCCTGTTCAGCTGGTTTGCATTATGACAGCTCAGGCCGCGGCAGGACCGCCGCAACCACGGCGTCACGATCCCGCGCGAGCAACGCCCCGACATAGCAGACCGCGATGAGGAGGAGAAGCACGCGGAATCCCGTCACGAGCGACAGGTATTCTCCAACACCTCCGACCATCGCTCCAAGCAGGTTGGTGCCGTAGTCGCGAGCGAGCGAGGTGGACCGTTTGATCGCCGAGCCGAACAGCAACCCGGCGCACAGAATCGGGCTGAACATCAGGACAGCGTAGAACACGGACTCGACAATGCGGCTCTCGAACGCGATGCGCCCGATAGGCACGAGGTAGTTCAGCCCCAGCAGGGCGACGAGAATCACGCCGACGAGCCAGGGCCGGCGGATTTCGGTCGTCGCGACGACGTAGTTCGCCACGAGCGCCATGGCCAGCACGGACGCAATCGCCAGCGATGCGACGACCCAGGTCGATCCCCACAACAGCGCGAACTGAATGATCGATTTGGACTCGAGCAGCATGAACCCCGCGCCGAGCAGGAAAAACTGCCACGACCACCTGCCGGACTCCCCTCGCATCGTGGCCATCACCACGAGGGTTGACACCGCCAGGATCAGAAGCAGGGTGACCCCGTAGTGGCGCGGCAGGCTGCGTTCGCGCAGGTAGAGGAATGGCCAGTCGTCGCGCGCCGGTTCGATCGAGGAATCACGCTGGTGGATCCGCGCCGGGCTTGGCGCATGCGATTGCCCGAATGCGGTCACCTGATCGGGAACCTTGGGATCCGAGGTCAGCGTGGCGAGACGCGGTCCGGCCATCAGCACGCCCAGATACGCCCGCGCCTCGTGCACATGGACGCGCGGCTCGTGCTCGAATGCCGCCGCAGCCGTGTTGGCCAGCCGGTCGACGAGCCACCGTTCGCGGAAATAGTTGTAGACGACCAGCAGCCCGTCAGGCTTGAGGTGATCCCTGACCGCGCGGAACGACTCCTCGGTGAACATGTAACTCTCGAGCCTCACCCCGGAGAAGCTCGATTGCATCGTCAGCGAGTCGATGAGCGCGAAGACGACGAGGTCGTACTTGTGCGTGCTCGTCCTCAGGAAATGGCGGGCATCGTCGTTGACCAGGGTGACGCGTGGATCCGAATACGGCCGATCGGGGTGGCGCTCGCGTCCGAGCCTGATGATCACCGGATCGATCTCGACAGCATCGACATGCCGCACGTTGTGCCGCAGCGCCGCGGCAACGTCGGTGCCTGATCCGGCGCCGAGGATCAGCACATCCTGGAAGGTGTCGCCGAAAACCGCGTACGGCCACTGGTAGAAGTACTCCTTCTGTTCGACCGGGGCCATTGACTGGTGAAAGATGTTGTTCACTTCGACGACCGTGTCGGGGCCTTCTTGTCCGACAGTGATCTTGTAGTACGGCGACCAGATCGCGCCGCGGGCCATCACCTGCACCACGATCAGCGAGATGCCGAGGAGAACGATGCCGGCACCGGCCAGGGCACGGGTCGATCCGGGCGGTCGCGCGGTCGCCACGTCGAGTGGCTCATCCCAGAGCAAGAGCGGGAGTGCTGAGAGAAACGCCAGCCCGAACCACCACACCGGCGACAGTTGGAGCCACGAGATCACCGCGAAGGCCGCGACGCCCACCAGGCTGCCGGCAATGTTGATCGTGTAGCCACGAAGCGGCGGCAGCGACGCCATCTCGCGGCCCATCCGCTGCGCCATCGTGACGAAGAGCGCTGCCACGATCACGAAGAGGAGCGGAAGCAGCATCGTGCTCTCGACCAGAACGACCTTGTCGGCAGTGCCGCTCGAGAAATAGATGCTGCCGGCCGTCGGGACGGACACTTCCAGGCGGAAGTAGTAGACCGAGAGGATCACGATCGTCTGCAGCACCGGGAACCACGGGAACAGGCGCCGGCGTGAGGATGCGAGAAGGCAGCCGACGCCGATCCCGAGGAAGCTCGCGAGCAGGATGAAGTTGGAGAAATACGCGAGCAGGCGGATGTAGGCGGGCATCCACCGGATCAGCGCGACTTCGAGGAACAGGACGAGAAAAGAAGCGAGAAACGTCCGAAGACCCGGCCGGTCGCGGCGTGTCATTCGGCGCGCGCCGTGACGCCCAGCTTGCTCAGCGCTGCGTCAGGGCATCCCTTCCACTCGGGCACCACCGTATTGCCGATGTAGCCGAGATCCGCGATGCCCATCTTGCTCGTCCAGAATCCACTCGACGTCAGATCGCGGAAGCTGCGGAAGAACGCGACGCCGTGCGAGTTCTCGTCGGTCGTCGGGCCGTATCCCGAGATGCCGTCGAGCACGGCCGTCCGCTGCTCCGCCGTGCAGGTCAGGAACATCTTGTCGAAACGCTGCTGGCATTCGAGGTCCAGCCAGGCCAGCCCGCCACGCATGGCGGTCTGCCGATTGGGCTGATCGATCATCGTGAAGTCCATGAACTCCGGCACCCCCGCGTCGGTCGCGCTGCCGGATCGTTCGTCGCGCGGAATGATCAGATCGACGAGCATGCGGACGGTGTCGTATTCATGGGAGGTGAAGAACTTCGGCTTGAAGGCGACACCCGTTTTCTGAGCAGTCTGGCGCGCCGCCTGTACCAGGTGATGGGCCTGCTGCGCCTCGGCCTCGGTCAGCGCGAATACCGCGGAAACGGGCACCGAAGATAACAGTTTGAGAACGGTACGGCGGCTGAGTGTGTCCATGCTTGTCCTAGATGGTGCCGGTTTTGCGCTGTTCGGCGATGAATTCGCTGGTCCGCATCGCGAGCGCAAGGATGGTCCAGGTACAGTTCTTGTCCGGTTGCGTGACGAACGGACCGCCGTCGGCGACGAAGAGGTTGCGGCAATCGTGTGCCTGACAGTTCTTGTTCAGCGCGGAGGTCGATGGATCGTTGCCCATCCGCGTCACGCCGAGCTCGTGGATGATCCGGCCGCCCGGCGCAATGCCGTAGCCGCGCTCGCGTGAGGGCATCGGCCCCATCGGCGTTCCGCCCATTTCCGTGATGATCGCGCGGAAGGTCTCCTGCATGTGCTTCGCCTGGTTGATCTCGTAGTCGCTCCATTTGAAATGGAACCGAAGCACCGGAATCCCCCACTTGTCCACGACGGTTGGATCGATCTCGCAGTAGCTGTTGGCGTTCGGGATCATCTCGCCGCGGCCCGAGAAACCCACCGTCGCGCCGTAGAAACGGCGGTAGTCGTCCTTGAGCGCCTTGCCGTAGCCCGGTCCTGAGGGCGGGCGTCCCGATCCCTCGATACCGGTGAAGTTGTGGATGCCGCTCAGGAATCCGAAGTTCGGCATGCGGCGGCCGCCGCCGGGCTCGATGTGATACCCGCGCGGGAAATCCAGCTTCTTGTTGTCCAGCCACCAGGGCATGAAGACGTGCATGCCGCCGACGCCGTCGCAGTTGTGCGCGGCGCCGCTCATCATTTTCGGGATGAACCCGCCCACGCTGACGCCCGTGGAGTCGGTGAGGTATTTGCCGACCGTGCCGCTCGAATTCGCCAGGCCCTGGGGAAACTTCGGCGACTTCGAGTTGAGGAGGATCCTCGCCGACTCGCACGCGCTCGCCGCAAGGACGACAATGCGGGCCCGGACGTGATTCTCGCGGTTGGTGGTCTTGTCGATGTACGAGACGCCGCTTGCGAGCCCGGCCTCGTCTAGCGTCACCTCGCGCGCCATCGCGTTGGCCAGAATCGTCAGGCGCTTCGTGGCCACGGCCGGTGGAATCAAGACCGACGGTGATGAGAAGTTCGAGTGCGTCGCACAGCCGCGATTGCACTGGCCGCAGTAGTGGCACGCGGCCCGCCCGTTCAGCGGCTTGGTCAGGATTGACAACCGGCTGGGAATCACCGGTACGCGGAGCCGATCGCACGCGTCCTTGATCAGCAGTTCGTAACAACGTGGTTGGGGCGGCGGCATGAAGATGCCGTTGGGCTCGTTGGGAAAGTTCTCGGCGCTTCCGAAAATGCCGATGAGCGTGTCGACGCGGTCGTAGTACGGCTTCAGATCGTCGTAGGTAATCGGCCAGTCGTCGCCCAGGCCATCGAGGCTCTTGCGCCTGAAGTCGTCCGGACCCATCCGCAACGAGATGCGTCCCCAATGGTTCGTGCGGCCGCCGAGCATCCGCGATCGAAACCAGTCCCACGTCTCACCGGGCGCCATCGTGTAGGGTTCACCATCGAGCGTCCACCCGCCGAGCGCCGCGTCGAACTCGCCGAACTGACGCTCGTTGGTCGCGTTCCCTCGACGCTGCGTGTCGTAAGGCCACGCGAACATCTTCGAGTCCTTGACCGGATCCCACATCGGGCCCGCTTCCAGCAT
Source organism: Vicinamibacterales bacterium (assembly GCA_036258055.1). Classification (GTDB taxonomy): domain Bacteria; phylum Acidobacteriota; class Vicinamibacteria; order Vicinamibacterales; family 2-12-FULL-66-21; genus DATAEK01. The sequence continues at coordinate 16,258 of DATAEK010000127.1, forward strand.
CACGACGTTCGCGCCCGCCTCGGTGAGGACCTTGGCGGCCATCCCGCCGCCGGCGCCGGAGCCCACGATGCAGACGTCGTAGAGGGTGCGGTTACGGATGATTTGCAACGTCAGCCCTTCCTTTGGATCAAACGAGTGTCGATGTCTTCCCGTTCAGCGCCGGAATCTCGACGGAGGACCCGATGGCCCGAGTGGCCGGCCGGTGAGGAACGCGCCGATGTTCGAGATCAGACCGGCCGCACCGGCCACGCTGCAACTCTTCACTTCGCTCGCGATGTTGCCGAGCTCTGAGTCGAGGCCGATGCCCGCCATGTAGTTGCCGTTGCGGACCGATCGAATGAACGTGCTCGATTCATCGAGCGGCAGCGTCGCGACGTTACCGCAGAAGGTCGCCCACAGCCCATCGCGTCCAAGATACTGCTCCACATTCGAGAGATAGAACGCCGACACCGTTCCGCCGTGCTCGCGGATGTACTTGCCAACGCTCCGCAACGCTTTCGGACCGGCAAAGTTGCCGACGACAGGCACGAGCATGTTGCGCTTCTCGAGATCCTTGAGGAACGAAAAACTCTCGTCGCTCGCCAGAAACCCGCGCATTTGACCCTTGCCATCATCAGCGAGCATCAGATCGGTGTAGGTCGGCGCGCTGCGGCCGCCGCGCCCGCCTGACGACCAGTACTGGATGATCGGCCCGTACCAGTAGAACTGCGAGTACACGTAGTCGATCCCCTTGAGATCCTCCTCACTCAGGGGCAGGGCCGCGGTCTTGACGAGGTAGTCCTGAATTGTCTTGAGGTTCGCTTTGTACAGCGTCTCGTCGGGTTCGATCTTCGTGAATGAGGCGAAGATGTCCTGCGCGGTGGATTTCGGCCCGAGTCCGTCGGGCCGCTTCCGCGAGAAGAGCCGCGACACGAACTCGACGCGATCCATCGACATCTCGAAAATCGCCTTGTACATGAGGTGCAGCTGCAGGTTGCCGCGCCGGATGTCGACGATGAACGCCATCGCGGGCTTGAGCGCGGCGATGTACGTGAAGTTCTGTTCCGGTCCCACGCCCAGGTAAACGCGACCGACTTTGGCGGTACGCGTCAGGTCCGGAATCACGCGTTGGAAGAGCACCTCGTTGGAGAGCAGATTGTCGGATCGGAAGAAGCCGTCGGCCTCGGAGAGATCGCTGCTGAGCGACCAGAATTCCTGCGAAGACAACCGATCGGGGAGAACACCCGTGCCGGCGCGGACGCCGGGATCAATCGACTGGGTGAGAACACTGATGAAGAAGACCGCACCGATTGCAGCAAGCAGACGGCGTCTGGTCATGAAACCCTCGCAGCCCGCCGCCTTACGGGTGCGCACGGCACGAGACGGACGCGCGCGGAACGGCCGTGGGCCGGGACAAGAGTATCATGCACCCCGGCCCGATGATCCTACGGCTCAGCGGCCGAATTCGATGGTGAGCTTGGGTTCGGCGACGACTTTCAGTCCGGGGACGTCTTTCAGCGTGCGCGGATCGTTCGCCTGCTGCAGCTTCTGCAGCGCACCCTCGGTGGCGAGCAGCTTGTCGAAGTCCATCTGTACGAGCGTGACTTTGGATCCGTTGACGTACGGCGCGTTGGTCTTGATGACCCTGCCGTCGACGGCCAAGGTCACGTCCACATAAAGCCCCTTCATCATCATCTTCATCATCGCGAGCGCCTGCTCGTTCTGAGCCTGGTTCTGCGTCGCGCCGCCACCCATACCCAACTGGTTGAGCGGACTCGTGGCACCGGGCTTCTGCTCCGGCATATTGATCGTGAGCAGCGACGACGAGCCGTGCTTCTCGAACTGGAAGCTGAACGGCGGCTCGGCCTTGCTGGCAGCCAGCCCGCCGGTCGAGTTCTGGTTCATCTTCACCTGCAACTTCGTCACGTCGTCGAAGCTGTAGTGCGCGCGATAGCCTTCGAGGTCCGCTGTCTTGATCGGCTCGCCAGAGACGAACTTGACGCCCATCTGGTCCGCCATCTTCTTCGCCTCGGCCTCGCCGAAGAGGGACTGGGGTGCCTGAGCCGTCGCGCCCTTCTGATCCGCGGAGGCGCCGGCAAACCCCTTCAGCATCTCCATGGCCTGAGGGTTGGCGCCGATCTCCTGATCAATGAGGCCGCTGCCGTCCTGACGGACCGTGATCGTAGTGGTGGCTCGAAGACACGCGGAACACAGGAGTGCCAGACACACGAGTGCAAGTTGACGTTTCATATCGACTCCAGAGGGGGGAACCAGTGCCGCTATTGTACTCGCCCTCGGGCCGGAGCCGAGCAGGGCCGCGAATGCCGGCAGCCAGCAGGATGCGGAAGAACGCGTCGCGGTGACTTCCAGGGTTCCTAGGTTCTCAGTTCTCCAGAGATCCTCCCCAAGAACCGAGAACCAGGGAACCCGAGAACCTGACAGGCGCGGTAAGTGCCGACGGGCGGTCCGCGAACGTATAGGATCCGCGGATGTTCGGCGTCTCCCGTTCGAGCGCGGCCGCCGCGATCGTGACGGCCGCTCTGACGCTGCCTGCCGTCCACGAACAAGTCCGGACTGGGGACAGTTCCTCAGGCCGTTTGCATCGGGTCCTTCACACGGTCCCGGAGACGGTAATCAGCGTTCAGGTGACGACGGGTACGTTGACGATGACGGGTTGGGATCGGCCCGACATCGAAATCGACATCGTTCGTCACGCACCCACTGCAGCGCAGATCGAAGAGATCAGGGCGGACATCGAAGCGGACGGCCCCGCGGTTCGGGTGTCGGCGGTTCAACGCGCCGGACAACGTGACTCGAAGCTCACCGCTGACATCACGATCAAGGCACCGCGCATGGCTCATTTTGAGGAGGTGCGAATCGTCAGCGGGCGGGTGACTCTGTCACACCTCGCAGGATTCGTGAACGCGAAGTCTGACAGCGGCGACCTCATCGCATCAGACCTCGCGGGAACCATTCGGCTGGAAACGCTGCTCGGCCGATTGTCGCTTTCGCAAGCGCGCTTGACCCCCGGCGGTTTGATTCGCCTGCGCGCATTCCAGGGCGACGTGGCGCTCACGCTGGATTCGACACCGCCGGATGCCCGAATCCTCGCAACCACGTTCAACGGCAGGATTACCTCCGACATCCCGCTCAATGCGAAGGACCAGTTCGGCGTGCGTTTCGCGGAGACGACTCTGGGCCGCGGGGAGCCGGTCATCTCGATCGACGTCGTGACCGGTAATATCGAGATTCGCGTGCGGAAGGGACCGTGATACCTGACTCTACCGCTCGCCTCCCTTCATTTTCGCGCGGGCTTGATCGATCAGTCGCTCGACGGCGGCATCGCCCGGCGCCAAACGCTGCGCGGTCCGCCAGGCGGCCAGCGCTTCCTCGAATCGCGATTGATCTGCGAGCACCGCCCCGAGCAGCAGGTAGTAGCGCGCATCGTCTGGGGCTAGTTTTATCGCCGCGCGCAGCTCCGCCTCTGCCCGGACAGCACGTCCCCGCGCCGCCTCAATCCGCGCGACGACCGCGTGGTTCTGTGGGCTGTCGGCAAAGGTCAGCAAGCCGGAGGCGTACTCTTTCTGAGCGTTGGAGATCACCTCGTCCGCGGGGCCGGCGAGGGAAACGACGCCAAGTTGCAGCAGCGCGGCGGCGGCGTTTCCGCGCACCACGCGCACCTTGTCCGAGAGGCGCGCGACAAGCGTCGGGACGGCCCGGCGGTCTTTGAGCGCACCCAGCGCTGCCGCAGCGGTCGCTCTAACCATCGGCTCGGAATCCGCCGCGGCCCGTGCGAGCTTCCCAAAGATCACGCTCATCGCGTCGCCCTCAACGGCGTGTCGTTCGGCAAGCCGCACGATGAACTCTGCCGCGCTCGCCTGTCGCACCGCGCCGGCGTCGTGAGCAGCGGCAATCGATGCGAGATCCGGCACTGCGCGTACATCGCCTCGGCCTGCGGCGTACATGACGTTCGCGATCGCCACGACCGCGCGGCGGCGAGCACCGTCGCCATACCAGCGATCCATCACGCTCGCCGCCCACTCGGGTGAACGATCGTCATGGCAGGTCGTACATGGATTCGGGGCGCCGAAGCTCGCCGTCATCTCGGGCACAGGCGGCGCGAACGTGTGGTCGCGGCGACGAGTGAGCAGCCGCCAGTTGACGTCGCTCATGTGGCATTCGATGCAGCGGCTTCCCGGCGAATCCGCCGCGTGGTGCGTGTGCGCGCTCATGGCCGGGCCTGCGGTCGCAACCGACGATCCTCCCGGCACGCTGAGCTTCTGATGGCACTGCGTGCAGAGGAGGTCGGTACGCGCTGCCGGCACTTTGAGCGAGTGATCGTTCTCCGATCCATGCATGCGGTGACAGTCGGTGCAGGTGACATCGCCCTTTCGGAAGCAGCCGCTCAGGGTGAGCGCCTGCGGACGGTTGAACCGGTTAGGGCGGCCATCGGGCCAGTAGTCGCCCTGGGGATCGTTGTCCGGAATCGGCTCACTCAGGAGGAACGGCAGCGCGTAGTCCTCGTACCGCTCTCCAGGCGTGAACCCCAGGAACCGGTTGTTCTTGTTCCCGTGGCAGTAGGCGCAGGCATCGAAGGTCTGGCGCTTCGGCGCTGTCCTCGGCGAAAAGATGTGCAGCCGCGCGCCGTACTCAGGATCGGTGGGACGCACGCCAGCCGCCGTCACGCCTCTCGCAGCGTCCTGGCGCATCAGCCTGACATGGTCACTCCCCGGCCCGTGACAGGCCTCGCACCCGATGCCCATCTCGGTCCACGTCGTCGCGTAGGTCGCCGCCTCGAGGGAGTAGTTCGGCGCGAGATTGGTCGCGTGACAATTGACGCAGTTGACGTTCCAGATCTGACGGTAGTCGTGAGGACCATCCGGGACGGGACCGATCACGGCGTAATCGATCCATTCGGCCGTGTCGGTCCGCCAGAACACCGGCAGCACGTAGATACGGCCGTCCGGTAGACGCGACAGGTAGCCCTGGAACCTCCGCGCGCCGAGTGTGTAGTGGATTTCGAAGGTCTCCGCTGGACGATCGCCGTGCGCGACGGTGATGAAATACTTCCCGCCGCGCGATTCCATCCGGTACGTGCGTCCGTTCTGCGTGAGCCGCGTCCCCGGACTGAAGTCGCCCGCAACCCGTGCCTCGGCGATCGGCCGCGTCATCTGCACGTGGAGCGACTTCTTCCAGGTGGCGAACTGATCCTCGTGGCATTCCTGACAGGCAGGCGATCCAAGGTAGGCCGCTCCTGTCGCCGGCCCTGACGTGATGGCCTGAGAGACTGGCGGCTCCGAACGGGCGCGAAGCGTCATCGTTGCGACGAGCAGGACAGCCGCGGCCAGGGTGGCTGCATGCGCGCAACGCCGCACGGGAGGAAGCCTTGGAGACACGAGGTGCTCCGCGCCATAAACGGTGAAATTCAGCTAGCGGACCAGCCTGAATGGAACCATGACCTCCCGGCGCTCGGAGCCTGACCGTGCTTCGACCGCCACGATCCATGCGGCGGGCGCCAGGCTCGAGAGTGGCAGGTCGATCTCGAAGGGTCCCTCAGGCTGATCGCGGCGGACCGCCAGGACGGTCGTGCCGGCACCGTCAGCGTTCAGCAGGCGGGCCGTGGGCGTCACTCCCGCGGACGCCGAGCCATACAAACGGACGCGAATCAGCAACCGGTCGGTTCGTACGAAATCACGACCCGGGAACGGCGCGGCGTCGGGCTCTGCCTGCAGCGCGCGCAGTTCGAGCGGGTTCGACGCCTTGAGCACCACGGGTGATCCGATCTCGAGCGCTGACTTCGCGAGATCCGGCACGACGACCGATCGCAGCTCCTTGTCGACGATCTCGCCGCTGGCGTTCTTGAACGTCAGGGCCAACGAGAACGCACCGGGAGGCGCATCGAAGGTCACGCCACCATCCACGGGGCCGGAAAACACCGGACCCTTCTCGCCGGTGACCGCGAGGTCGGCTGACGCAACCGCCGGCATGCCGGCTGCGGTCCCGCGTCGCATCCACATCAGCGTGACCTTCGCCTGCCCTGCTGTCTTCGGCTCGACGCCGACCCAGACGTCGGCGGCCCGGGCCGACGATTGCGGCACGAGTTGGGTCACGGCATCGGTAACGCTCGGCGGCGGTTTTCGCACCGCGCCGCGCGCGCGAACCAGGTCGCCCACCGTCGGCGCCCAGAACCCTGCGCGCGATCGCACTTGAAGCCCCGAACGCTTCACGCGAACTTTGATCTTGTGGAACCGCCCATCCTTCGGGCTCATCGTCGCGTCGTACCCGATCAGATAGAACGCCGTCGATTGCTGGACGACGCGCCTGAGCGCCCGCTCCATGTCGTTGCTGCGAATCCATTCGCCGCCGGTATCGTCCGCGACCCCTTCGAGCCACGTGGATCCGGTCATCATGCCTCGAGGATCCACCGTGTAGATGGCGGTATTGCTCGCGTTCGCCGACCGGATGATCTCGTTCATCCCACCGGCGTCATGCAAGACGACCGGCGCGCCTTCCGTGAAGAGGATGAGCGACTTGCGCCCCTCCTTCATCGCGCCGAGATGCACGAGCGCCGATACGATCGCGCCGGTCGTCACCTGCGAACGGATTTCCTCGACATTCCGGGTCGTGAGCTGCGCCTCTTCGAGGACGGATCGCGCGGGCATGTACACATTCCGACGCCCCCTGAGCCGGGCGGCGGCATCGGCAAGCTGACGTCGATCGCGGCTGAAGGCGATCGCATCGGTCGGGGTCAGCGGATCCATGATGGCGACGAGATCCGTTGGACCGAATGCGGTCAACAGGAAGCGCGAGAGCTGCGTGCGGGCGTAGAGCGTACTCTCGAACTCGCCGATATGGTACTCGTCCCAGAACACCAGGAACACACGGACGTCATCTTTCGACGCTTCGAGCGCGGCGTGCTCCCGCGAGCGGATGGCCAGCGATTCGTCGTTGTCCGGCGACGGCTGACCGTTGACCTCCACCAGCTTGAACGATTTGATCGGCTGGCTGACGCCGTCTTCCATGACGTCGAAGTCTTTTTCGGACAGATCGGTGACGGGCTTGCCGCTCTTGTCGAACACCGTCGCGTCCACGCGAACGATCTCGGTGCCGGTCCGGAAGACCGGCGGTTGTTGTGGAGGAGCCTGGACCGGCGTCTGCTGCTGAGTGGCCTGGCCGAAGACGATCGGGCCAGCCATCAGCGCGAGAAGCGCCGCACGAACACCGATCGATTTGCTCGAGCTCATACGGACACGTCCCGAAGCGGAAGGGACAGGCGCTGACGGTGACTATAATCCCTCAATGTCCGATCTGCTCCAGGAACTCTACGGCCATCAGGCCTGGGCCGATAGCGTGCTTTGGCAGGCACTCGCGGCTCAGCCGGGAGCGCTCGACGATCGCGCGATCCGCGAGCGGCTGCACCACATCCACCTCGTGCAGCGGCTGTTTCTCTGGACGTCACGCGGCGACGAAGGAGAGCTCACACCGGCAAAGGTCGAGGACATCCCGGACATCCGCGTGATCATGGATGACGTCCGCCGGTATCACGACGAGGCCATCGCCCACGTGTCCGCGCTCTCGGTCGCGCGACGGGCGGAGCCCCTGAACATCGCGTGGTTCAAAGACGCGCCGGTGCCCTTCACCCGCGAGCAGGCCCTGATGCAGTGCGTCATGCATAGCCAGTATCACCGCGGCCAGAATGCGACGCGGCTGCGCGAGCTGGGCGGGTCACCGCCGATCACGGACTTCATTCTCTGGCTGTACAGGGATAAGCCGCCGGCGCGATGGTACTGAATGGGCCGTGGGCGATGGCTGCCGTGCTGGCTGTCGGGACTCGGCGTGACCTGATGCGAATCCAAGCAGCCTGTTGTCAATAACCAGCGCCGCGAGCAAGGCTTGAGCCGCAGCGAGCGCTGGCAGGCCGCGGGGGTGGGACTCCGCGGCAAACTGAATAATGCCGACCGAGTCCCCGGATCGATCACTGCGGCAATACCGGCCGCGCAAGCGCCGCATTCGTCACAAACGTCCGGTCCGTCAGCGTGTTCAGGAACGCCACGAGATCCGCCTTATCCGCGGGCGTCATCGGAAATCCCTGAAGCTTGTCGCTCTCGTAAGGCCCGCCGTGACCACCCGACGCGTAGTGAACGAGCACCGCTTCGAGTGTCGGCAGGCTGCCGTCGTGCATGTACGGAGCGGTGAGCGCGATATTGCGGAGCGTCGGCGCGCGGAAGCGGCCCATGTCAGCGGCCTTGCCTGACTTGTCGATCAGACCGCGGTCACTGGCGGGATATCCGCCGCGGCCGTCCACGTTGTAGAGACCGTTGTTGTGAAAGAGCGGCGGCGGCACCGGCGATCCCTGATACTTCACCGGCCCGGACAGATTGAAGGACTCGTGACAGGTCGCGCACGCGAACTCCTTCGAGAAAAACAGCTTCATCCCGCGTATCGCCGCCGGCGGGATTGCGTCGCGCTGATCCCGATACAGGTAGTGGTCGAGCGGCGAGTCCCCTGACAGGAGCGTCCGTTCGAACGACGCCAGCGCCCGGACGATGTTCGCGAGGGAGACGGGCCGCGCGTCGCCGGGAAAGGCGGCCGCAAAGCGGCGAGCGTACTCCGGCTGCGCCGCAAACCGACCGACGATCTCCGCCTCCCTGCCGCCGACGCCCAGCTCGATCGGGTGCTCGTTGAACATCGGCACCGCGATCTGTCCTTCGAGCGATCGCGTGGATCCATCGGCCCATCCAAACGACACGTTGTAGGCCACGTTCGACAGCGACATCGCGCTCCGCGGGTGCGTGCTGCCCGTCGATCCGATCGCCTGCGCCCGGCCGTCCGTGAACGCCTTCGCCTGCTGATGACAGCTGGCGCACGCGTAGGTGTGATTTCCCGAAAGCCGCGTGTCGTAGAACAGCATTCGGCCGAGCGCCACTTTGGCCACGCTCATCGGGTTGTCTGCGGGAACGAGCGGTCGAGGAAGGCCGGGCGGAAGCTGCCAGACGAACGGAGGATCGGAAGGAAGCGGCGTGGCGAAGCCGTCATGGGTTCGCCACGCGAGCGACGCGATCAGAATCGCGATCGAAAAACAGAAGACGGCGATGTGTTCGCGATGTCGAAGCATCGCCGTCTCCCTTGGATTACCAGCTCGTGCGATGCGACGTCAGCGCCATCGGCGCCGTCAGCTGCGCCAGCTGACCACGCTCCTGGATCCACTTCTCGAACGCCGAGAGCGCGGCGGGATCGACGCCAGCCGGTTCCGTTTTGCGCTGCTCGACCCACTTCTTCATCGCGGTCATCAGCAGGTCGGCCTGCGCCGGATCGCTCCCGAACAGCGTCATGTACGCCTGCTTCGCATCGTCGATCCGGTTCAGCCCGAGGTAGGCCTCGCCGCGATACTCGAGCGCGTCGGGAAATCCCGGCTGGAGCGCGAGCGCCTTGTCGTACATCTCGAGCGCCTTGGTGTAGTCGCCTGTCTTGCGATAGGCGAAGCCCATGCCGTTGAAGGCCTGGTACATCTTTGGCGAATTGTCCGTGGCGCGCTTGAACTCTTTGAGCGCGCTCGTGTATTCCTTCTTCGCCTTGTCCAGGATCTTGTCGCGATCCTTGGCGGCCGCACTGCTCGCCTGCAGTTCGAACTTCGCGGCTTTGTCGCGGTGATCGATGCCGCTGTTATAGGCCTGAACGGCCACTTCTTCTGGCGACATCGTCGGCGTGCTCGGCGACGGCGCCCGGGATCCTGACGCGATCGTACCCGCCTGAGCAAGCGCCACGAGCGCCGCCAGTGCAACGACCGGTTTCAACATTCGAAACATACTTTCCTCTCGTGAAATGACCCGGGTGTTCACACACTGGGCCCGGGCGTCGACGCGGGGACCGCGTCTACTCTAATCGACCGTCACACCAACGTCCATCCGGTGGTCACTACTGCCGGAGTAACCCGAATCCTGGCTTGTTGATTCCCCTTAGACGCCTGTCCATCGCGCAATCGCGGTAAGGATCCGGTAAGGGATTGGTCGCAAGGTCCACGACCGTTCGTCCCCAGGGACGCGTGCCGATCTGTGTCAGAGCAAGTGGTGTGCCCTGCCGTCGATCGCCGCGCAGTCTGGTCGGGCCTACCCGAAAGTCTGGCGGCCGGCAGACGTCCGGACGGTCGCGCCCAAAAACACCAGAAATTCGAGCTATCTCAGCCGGCACGGCTCGTGGAGTCCTGAACGTGTGTCTGGATTCCGCGCTCCCCAGCGCGTTTCAACTGCAGACGAGAGAGGGACCGATGCCGAGAGCCGAGATCCTCTGGCAGGACGGCGTGTTCAGCTGCGAGTATCGCCGGACTACTACACCCCATCTCTGCCTTTCGAAGTTCGAGGAGGCAGTGCTGCAGATCCCGATCTCGTCGACGCCCGAAGCGATCGAACGAGCCTGCGCCCTGCGACTCCTGGTGATGAACAACCTCGCGGCGAACCGATGGATCGAAGCGTAGCGCACGTCGTCCGTACGGATGTCCCTCCGGACCTGTGGCGCAGCGCGATCGTCACGCTGACGTTCTCCGCCCTCATCTGGACCGGCGCGATCGAATCGCTCGTACACGCGAACGCCGACGCCCTGCGTCCGCGCCGGCTGGCGATTGTGCTGTGGGTGGGTGCGGCGCTGTGGATCGTCGCCGCATGGCGTCAGATCAGGACCAAGTCATGAGCCTCAAGAACGGGAGCCTGATCGGTCGCTTGCGACGGATGTTCGGTCCGATGTGCCCGGAGTGCGGACGACGGACGACCGAGCCCGAGACCCCCAGCTCGCCGATCTGGCAGTGCGCAACCTGCGGGCTGCGCTACGTGCCCGCGGCGTCAGGAACCCCCGTCGCGCGGAGCACGAACGTCACGCGGTTCAAGCGTCGATAGAGCCTTCCCGGGGGTTCATTCCGAATCCCGAAACGAACCGCTCCCCCACTGGCCTTCGATCTGATCGCCAGAACCAGTCATCATACGCACGTGACGACTTCGACGGCGCGGGCCACTCGCTCGACGCTGGGCACGACCGCGATCATGTGCGCGGCCGAGCTCCTGACGATGACCGGCTTTTCGACGTATCCGGCGCTCGTGCCGGTGCTGCAGGGTGAGTGGCGGATCGACAGCGCGTCAGCGGGCGTTGTGAGCGGCGCGTTGTTCCTCGGCTACATGCTCGCCGTACCGGTCCTGTCCGCGCTCACAGATCGGATCCCGTCGGCGCGCGTGTACGTCGCGTCGTGCGCGCTGCTCGCCGCGGGCAGCGCCGGATTCGCCCTGATGGCAGAAGGGACCGTCAGCGGTGCGATCTGTCAGGCCGTCGTCGGCGCGGGACTCGCCGGCACCTACATGCCCGGACTCCGGCTGCTGCTCGATGAAGCGACAGGCAGCCGCCAGCACACGGCCATCGCCGTCTACACATCGACCTTCGCGCTGGGATCGAGCGTGTCGCTCTTGATGGCCGCATCGACCCATGCACGGTTCGGCTGGCGATCGGCGTTTCTCATCGCAGCAGTTTGGCCGATCGTCGCCGCTGCACTCATTGCCTGGAATTTCAGAGGTGCTGGTCCGCGCCGGTCCGCCGAGCCGCTGTCGTTCGGCGCTGTCTTTCGCGACGCCTCGGCCGTCGCCTACATTGCGGGGTACGCCGCCCACTGTTTCGAGCTCTTCGCGGTGCGATCGTGGCTCGCCGCATTCTTCGTGTTTGCCGGATCTGGCTCCTGGAGCGTCGCGGCCGCGGCGAGAAGCGTGGCAGCGATCAATCTGCTGGGACCAGTGGCCAGCATTGCCGGCAACGAGATCGCCGTCAAAGCCCGCGGCACCTTCGTCGTCGGCGTCATGCTGGCGTCGGCGGTGCTGAGCCTCGGGGTCGGAGCAACCGCCGGCGCGCGGCCGGCGTTGATCGCGATTGTCGCCGGCGCCTACTTCTTCGCGGTCGCGGCGGACTCCGCCGCCCTGACGACCGGGATTGTGCGCACGAGCGGCGCACCAACCGGTATCACGCTCGCCGTGTACTCGTTCTTTGGATTCGGCGCCGCGTTCGTCGGTCCGACACTGTTCGGGGTCGTCCTGGATCTCGCGGGCGGCGCGCACCAGCCTCGTGCGTGGCTGGCCGCGTTCGCACTGCTGTCGTTCGTCAGCCTGATTGGCGCTGCGTCCATCGCGCGCGGGTTGCGAGGCAAGGAAGTGACGCCTGTCGAGGCGCAGACGCTCCCGCGCGAGTCTGGCGCGCCCGAGTAACGCTATTCACGCACACTGACGCTCGTTGTCCGTCTGAAGCCGGACACTACGGATTTGCCGGCGCACGACGCGCGGCGTTCGGATCTGTCGTGTCAATTCAGCCCGCAGCCGTAGCGTCCGGCTTCAGCCGGACCGTCGTGTCGCTTCAGCCGCAGCCGTAACGTCCGGCTTCAGCCTGGCTTCAGCCGGACCGCGGCCAGCCGACCGCGGACCGCGGCATCGGGCCGCCGAACGGTGGCCCGCGCCCCTTAACCTGCCGGATCGCAAGGACCTCCGGCACTGAAGGTAGGAACGCCGGACGGCCGGGTCAAGTCAGAAATGCTGATGTCGCCATAAACCGCAACGACGCCCGGTCGTAGAACGGCTGACCTTAACCCGAATTAATGGAATCCTCACGTCGAGTTAACATCCCCGGGCTGTACTCGAGGGCATGGAAATCAAGAGTCAGCTGTTCACCCCCCTTGACGACCCGTCCTCCGCAGGTGCCGCAACTCTCGAGCTGCCCCAGGTCCCCCAGTTCCCCGTCAGCTCAGGCTTCGAGCTCCACGTCCTCCTGGTCGAACCGGCGCGCGACGAGCGGGAAATGTACGTGGAGCACCTGTGCGATCACGGCATGCGCGTCACGTGCGCGACCAGCCTCGGGCAGACGATCGAGCTTGCCCGCTCGGCTCACCCGCACGTCATCGTGATCGAACCCTGCTGGCAGCACTCGACCGATCTCGGGCTCACGATCATCCGCGCGCTGCGGCTCGATTCGCGAACGACGTCCATCCCGATCGTGGCAGTCAGCGGTCATGCGTTCGCGCACGAGCGCGCAGCGGCGCTCGAGGCGGGATGCGAGTGCTTCCTCGAGAAGCCGTGCGCACCTGCGAGGCTCAGCTCCGAACTCGAGCGTTTGTCGTGGCGTTACCGGCTCCAACGATCGCGGGAGCGTCGTCGCGCGTGTCAGAACTGACGCCTGATCCGGGTCACCTGACGGCGTTCAGTGATCCTTGCAGTTCTCGGTTCTCTGTTCTCGGGTTCTCGGTTCCGGGTTCTCTGTTCCTACGGGTTCTAGTGTTCGAGGGGTTCCAGAGTTGGCCGGTTGGGTGGGGTTCGGAACAGTAGCGCCGATAGTTCCAGGGTTCCCGGTTCCCTGTTCTCAGTGCTCAGTGCTCACTGCTCGGTGCTCGGTGCTCGGTGCTGCGTGCTCGGGTTCTATTCGTTCGAGCGGTTCCGCGGTTCTACAATCGATCGAGGAGTGCCTAGAACTGTAGAACCCGAGAACCGAACTGGGAACAGAGAACAGAGAAGGTGAGAACTGGGAACCGGGAACCGGGTAGCCCCGGTCACCGCGCCGGGACCCCCTCCTGCTGCCAGCCTCCGCCGAGCGCGCGGTAGACCTCCACGAACGCAGAGAGTTCCGCCTGGCGCGACTGGGCAAGTGAGAGCTCGGCGACGAAGAGCCGCGTGTCGGCGTCGAGGACTTCGAGATAACTCGTGGCGCCGCCCTGGTAGCGGATGTCCGCAAGGCGCCGCGCGTCCTGCGCGGCGGTCGTCAGCCCTTCCTGCTGCGTGCGGAACTCGCGTGCCTTGGAGTAACCGACGAGCGCGTCGGATGTCTCGCGAAAGGCCTGCTTCACGGTTTGCGCGTAGAGGACTGTGGCTTCGTCGGTCAGTGCCTGCGCGAGTGCGACCTGCGATCGCGTGCGTCCAGCGGTGAAGATCGGCTGCGCCGCGCCGACGATCGCGGTCCAGAAGCCAGCGCCGGCGTTGAACAGTCCACCCAGCGCAGTGCTCTGCAGCCCGCCGCTGCCCGTCAGCGAGATCGTCGGGAAGTACGCGGCACGGGCCACGCCGATCTGCGCGTTGGCCGCCACGATCTCTTGTTCCGCAGCCTGGATATCTGGACGACGTGCGAGGAGCGCTGAGGGCAGGCCGGCCGGCACCTCTGGCGAATGCGGCTGATCGACGAGCGCTCGCCCGCGGGTGACGGGCGACGGGAAGTTGCCGAGCAGCACGCTGATCAGGTTCTCCTGCTGCGCGATGCTGCGCTCGATGTCGGCGATCGCCGCACCGGCGCCGAAGACGAGCTGCTCCGCCTCGCGAACGTCGATGAGCGACGTCACCCCGCCGCTCTCGCGGACGCGGGTCAACTGCAGCGACTCCTGACGGGATGTCAGTGTTCGCTTCGAGATTTCGAGCTGCAGATCGAGGGCCCGCAGCCCGAAGTACGCGTTAGCCACGTCGCTGACGATCGTGGTCAGTACGGCACGCCGGCCCCAGTCCGTCGCGAGAAGCTGTGCCCGCGCCGACTCGTTGGCGCGCCGGAATTTCCCCCAGAAATCGAGCTCCCAGGCGACGTTCGCGCCGACCAGCAGCGCGCCGGCGGTTTGAGCCGGCGTCGATCCGATTTTCGCAGTGCGGACACCGCCCGCCTGAACCTCCGCGCCAACTGTGGGATATCTGTCCGCTCGCGTGATCCCGAGCTGCGCTTCGGCCTGCAGCACCCGGGCCGCCGCCACTTTCAGATCGTCGTTCTGCGCGAGCGCGGTACGGACGAGCGCCTGCAGCTGCTCGTCCTGGAAGAGCTCCCACCACTTCGCGTCGCCAATCGAAGGACCGGACAGCGAGGCATCGGCGCTGCGGAAGGTGTCCGGCGCGGGGAGCTTCGGTTTCTCGTAATTCGGTCCGACGAGACATCCTGCGCTCAGCGCGGCGATGGCCGCGAGACCGACGACCGTGACTCGTGACTTCATGATGCAGTGGGTTTCGGGGCAGGCGTCATGGCCGCCGCGCGCGACCGTGACCGCCACGTCGCGAGCTTCTCGACCTCGA
This sequence comes from Vicinamibacterales bacterium, assembly GCA_036258055.1. Taxonomy (GTDB): domain Bacteria; phylum Acidobacteriota; class Vicinamibacteria; order Vicinamibacterales; family 2-12-FULL-66-21; genus DATAEK01. The sequence continues at coordinate 31,284 of DATAEK010000127.1, forward strand.
CGTAGAGCATCGGGATCAGGAATATCGCGATCAGGGTCGCGGTGAGCATGCCGCTGATGACGACGGTTCCGAGGATCCGCCGGGAGGCTGCGCCCGAGCCATCGGCAATCCACAGCGGGACACAGCCGAAGATGAAGGCGAACGACGTCATAAGGATCGGGCGGAGCCGGAGCTTCGCGCCCTCGAGCGCCGCCGTGATCAGATCCTTCCCTTCCTCGCTCCGCAGCTTCGCAAACTCGACGATCAGAATCGCGTTCTTCGCGGCCAGGCCGATGAGCATGACGACCCCGACTTGCGCGTAGACGTCGAAGTCGAAACGCCGCATCAGCAACCCCGCGAAGGCGCCGACGACGGCGACGGGCACGGAGAGGAGGACCGAGAATGGCAGCGACCAGCTCTCGTAGAGCGCGGCGAGAATGAGGAACACGAAGACAATCGACAGCGCGAAGAGACGGGCCGCGTTCCCTGACGCTTTCCGTTCCTGGTACGAGAGGTCCGACCAGTCGTAGCTGATGTCCGATGGCAGCGTCGCTTTTGCGACCTCTTCGAGCGCATCGAGGGCCTGCCCCGAGCTGTAGCCGGGCGCCGACGCCCCGGTGACCTGCGCCGCGCGGTAGACGTTGAACCGGTTCGTGTACTGCGGGCCGAACGTCTGCCTGACGGTTTGCAGCGACGACATCGGTACCATCTTGCCGTCGTTGTTGCGTACGTAAAATTGCCCGATGCTCTCGGGGCTCGTGCGCTCCTGACCCTCCGCCTGCATGAAGACGCGCCACTGACGGCCGAAGCGGTTGAACTGATTGACGAACAGGCCGCCGAGGAACGTCTGCATGGTCTGGTAGACGTCGGTCAGCGCGATGCCTTCCTTGAGAACCTTGTCGCGATCGACGTCCACGAAGATCTGCGGGACCGATGCGCTGAACGGCGAGGTGACACCTGAGAGCTCGGGACGCTTGCGCGCCTCCGTCAGGAATTTCTGGAGCGCTAGGTCGAGATTCCCAATCGATCCGCCAGAACGGTCCTGCAGCCAGAAGCTGAATCCGCCCTGCGATCCGAGCCCGGGGATGGACGGCGGCATCACCGCCAGCGCGAACGCCTCCGGGATCTGTTCCCTGAACTTGACGTTCAAGCGATTGACGATCGACCGCGCGTCCAGACCGTCGCTGCGCTCGCTCCAGGGCTTCAGCCCGACGAAATAGAAGCCGTTGTTCGGTGCGGTAACCCGGGTGAGCAGGCTGAAGCCGATGATGGCGCTGTAGGCGCTGATCCCGTCAGTCTTCGACAGGATCGCTTCGACCCTGCGGCAGACATCGTCGGTTCGCTGCAGCGACGCAGCCGGCGGCAGCTGCACGTTCAGCAGGAAGTACCCGTAATCCTCTTCCGGAACGAAGCTGGTCGGCAGCCGCCGGCCGAGCCCGCCGGCCAGGACCACGAACGCGACGAGGATGGCAATGCCGATGGCGGCTTTGCGAATCAGCACCCGGCTGACTCTGACGTAGCCATTCGAGGCGCGATCGAACACGCGATTGAATCTGCGGAAGAACCCGCCGAGCAGACGCCCTTCCTTCCGCGGCCGCAACCACATCGCCGCGAGCGCCGGCGACAGCGTCAACGCGTTGAATGCGGAAATGAGGACGGAGATCGCGATGGTGATCGCAAACTGCTTGTTCAGGCTTCCCTGAATGCCGCCCATGAACGCCACGGGAATGAACACGGCGGCCAGGATGAGCGCGATGCTGACGACCGGGCCCGACACTTCTTCCATCGCCTTCAGGGTCGCGTCACGCGGCGCCATCCCCTCCTCGATGTGATGCTCGACGGCCTCCACGACGACGATCGCGTCGTCGACCACCAGGCCGATCGCGAGAACCAGACCGAAGAGGGAAAGGGTGTTGAGCGAGAATCCCAGCGCTGGAAACACCATGAAGGTGCCGATGAGCGAGACGGGCACGGCCACCGCTGGAATGAGCGTCGCCCGCCAGTTCTGGAGGAACAGATAGACCACGAGGATCACGAGCACCATCGCTTCGGCGAGAGTGATCACGATCTCGCGGATGCCTTCCGAAACGGCCCGCGTCGTGTCGAGGGTGTAGGCGAACTGGAGATCGGCCGGGAAGCGGCCGCGCAACTGCTCCATCTGCGCGCGGACGCCCTCGGCCACTTCCAGCGCGTTGGATCCCGGTGACTGGAACACGGCAATGGCGCACCCGGGCTCGCCGTTGACGCGGCCGATCTGCTGATAATTGAGCGCGCCGAGCTCGATCCGCGCGACGTCGCGCAAGTGAATGATCGAGCCGTCAGGATTCGAGCGCACCGCGATCGCCCCGAACTCCTCTTCGGTTTGAAGCCGGCCCTGCGATCGGACGGTGTAGGTCACCTCCTGTCCGGGCGGCGCCGGATTCGCCCCGACTTGACCCGATGGATTGACCGTGCTCTGCTGCTGAATCGCGCGGGTGAGATCGGGGACCGTCAGCCCAAGACGCGCCAGGAGATCCGGCTTCACCCAGATTCGCATCGAGTAGTCGCCGGCGCCGAAAATCCGCGCCTCGCCGACGCCGGGGACGCGATAGATCGCGTCGAGGATGTTGATGTTCGCGTAGTTGGCCAGGAACAGCGCGTCGTATGTCTTCTTCGGCGAATACAGCGAGACGATCAGCATCGGAAGCCCTGTCTGCTTCCGCATCGTCAAGCCGAACTGGTTCACCTCCGGCGGCAGGTTCGGCTGCGCCTGCGTCATCCGGTTCGTGACGTTGACCTGATCCAGGTTCGGCTGCGTGTCGACGTCGAACGTGACGGTCAGCGTCATCGTCCCGTCGTTGGCGTTGGTCGACTGCATGTAGAGCATGTCGTCGACGCCGTTCATCTGCTGTTCGAGTGGCGTGGCGACCGATTGCTCGATCGTCAATGCATCAGCACCGGCGTACTGCGCGGTGATCAGAATCTGCGGCGGAACGATCTGAGGGAACTGCGAGATCGGCAGGCCGTCGAGCGCAACCAGGCCGCCGAGGACGGTGATGATCGCGATGACGATGGCAACGATCGGGCGCCGGATGAAGAACTTGGACATTAACTACCCGGGGGACTTCGTCCCCCGGACCCCCTTTCGCCGTCGCTCGCGGGGCCCCATCGCCCCGCTCCGCTCCGGCGGGGCGCGCCGTTGGCGCGCCTGGCCTGTCATGCGGCCACGAGAACAACCTGTCGGCCCGTGCGCATAGCGGGCTACTGCGCCTCCGCTGCCGCCGGCGCCGCGTGCGGTGATACGAGCGTCCCCTCTTTCAGCGAGGGGGAATCGACGACAACCCGGTCACCCGGCTGCAGCCCCTTCTCGACGATCCAGCGGTTGCCGATGCGCTTGCCGAGGGTGACCGTGCGGACGCTGACCGTGTTATCCGGCGCAATCACGCGCAGCTGAAAGCCGTTCTGGAGCTCCGCCACCGCCCGCTGCGGAACGAGAAGGGCGCCCTGACGCACGGCTGTCTGCGCGCGCACCCGGCCGTACTGGCCGGGGCGAAGTACGTTGCCCGGATTCGGAAACGTTGCGCTGACGCGAATCGTGCCCATCTTCGGATCGACGTCGCGATCGACCGCGAGCACCGTGCCACGGTGCGGATACGTGCTGCCGTCCGCGAGCACGAGTGAAAGTCCGCCGCTGGATTGCCACAGCTTGGCGGTTGTCTGCGGTGTGCTCACCTGACCGGCGATCGCGAGGTATTCCTGCTCGCTGATCGGAAAGTACGCCTTGATCGGATCGACTTGGGACACGGTCGTCAGCAGCGTCGTCGGGCCCACCAGATCGCCGATCTGCGCGGTCGCGATCGCCGCCACGCCGTCGATGAGGGAGGTGACGCGCGTGAAGCCCAGGTTCAGCTCCGCCGCTTCGACCGCCGCCTGAGCGGTCGCCATGGCCGCCTGGGCCGCGTCGCGCGCGCTGATGTCGTTATCGAGCTGGCTCTGCGCGATGGCACGCTGTTCGGCGAGGGGCTTGTCGCGAGCGAGATCGCGCTCCGCCTTGGCGAGCTGGGCCTGACTCTCCGCAAGCCGCGACTTCGCCTGGTGCAACGCCGTCTCGAACGGCCGCCGATCGATTTCGAAGAGCACTTCGCC
>DATAEK010000128.1:0-6809 GCA_036258055.1 Vicinamibacterales bacterium
AGCCGCGATCGCCCACTCGATCGAGCCTGAACAGATCGGGCGCGTCGTGGACGTTGTTGACGACGACGTCGATGTCGCCGTCGTTGTCGAAGTCGGCGAACGCCGCGCCGCGTCCAGCCTTCGGGATCGTCGCGGGCTCGCCGAGGCTTTCCGTGACGTCAGCGAAGCGTCCGTTGCGCAGGTTGTGATACACGACCTTTCGCTGCTGATAGCCCGCCTCGGTCTTGAGCTGCGCGACCTCCGGATAGACGTGGCCGTTGACCAGAAAGAGATCGAGCCAGCCATCCGCGTCGAAGTCGACGAAGCCGACGCCCCAGCCGAGCCAGCGTGTGTTGAGACCGAGGCCGCTTGCAAATGTCCGATCCTCGCACAGGCCTTTCCCGGTGTTCTTGTAGAGCGTCGACGTGTCCCCCGCGAAGTTCGTCTTGAAGATGTCCATCGTTCCATCGCGATCGTAGTCGCCGATGGCGATTCCCATCCCGGCCTGTGGCTTGCCGTCCTGGCTGTAGGCGCAGCCGGCGTCGACGCCGATATCGGTGAACGTGCCATTCCGGTTGTTCCGGTACATCGCGCTTGGATTCGAGTCGTTCGCGACGTACACGTCAACCCAGCCGTCATTGTCGAAATCGAGGGTCGCCACGCCCAGACCGTAGGTGCCGCGGGCGCGCGTGATGCCGGATTTGTCGGATACGTCTTCGAACTTGCCGCCGCCCTTGTTGTGATAGAGGACGTTCTTCCCGCCGGGAAGCCCTGGTGGTCCGCACGCAACGGGTATCCCCTTGTAGCGGCACAAACCTGAAGACGGAACCGGGGTGACCGCCAAATCGAGATCGATGTAGTTGGCGGCAATCAGATCGAGCAACCCATCGCGGTCGTAGTCGAGGAACGCACAGCCCGCGCCCCAGCGTTTACGAGGATCACTCAGTCCGGCCGTGGTGGTGACATCTGTGAAAGTGCCGTTTCCATTGTTCTGATACAGGCGATTCTGCCCCCAGTACGTGACGTACAGATCGTCATCTCCATCGTTGTCGTAGTCGCCCGTGCACACGCCCTGCCCCCAGCCGCTCTGCGTCAGTCCGGCGCGGGCCGTGACGTCCTCGAACGTTCCGTTTCCCTTGTTTCTGTACAGGTGGTTCGTCGGCTCCTGACCCTTTGGAAAACCCTCGAGGACGGTGCCGTTGACGAGAAAGATGTCGAGCCAGCCGTCGCCGTCGAAGTCGAAGGCTGCCGCGCCGGTGCCCGTCGTTTCCAGCAGATAGGTGTTGCTCTTCTCGCCGCCGAAGACTGTTTTCGCGTTCAGGCCCGCCTCGCGTGCGATGTTGGTGAACGAAAACCCGAGTGTGGTCTGTCGTCCGTGCAGCGCAGTTCCCGCACCGCCGCATGCCGCGACCAGGGAGATGACGACGCGCGCGATCGGAGGGGGCAGCCTCATGTTTGCGCCTGGGCTTCGGAGCCGAACAGCGTCAGGCCCAGCAGGATCGACCAGATGCGGCATCGATGCCGGCCGAACATGGCGTCATTCTATCCGAGCGTCTCGTGGTGGGACGAAGCGCACCGAATCTAGAATGAAGCCTTTCAGGACTACGCCTTGGAAAAGATCGGATGACGGTGCCGCCATGCATGTCGGTGTGAACTACCCGTGGTTCGACTACGGTTGGGACTTCGGCCCGGCGCCGCCCGGATGGCGGGGCAGCCTGACCGCTCCGGGCTGGACTGTTGAGATCGATAGACACTTGCAGCATCTCCACGACCTCGGGATCAGCGTGGTGCGGTGGTTCGTGCTGGCCGATGGTCTCGCGTACGGCACAGGACCGGACGCACCAACCCTCGATTCCAGTGGTGAGTGGCGCTTCGATCCGGCGCCGCTCGATGCCACTGTGCTCGACGATTTCGGCGAGTTGCTGCGGCGATTCGCTGACTTCAACGCCGGCGTCCAGCGTTCCATTCGCCTCTTGCCGGTCCTCATCGACTTCCATTTCTGCAATCCCGGAGCTCTACGCGTCCTGAAACCCGATCCGTCCGATCCGTCGAAGGTGATTCAGGACACCGACTGGGTCAAGCAGGGACGGGCGGACGCGATCGCCGATGCGGACAAGCGGCGGACCTTCCTCGACGAAGTTCTCGATCCATTCCTGCAGGTTTCACAGAACCACGCGGACGTCATCTATGCGTGGGAGTCGATCAACGAGCCGGAGTGGATCACCAACGGCTGGCATCCCGACGGTCGGGATGACCATCCGATCGACGAGCGATTCATGCGCGCGTTTCTCGACGAGAGCACGACCCGCATCCGCCGGGCTGGATTCAGACCGACGATCGGATTCGCCCTCCTCGATACGCTCCGCGACTCGGGCATCACGACAGAGATCAACCAGTTTCATCATTACCCGGGCGGCAGCATCAAGCTGCCACGGCAGACGTTCGATCCTCGATTCCCGGCCATCATCGGTGAGTTTGCGACGGCCTCGAATGACATCTGGCCGGATCTCGGCGAGCGGCAGACCGTTCTCGATCGGTTGCAGCGTGCGGCCGCAAAGGGGTACCCGATCGCGATGCCATGGGCCTTTCGAACCCAGGATCGTCACACGTCATGGACCGCTGCGGTCGAAGACGATATCAGGACGTTCACTGCCGAGCAGGCGCCAGCTGACGTCACCGATCTCGTCCCCCCGGCAAGCGGTGTAAGCGTTGAAACGCGCAGGGCAAAGAAAAGCGGACCTCGATCGAAGGAGCGGAAACAGACACGCGAGGCTGGTCGCGGCGGTAAGAGACGTCCGCGAAAGGGTTCGAGGAAACGGTAGCCATTCGCGCGGCTCAGGTGGCCGCATCGGCGCGCGGCGTTCTGGCTCTACGCCGGGGGCGAGGGTCGAGACTAGGATGATGTCGAGAAATCTCCTTCGGCTCCGACGTTACCCATGAACGTCAAATCACCAAGGATGACACGATGAAATACATGATGATGATGCACGCGCCGCGGGGCAAAGGTGACTGGCAGGTCTCCAACTGGCCGCCGGAGGACCTGAAAGCCCATATCGGCTTCATGATGCGCTTTGCGAAAGAGCTCAGCGACGCCGGCGAGCTGGTCGGCGCCGAAGGGCTCGCGGGGCCGGACCAGGCCAGGATCGTGCGAGCCGGAAAAAACGGCTCGCCGGAAGTGACCGATGGTCCCTTCCCTGAGGCGAAGGAGTTCCTGGCCGGCTACTGGATCGTGGATGTCGAAAACCCTGCGCGAGCGTACGAGTTGGCCGCGCGGGCGTCCGCGGCGCCGGGGCCCGGAGGCAAGCCACTCAACATGGCGATTGAAATCCGCGAAGTGATGAGCGCTCCGCCCACCGACCTGTGACCCCATCGTCGCTCGACTCCGCCGGCGAGAACCTGCTGCGCGAGCTCGCCCCGCGGGTTCTCGGCGCCGTGATCCGCCGGTTCGGCGATTTCGCGGCGTCAGAAGACGCGGTCCAGGAGGCGCTACTCGCGGCCGCTCTGCAATGGCCCGAAGAAGGGGTGCCGGACAATCCGCGCGGCTGGCTGATCCAGGTCGCCGCGCGGCGCATGACCGATTCCCTCCGCGCAGACCTGGCCCGGCGTCGTCGCGAGACGGTCGTGGTGATGCAGGCACCGCCGCACGAACAGATCGCGCCGTCCCCGGATGCGTCACTCGCGTACTTTGGCAAAGGCTTCGGGCCGGCGGCCGGTGACAGCTCGATCGAGCACGACGACACGCTCATCCTGCTGTTCATGTGCTGCCACTCCGCGCTGACGCGGACGTCGGCGATCGCGCTGACGCTGCGCGCCGTCGGGGGGTTGACGACGGCCGAGATCGCGAACGCGTTTCTCGTGCCGGAAGCGACGATGGCCCAGCGCATCAGCCGCGCCAAGCAGCGCATCAGGACGTCGGGCGTTCCGTTCCGGATGCCGACAGACGACGAGCGGGCGGAGCGGCTGACCGCCGTGCTGCACGTGCTGTACCTGATCTTCAATGAAGGGTACGCGAGCAGCATCGGTTCGACCTTGCAGCGCAGCGATCTCTCGAATGAAGCGATCCGCCTGACCCGCGCCGTCCGTCGCCTGCTGCCAGACGACGGGGAAGTCGCGGGGCTGCTGGCGTTGATGCTGCTGACCGACGCGCGCCGGTCTGCACGCACCGGGCCGGATGGCGAACTGATTCCCCTCGCCGAACAGGATCGAACGCGGTGGGATCGCGAGGTGATTTCCGAGGGGATCGCGCTGATCACCGGGACGCTCTCGAGAGGCGCCGTCGGTGCGTATCAGCTGCAGGCCGCGATCGCGGCGGTGCACGACGAGGCGGCGAGGGTCGAGGATACCGACTGGCCGCAAATCCTGGCGCTCTACGGTCTCCTCAAGCGCATGTCGGACAACCCGATGGTCACCCTCAACCACGCGATCGCGGCCGCGATGGTACACGGAGCCCCCGCCGGGCTGAAGCTGCTCGAACCGCTCGACGCTGACGAACGGCTCGCCGGTCACTATCGGCTCGATGCCGTACGCGCACATCTGCACGAAATGGCCGGCAATCGTGACGCCGCGATTGCGCACTACCGCGCGGCTGCGGAAAAAACGACGAGCATCCCGGAGCGCAACTACTTGACGACCAAGGCGGCGTGGCTGAGCGCGGCAGGCGGCTGATGGGCCCATGGGCCATGGAAATGGGCCATGGGCCATGGAAGACGGGTCTTTTCGACGTCGCACACGTCTGCGACTTGAGGAGATCGCAAAACCGTCATCTCCGCAACCTGGGCTGAGCGCCGTAGCTACCAGACAAATGGGAACAGCCGGAACCGTACGCGCTGGCGATAGGTGTCGTAGCCGGGAAGCTCGCGGACGAGCAGTGCCTCTTCGCCGACGATGCGTGCGACCAGCAGCAATGACAAGGCGGCTCCGACAAGCAGCGCCGACGCGGCGCCGGTCAGCAGCGGTCCACCCGCAAACATCAGAATCGCGCCGAGATACATCGGATGACGCACGAGTCCGTAGACGCCGGTTGAGATGACGTGGTGATCGCGCTCGCGCTGGATCCGGGCGAGCGGTGACGCGAACGTGTTGTCGGCGAACGAGCGGAACAGGAGAAACCACGATCCGCCGAGGAGCAACAATCCGAGAACTTTGATGGCGGCCGGTTGCGGCGGCGTCCAGTGAAAGCGCACAGCGTCGAGCGGCATCAGCACGATCCAGAGCACGAAGCCCACGACCAGCAGCGACACGATGATCGCGTCCCGGCGGCTCTGGCCACCGCTGCCGGGCAGGCGGTATCGTTCGGCCAGGAGCGCGGGGTCGTGCCGGTAGAGCCAGGCGAGCGAGCTGACGCAGACGGCGAGGAACCAGCCGCTGAAGATCCAGCCGTCCCGCCAGCGCCACGTGCCTGCGAGAAAGAGAATGATGAACGGCCACGCGAGGAGGTAGAGCGCAGTCAGGAAGAGGCCGAACGGCGACACGCGGGACGGGGCGTTCATAGAGCCGCCATTGCAATGATCGCACGGTCCGGCACACGCGCATCGAGTCACCGCCGCTGCTCGGCCGCTGCGCCGGCCGGTCACATATCTGTCACATCTCCGAGACGAAAGGTCCAACCATTGCCGAGGTAGGACTCGTCCGTAGACGGACATTTAAAAGCAACTTGAGGTTGCGTTAAGTGTGCGCTACGATCCGGGGAGTGACGTCGCTCGATCGCTCTCCTTCGCGTGCCCCTCATCAGAGAGTTTCACCGCGCCCCCGCGTCGGGGGCCGGAGCGCCCGCGTCGTGGCCGACGTGCTGCGGACCACGCTCGAGGTCCTCGGCCAGCAGGGCTATGGCGGTCTCCGAATCGAGGACGTCGCGCTGAAAGCCGGCGTCAACAAGACGACCATCTATCGGCGCTGGCCGACCCGCGCCGATCTCGTGATTGCGGCGCTCACCAACCTGTGCACACCGCCGCGGGCGGTCGAGACCGGCCGCCTCGAGTGCGATCTCCACGCCACGTTCATGACCGCCACGACCCTGCGTTCGACCCCCGCGGGCCGCGGCGTCGTCCGGGCGCTCATCGCCGAAGGGGGTGACCCGGAGGTCGATCGCGTCATCCGTGAGATTCGCGAGCGACATCGTGCACCGGCCCGCAGCGTGCTCGAGCGCGCACGGCGCCGGGGCGATCTTCCGAAACGGGTGAACGTCGAGCTGTTGCTCGACATCCTGACCGGAACGATCTACGGCCGGCTGCGCGAGTGCCCGCGCCCGCTCGATCCATTGTGGGTGAAGCGCGTCGTGCGGCTGATTCTGTCTGGAGCGGTCGCCAGCGGCCGCACGAAAGCGTCGGGCCTCCTATGACGAGACTGAGCCATCTCTTTCTTGCCTGCGTATTGCTCGCCGGCGCGGCTGGCTGCGGCAAACAGCAGGACCCGACGGCCTCGGCGGCCGCGGCGCCGCCAAGCGTGGCGTTCGTCGCGGTCAGCCCGGAGTCGGTGGCGGTGACGGGCGAGTGGATCGCGACGCTGGACGGCAACGTCAACGCGCAGATCCGCGCGCAAGTGTCCGGCTATCTGCTGAGCCGCACCTATCGCGAAGGCGCGTTCGTCCGCAAGGGCGAAGTGCTCTTCGAAATCGATCGGCGGCCGTTCGAGACGGCGTTGCACCAGGCGAAGTCGCGGCTTGCGGAGAGTCAGGCCCAGCTCGCCAAGGCCGAGCGCGATCTCGCTCGCGACAAGCCCCTCGCCGAACAGCGTGCCATCGCGCAGAGCCAGCTCGATAACGACATCAGCGCGCGCGACGCGGCCCAGGCGGCCATGGCGACCGCTCAGGCGGCGGTCGAAGCGGCGGAGCT
>DATAEK010000131.1:0-47000 GCA_036258055.1 Vicinamibacterales bacterium
GAGCGCCACGACTGCCACGCTGGTGGAAGACTGCACAGAATGCCGGTTACCAAAGTGACGACAACGCCGAACGCGAGAACCCGCCAGTCGATGCCGAAATGAATCCAGTACGGCGCCTCCATGCCAATCGCCGCTACAATCGCGCGAGAGGCCCAGATCGTCAGGAGGCCGCCAAGCGTTCCGCCTGCGACGGCGAGGACCATCCCTTCGACAACGAGCAGCCGCGAGAGGCGGAACCGTCCGGCGCCGAGCGCCGCGCGAATGGCGAGCTCGCGCCGGCGCTCCACACCGCGGACGAGCAGCAGGTTCGCAACGTTCGCGCAGGCAATGAGCAGCACGAATGCAACAGCCGAGAGCAAAACGATTGAGGCCTGCGCTGTTTCGGCGGTCATGTCCTCGCGAAGCGTCACGACGGCCGCTGACCATCGTCGATTGGACTCCGGGTAACGGGCTTCGAGCGCCGAGGCAAGCGTCCGCATTTCGGCGCGCGCCTGATCGATCGACACGCCGGGACGCAGGCGTGCGACCACGGAAAGCGAACGGTCCGTCCGGATCCATCCCTTCGCGGAGGGGGCGAGCGGAATCCAGAGCTGGGCGAATTCAGGAAACCGGAAGCCGTCCGGCATCACGCCGACGATCGTGTGTTCAACGCCGTCGATCTTCATCGGCCGGCCGAGAACGGACGGATCAGCCGCGAACCGGCGGCGCCAGAGCATGTCGCTAATGAGCACGACCGGAGGCGCCGCGAGCGCGTCGTCTTCGACAGTCAGCTCCCGGCCGAGCGCCGGACGGACGCCGATCAAACCGAGAGCGCCCGACGAAACGACGGCACCGCCGATCCGTTCGGGACCGGCGCCGCCCGACACGACGACACGCGTTTCGCGAAACGCTTCCATGGCGTCGAACGATCCGGCAGATGCTTTCCAGTCGAGGAAGCCCGGATAGGAAGTACCGACACCGCAGCCCGAGCAGAGCTCGGTCGCGCTCGTCTCGCTGACGTCGACGAGACGGTCCTCCTCCGCGACCGGCAGGGGCCGGAACTGCACCGCGTTGACGAAGCTGAAGATTGCCGTGTTTGCGCCGATACCGAGACCCAGCGACAAGACAGCGAGCACGACGGTCCACGGCGACCGGCGTGCCAGGCGCGCGCTGTGCCGGAGGTCCTGGAAGAGCTGAGTCATGCCGGAGAGGACGGGGCTGCGCATTGAATGTTAACGCCGTAACCGGCAGGTAAGGATTGGGTTAGATCGGACCCCCGGGCGGCAGGAGAAAGGAACCGAACCGGAGACCGTGCGTCTAGTGACGAAGGGTGAGTGAATCCATTCTTTGGCTTACAATTGGGGCTCCCATGACAAGATTGCGTTCGCTTATCGCCCTCGGCGGCGTTGTATGGATTGGTGCCTTCACGGTCGCAGGGTTGGGCGCAGCCGACCAGTACGCACCGAAACCGGCGAGCAACGTCCCGACCTACACCAAGGAAGTTGCGCCCATCCTCTTCCGGAACTGCACGACCTGCCATCGTCCGGGCGAGATTGCTCCGATGTCGCTGCTGACCTACCAGGACGCGCGGCCGTGGGCGAAGGCCATTCGTGACGAAGTCGCCGATCGAAGTATGCCGCCGTGGCACGCGGACGCGCCGCATGGCACGTTCCTCAACGAACGCGGCCTGACCGACGCCGAGCGCGAAACGTTGATCAGATGGGCTGGCGGCGGCGCGCCGCAGGGCGACCCGAATGACATGCCGAAGACGCCCGAGTACGAGCCGGGATGGGCGATGGGCAAGCCCGACGCTGTCTTCGAGATGCAGGAGGACTACAAGGTCCCCGCCGACGGCGTGGTTCAGTACGAGTACTTCTACATCCCGACGAACTTCACGGAACCGAAATGGGTGAAGGCGGTCGAAGTGCGGCCCGGCAACCGCGCGCTCGTTCACCACGTGCTCGTCTACTATCGCGCGAAACCGGATCTCCAGCGCACGCCGGTGCTTCGTCCGAACCCCGCCATCTCGCGGTTGCCCAAGGACACGTCGGGGCAGCGGCCGCAGCGCGAGGACCTGCCGCCGCCGCGCGTCCTGGCGACGTACGCGCCCGGCACCAACCCGCAGGTGACGCCGGACGGCACCGCCTTCCGCCTCGAACCCGGCGGCGTGATTGAACTCCAGATGCACTACACGACCAACGGCGAGGCGGGCACCGATCGAACGAGGATCGGATTCAAGTTCGCCGATGAGCCGTCACCGCGCGAGGTCCGTCCGTCGCACTTTCTGAACGCCGCGTTCACGCTACCCGCCGGCGCCGGCGATGTGGCCGTAGACGCCGACGTGGAATTCCTGCAGGACGCCACCGTCTGGGGCCTCTTCCCCCATACGCACCTGCGCGGCAAGAAATGGGAATACAAGCTGGTTCTGCCGGACGGCACGACGAAGACGATCCTGTCGGTGCCGAAGTACGACTTCAACTGGCAGACGTACTACATGTTCAAGGAGCCGTTGCAGGTCCCGAAGGGGGCCAAGATCATCTCGACCGCCTGGTACGACAACTCGGCGGCCAACCTGTCCAACCCGGATTCGAAGGTGGACGTGAAGTGGGGCGATCAAACCTGGGAAGAGATGCAGTACACGGGCATCATGTTCAGCCCGGTGAAGCCCCCCACTCCTCCGTCGGCTGAAAAGCAATAAAGGCGCTTGCGTTTGAATGGGGAAAGAGGCATGAGGACCCGATTCGCGATTCCGTTCGCCGCGCTGGTCACGACCGCTTCGGTCATGGTGGTCGGCGCCGCGGCCCGACAGGATCAGTCAGCGCCGAAGGACGCGGTGCCGACGTTCACCAAGGACGTCGCACCAATCCTGTACAAGAACTGCACGAGCTGTCACCGGCCAGGGGAGATCGCGCCGATGTCGCTCCTCACCTACGAGGACGCCCGCCCGCGCGCCAAGGCCATCCGCGATCAGATCAGCGAGGGGACGATGCCCCCGTGGCACGCGGATCCGAAGGTCGGCCACTTCTCGAACGAACGGCGCCTCACCGATGACGAACGGAACACCCTGCTGCGATGGGCTGCGGGTGGCGCGCCGAAAGGCGATCCGAGAGATCAGCCGCCGATGCCGAAGTACACGGAAGGCTGGACCATCGGCGAACCGGATCTCGTGCTGACCCTGCCGCAGGAATACAAGGTCCCCGCCGATGGCTTCGTCGAGTACGAGTACATCGAGGTCCCAACGAACCTGAAGGAAGACCGGTGGGTGCAGGCGCTCGAGGTCCGGCCGGGCAACCGCGCCGTCGTCCATCACGTGATCGTGTACGCGCGGACATTGCAACCGGAGCGCAGGCCCGCCGCATTCCGCGCCGCGCAAGGTATGGAGATCCCGGCAGGTCAGAGCGGCGGCCCGGAAGAGACCGAAGGTCAGAAACGAGCGCGGGGCCAGAGCCTGTTCCCGCCGCCCCGCCGCCTTGGACCGTCGATCGGAGGGTTCGCTCCCGGAACGAGCGCGGCCGTGTATCAGCCCGGAACCGCGATGCTGCTCAGGGCGGGCACGACGCTCGTCCTGCAAATGCACTACACGCCGAATGGCACCGCCACGACCGATCGCACGCGCGTCGGGATCAAGTTCGCGTCAGTGCCGCCGAAGGAGGAGCTGAGGCTGACGGCGCTCGTGAACGGCACGCTCCGCATCCCGGCGGGTGCGGCCGACTACTCGCTGTCCGCGGAGATGACCACGACCGCCGACGTGACGCTGCGCCAGATTCTGCCGCACACGCACCTGCGGGGAAAGAGCTGGGAGTACTCGGTGACGTATCCCGACGGCCGCAACGAAGTCATCCTCTCGGTGCCGAAGTACGACTTCAACTGGCAAACGTCGTACGTCTTCGCTGAGCCGCTCAAGCTGCCGAAGGGTACGAAGCTTCGAGCCGTGGCGCATTACGACAATTCGACAGCCAACACTTCCAATCCCGATCCGACCGTCGAGGTGCATTGGGGCGACCAGACGTGGGAGGAGATGATGTTCTCGTCGATCGTCTATTCGATTGATGGCGTCGCTCCAGGCGCCGTGATCACGGCAACGCCGAACGGCGGGCAGGAGCGCTGACCGCTTTCAGAATCCGGTGTCGACTTCGCGCCGTTCAGTCCTTCTCATAAGCCTCGCCAGCATTGCGATCGCGCTGGCGAGGCTCAACGCTCACGATCTGATCACGACCCGCGTCACCTGGAACTCAGACGTCTCGAGGCTCGTTCAAGCCCGGTGTGTCGGCTGCCACGCGCCCGGCGGCAAAGGCCCCATGCCTCTGACCACGTACGAAGAGGCGCGCCCCTGGGCTCGAGCCATCCGGGAAGAGGTGCTCACCCGCCGTATGCCCAAGTGGCACGCGGTGCGTGGATACGGCGACTTCACGAACGATCCATCGCTCTCGCCGTTCGAGATCGCCACGATCGTGGCGTGGGCTGACGGCGGCGCGCCGAAGGGTCCCGACACGCCCGCCGTCGGGACGAACGCGTCGCCTGCCTCACGCAACGAGAATGACGGGAAGCCAGTCGATCGAACGGTACGGACCCTGACGCTTCCCTGCGGCGATCAGCCCCTGCCTGTGGGACGCATCGTGGGCATCGAGCCACGTCTCGATCCGAAAGGTTCCGTCGGCATCGCGGTGCGGCAGCCGGATGGCAGCCGCGAGATCGTCGCCTGGATACGCGGCTTCGAGCCGGACTTCCGCGCGACCTACTGGTTGCGCAATCCAATCGTGACGCGACGCGGGACCCGCCTGATTGCCACCGCTGATTCGCGGTGCTCGGTCGTCCTTTCGATCAGGTCGTCTCGATGACAAACGGCACCGTGATGACGGTGCCCGCGCGCTGCACCTGAATCCAGAGTTTGTACGCTCCGGCCGTCGGAAGAAGGGGCTCGAAACCGATCTCCGGCCCAGGCGTCAGCGCTCCCTCCGGATGCACGTGGATCGCAACCGAGAGATCGTCGTTGACGATCAGCAGGTGCGCTGACGCTCCGAGGTACGGCTCGAGGTCGGTGACTGGTGCGTTGGTTCGAGCATCGCTGAAGCCGAATCGAAAGCGCGCCGGCTTCAGAATTCCACTGCTCGTCACGTCCAGTCGTACACGCAGGCCGTTCACGACCTGCTCGCGAGGTCCCGCGGTCAGCGCTGAGAGCTGCGGGAACAGCGGACCGTCGTAGCCAGGGGTGACGACGGCGCGTTGCACGATCTGGGGGGTGCCGGCGAGCGGCACGAAGTCCGCGATCAGCACGTACTCGCCTGCCGGCAGGTTGTACTCCAGCTCGAAAGAACCGTCCGCCTTTTGCGCGGGATGCTCGTGGGCGAAGTGAGACAGATCGCGACTGACAATGAAGAGGTGGAGTGGACGCTCGTGAACGGTGGCGAAAGCGGTCACAGGCGCGTTGGTCTCGGGTTCCCGGACCGTCAGCCGAATCCGGGACCCGCCATTCTTGTTGCGTGCGGGCGTGATGGCGACGTCGAGACGATACGATCCAATCTTCGGCGGCGGAATCGGAACCAGATCCATCCCACAGATCGGACAGGTACCTGCCGAGGATGAACGCACGTCCAGGTGCATGGGGCACCAGAACGCGTCAGGCCGATCCGTCTCGCGGATGATCTCGACGGCCAGATCCGGCGACACCTGAAATCGCAGGGTATCGTCGGTCTTGATCGCGGGGGCTTCCCCTTTCGACTGGAGCCAGTCCGCGGCCGCCTCCAGATCGGTGACCGAGAATGCGATGGCATCGATCCGAAACGCCGGCACGCCACCAGCGATCGCGGTGCCGCTGAAGGCGGCCGGCTCGATCGAGACGCCGCGAGCCTCGAGCCAGCGTGACGCTTCGAGATACCGCGATTGCTGGTACGAAGGCGTGAAGTCCTCCCCCACGCCTGGCTCGCTGCTCTCACGATCGAAGATGACGTACTGACCGCCGGTCCGCACGCCGGCGCCGTGGCCGCGCAGCAGCGTCCGGGCGCCCTGCAGCTTCGCGTTCGCAGTGTTGATTGCCGCGGCAGGGTCGGGAACGCGCACGTGCACGTGGTGAAACCGGCACGCGATCGCTCGAGCGTTCGTACGCGGGCCGGCACCGAGCATCAGGACGACGCAGACGACAGCCGCGCTGACCGTGGAGGTGCGGCCGGTGCGGGGCATCGCTATAGAATACCTGTCTGATGCGACTCACGTTCCGCGCTGTCGTTCGCGTCCTGTCCATACCTGCTCTCGTCCTCATCTGCACCACCCGGCCGGCAGCGGACTCGCGCTGGCTGGACGCGTATCGCGAACCGGCGGCGCGCCTGATTGGCGAAGCGCTCAGTGGCCGATTCGCCTGGGAACGCCTGGCGTACCTCGGTGATACGTTCGGCAATCGCCTGAGCGGATCGCAGGCGCTCGAGGACACCATCAAGTGGGCCGTCGAGGAGATGAAGAAGGACGGACTCGAGAACGTGCGCGCCGAGCCGGTCAAGGTCCCGCACTGGGTCCGCGGTCAGGAGAGCGCCGAAATCGTCGCGCCACGCCGTTATGCTCTCGTCATGCTCGGCCTGGGCAACAGCGTCGGCACACCACCGGACGGCGTGGAGGCCGAGGTGCTGGTCGTCCGGAGCTTTCAGGAGCTCGACGCCGCCGGCGAGCGGGTGCGCGGCAAGATCGTCCTCTTCAACGTACCGTTCACGAATTACGGCGACACCGTCCAGTACCGATCGTCTGGTCCTTCGCGGGCCGCGGTGCTCGGAGCGGTGGCGGTGTTGATCCGCGCGGTCGGTCCTCCCGGACTACGAACGCCGCACACCGGCGCGCTGAGGTACGCGGACGGTCAGCCGCAGATTCCCGCTGCGGCAATCACGGTCGAGGACGCTGAACGTCTGCAGCGCCTGCAGGATCGCGGTACGCCGGTGCGAGTCCGACTGAAGATGGAGGCGAGGTTTCTGCCTGACGCCGATTCGGCCAACGTGATTGGAGAGATTCGAGGACGCGAGCGGCCGGATGAAGTCGTCGTCATCGGCGGCCATATCGACTCCTGGGACGTCGGGACCGGATCGACCGACGATGGCGGCGGCTGCGTCGTCACGTGGGAAGCGCTCCGGCTGATGAAGAAGCTCAACCTGCGGCCGCGGCGTACGGTGCGTGTGGTGCTTTGGACCAACGAGGAGAACGGTTCGCGCGGCGGCCAGGCGTATCTGGATCGCTACCGCGACCAGCTGCCGAACCACGTGCTGATGATGGAGTCCGACGGCGGCGTGTTCAGGCCGACCGGGTTCGGCTTCACCGGCAGCGATCAGGCACGTGCGACCGTCATGGAGATCGCGTCGTTACTCAAGGGGATTCAGGCCGATCGCATCGGAGCGGCAGGTGACGGGGCGGATATCGGGCCGTCTGTGCAGGCAGGACGCATCCCGGCGATGTCGCTCGAGGTCGACGGGAACTACTTCCTCATCCATCACACGCCCGCCGATACCATCGACAAGATCGATCCGATGGATATGGCGCGCGCGTCCGCCGCCATCGCGGTCATGACCTACGTGATCGCGGACATGCCGGAGCGGTTGCGCTGACTACTTGATCGTGTAGACCAGGTAGTCGGCACGCTTCAGGTCCTCGTCGGCTGCCGACGTGATGTCGAGATCATCGACTGGAAGCATCGAGACCAGCACAACCCGGCGATCCGGAAGGCGACGCCGGACGCGTTCCGCAGTTCCCGTGCCGAAGTCGGTGTGGAAGGCACCCGTGAAGTGCACGATGGGTCCTGGCCGTCCGGACTGACGCGCGACCGCGCTCGCAATCGACTCGGCCATCGTCTCGTCCTTCACGCACTGCGACTGGTAGTAACGCTCCGTCACCGCGCGGGCATTGCCGTCTCCGGCAGTGGCTGCCGAGTGGGCGCCCATCGTCTCCGCAAAACGGTCGAAGTACGCATCGAGCGGACACTGCAAATCGCGAGCGGCCGTTGCCCGCTCGGTTGCGCTCAACGAATCCAGCGCGCCGAGGCCCTCCTTTGCCACAGCTGCCGCGTACTTCCGAGGAACGTTTGCCGCAACCACCGGCCAGCCGTGTGCCTTTGCCAATTCGACCAGAGACCGATAGTCGGTGGGGTAGCGCGGCCACGGCCTCGAACCTTTGAGAAACTCCTCTTCGCTCATTGATCCCGCGAGGTAAGCGTCAAGCGCCGCCTGCACGTCTCGCTCGAACATCTCGAGCGAGACCGTCGCGGTCACATGACGTCGCAGCAATCCGCCGAGGACAGCCGCCTCGAGCCGATGCGTGTTGTCATCTTCGTGCTGCTCGCCCACGAGCACGACGTCGGCGTGCGCGAGCTCGGCGAGCATGGATTCGAAGTCCGTGAACGATTGTCTCCGCGTATCGAACACCCGTTGTGGAACGTACGCGGCAACCGCTTGTGCTGCAGGTGACGCGGGGAGGGTTGACGTTTGAGGCGTCGCCGCCTGCTGTGACGCGCCGTTGTGCAGGATGATGAGCGTGATGAGCGCGAGGACGGAATCCATGCCAGATTGTCGGCATGCACGACAGAGGTGTCAAACCTACTTGACGCTGCTGCTTTCGATCGGCGCCGCGGCCACAGCATACACGTGCCGGGTCTTGGCGCCCTGAAGCCAGACGACCGCACGCATGTGGTCCGCCTTCCACGTACGATCGAGGGCCAACTGGCCTTCGGCGACGGCTGCGTCCGCGCCCAGATCGCCGAGCGTCTGAAGTTTGCGGACGACTGCGGCATGCTGAAGCGTCCGCCCGCTGTTCTCGCCCCGGCGGACCGCCGACGTCAGGTCGTCTTCCGTGAGCGCTGCGATGACGTCGATCTTCTCGGCATCCTTCGGCGCGGCCGGCAGATCAACGGTCACTCGAACGGTTGGTCCCATCGCACGAGACGTGACGCGGAGCGGCAGGTGCGGGCGATCGGCAGCGGCGGCAATGGCCTTCTTTGCCTCCGATTGATCGCTGCCGACGAATCCGCTTCGTCCGTCCACGACCATCTGCGGCGTGAAGACGTCCTCCACGCCGAGCGCGCGCGCGTAAGCCTGCTGGCGATCGGTGTACACCTTCGAGGAAAACGGATCCTTCCAGCCAAGCCGATCCCAGTAGTCCACGTGGAGCTCCAGCGGAACGACGTCTGCTGACGGAACGGGCTGCTCACGGAGCAGCCGTCCGAGGAGCGCATCGGCCGGCGGGCAACTCGAACAGCCCTCGGAGGTGAAGAGCTCGACGAGAATCGGGGTGCGAGGCCCAGGCGCGTTCGCCGGCCACCCGGTCAGCACGAGCAATGCAACGATGACGGATGCCTTCATGACGACAGTCGGCCCGCCGTTCGCGCGCCGATCTCACTCACTTTCTGCAAACGACGGCTGCTACTGTGAGCCGGCGGGACGTTTGTTGATCTCGATGTCGATGACGAGGCTGATCTCGTCGCCGACCATTGGCGTCGCTTCGATCATCCGGTTGTAGTTCAAGCCGAAGTCACGGCGATTCAGCTTCGTTGCTGCAGACGCTCCCACCTTCAACGCGCCGTTCTGCTGCTTGATCGGCGGGGACGGGCCGTCCACGTCGAGCGTCACTTCCTTCGTCACGCCGTGGATCGTCAGATCGCCGATCAGCCGGAATTTCCCGTCACCTGCTGACTCGGCGCGCTTGGACTTGAAAGTGATCGTCGGGTAGGTCGCCACGTCGAAGAAGTTGTTCGAGCGCAGATCGTTGTCACGGCCCTGTACCCCGGTGTCGATGCCCGCGACATCAATCGTGACGTCGGCCTTGATGCTTTCGACCGCCTTGCCATCGTAGTCGACGGTGCCGGTCACGCGCCCGAGGGTTCCGCGGACCGTCGACACCATCATGTGTCGCACGCTGAAGTGCGCGGCGGTGTGCGACGAGTCGATCTGCCAGGTGTTGGGACCGAGCACCGGTTGCTGAGCGGCGGGCTGCTGGCCGGCAGGCTGCTGCCCAGCCGGCGGCGTCTGGCCGGCAGGCGGCGTTTGCGCCTGGATTGAAGCGGCCGTCAAGGCCACGACGAATACGAACGCTGCTGAACGTCTCATGCAAAGACCTCCGAAGTGCGGCTTCGAGGATATCCGGAGTCGGCCGAGGATACCCCATATGACGCCCGGGCGCCGCAAGCTGTCCCCGGGGAGCAGGCAGCATTTCTCAGTTTGCCGTGGGGCCCCACCCCCACGGCCTGCCAGCGCTCGCTGCGGCTCAAGCTGTTCGCTCGCGCCGCTGGTTTGCGGCGACAGCCTTTAGTCAGTTCTCTGAGTCATGCTTCCTCCGTGTACCGTTCGTGGAGCTGGACCGGCTCGCGGCGCCGTCTCAGACGCAAATTCAGCATTTCCACGAACACCGAGAAGCCCATCGCAAAGTAGATGTAGCCCTTGGGAATGTGCTGATCGAACCCTTCGCCCATGAGCGAGACGCCGATCAGCAGGAGGAAACTGAGTGCCAGCATCTTGATGGTTGGATGGCCATTGACAAAATGGCTGATCGACTCGGCTGACAACATCATGATGGCCACCGCCACAATCACGGCGGAGACCATCACCCAGAGTTCGTCCACCATGCCAACGGCGGTGATCACCGAATCCAGCGAAAACACGATATCGAGAAACATGATCTGGATGACCACGCTGGTGAACGACGACGGCACTTTCTTCGAGGCGTGTCCTTCCTCCCCTTCCAGCTTGTCGTGGATCTCGTAGGTGCTCTTGGCGAGCAGGAACAGGCCGCCGAGGATGAGGATTAAGTCGCGACCGGAAATCTCCTGACCGAGGATGGTGAACCACGGCCTGGTCAGGCGAATGATCCACGCAAGTGAGAACAGCAGCGCGATTCGCGTGAGCATCGCGCCGAGGAGGCCGACGCGACGCGCACGTGGTTGCTGCGCTGCCGACAGTTTGCCGGAGAGGATCGAGATGAAGATGATGTTGTCGACGCCGAGCACGATCTCGAGGAAGGTGAGCGTCGCAAAGGCAATCCAGATTTGAGGGTCGGTCAGCCAGTCCATCATTTCCTCTGAATCGTGAAACGCAGCTCGGCGAAGCCGCCGATCTCGTAGTATTCGACCTTGAACCGCCGCGTGCCGCCCTGCAGCGGCACCGTGTCCACTTTCGACTCGTGAGGCTCCCACGCGTCCAGTACGAGCTCTCCATCGACCCACACGCGCGCGTCGTCATCGGCGATCATCGAGAGGTTCTCGCCGCGCATGGAGATGGTGGGCGTTTTCAAATCGGCTGATGCGCTGAGACGATAGGTGACTGGCTTGATCACGACTGAGCGGTCGATGACCATCCCAGGCGTCATCGGAATGGGCTGCTGCGCGCGAAGCCGCATTCCGTACGCCGTGACCATCGTCAGCGCGCACGACAGCAGCACGACGGCCCGAACGGCGGGCGTGTGAATGGGTGTCATCGACAGGACTAGATCCCGTAGACCTCGGGCTTCCACTCGAGCCCAAGCTCGCCGGGCGGTGCCATGTAGCCGACCAGCGCGGAGGCGGCGACGACCGCAGGGCTGGCAAGGTAGCCTTCGCCACCGAGCCCCATGCGGTTCTGCCAGTTGCGATTGAAGGAGGTGATCGCGCGCTGCCCCTTGGTCAGCGCGTCAGGCCCCTGACCGAAGCAGGGACCGCACCACGACTGTCGAATCTGCGCTCCGGCGGCCCTGAACACGTCCGCGATCGACTCCCCGCCCAGCCGCGGATCGGGATGCTCGATTTGATGCCCCACACCGCCGGATCCCGGAAACACCGCGAATTCGCGCTCGGTCCTGCGCACGCCCCGCTCGCGTGCGGCGCGGATCACGAGCGCCGCCTGCAGCAGGTCGTCGTAGCTGCCGTTCGTGCACGACCCGATCAGCGCCTTGTCGAAGGTGATCCGCTCGTGGGCCACATCCTCCGCTGGAAACGCGTTGCCCGGACTGAACGGCTTCGCGATCATCGGCCGTACGTCCGACAGATCGAACGCCTCGTCGATCTCGAAGCGCGCGTTGGCGCCCGGCCCGATCCGCGGATACGGGAGATCGGGAATCCCCTTGGCGCGGTACCACGCGTAGGTCGTGTCGTCGGCCGCGAAGATGCCGTTGAGCGCTTCGGCTTCCGCCATCATATTGGCGATGGTGTTGCGATACGCGATTGGCAGCTGCAGGTCGGCGTCGACGAGCTCGACTGACATCCCCTGCGACTGCTGCGCGCCCCATCGGCGCAGCAGTTCGAGCACGATGTCCTTGCCGCTGACCCAGGGCTGCAGCCTGCCGCGGAAAACGACGCGGCGCTGCTTCGCGAGCGTGAAGTACACGTAGCCGGTCGACCATCCGAACCCCAGCGTCGTCGACCCGACGCCGATCCCGACCGCGCCGTAGGCGCCGTAGGCACGGCTGTGCGAATCCGCTCCCGGGATGAACTGTCCCGGCATCACCAGCCCCTGCTCGGGGAAGTAGAAATGAAAGATGCCGTCACCGGGGGTCGCGTAATACGGCTTCGTGATGCCGTGCACCCTGGCGAATTCGCGGCCGATCGCGGTCTGCTTGTCGTCGGCCTCGACGCCCGTGAACACGAAGTGGTCGTTGGCCACCGCGGCCTGTCGAGGATCGATGGTGTCGCCGCCGGTGATTTGATTGAACGTGTGGATCGAGAACGGCGCCGTGCCGTCTGACGCGGGCAGCAGATCCGCGTACACACGCAGCGTCAATCCCGGTATGAGATCCGGCGCCTTGAGGTTCTTGTCGACGCGATGGGCCCAGATGATCTGCTCGGTCGTCGTC
Source organism: Vicinamibacterales bacterium (assembly GCA_036258055.1). Lineage (GTDB taxonomy): Bacteria > Acidobacteriota > Vicinamibacteria > Vicinamibacterales > 2-12-FULL-66-21 > DATAEK01. Next base: position 12,760 of record DATAEK010000131.1, read on the forward strand.
ATGTTCCGCGCGTCGGCGTCACTGGCCCAGTCGACGACCGGCGTCGTCCGCACCGATTGCGCGAACTCACGGCGGCCCACGGCGAAGATCCCTCCGCTCCGGCGAATCTCTTCCTCCTTCGCCGCGAGCGGTACCGGCTCGTACGTCTTGTTCCGGGTCTCGTTCCTCAGCTGACGCGTGATGGGGTCGAAGCTGAACGCATCGCCGTCGCGCGCGTCCGCCACCGCCTCGGGACTCTGCACGACATGCAGACCGAGATTGAAACTGTTGCGGCGGAAGATGTCGCCCATGTTGTTGCCGCAGACGACGACCATCTCGAGGCCGGCCTCTTCGGCCACACCCTTGAGCCCGGCCGGGCTCATCTCGCGGGAGGATCCGATCGCGAAGCGATCGCCGGCGATGACGAAGGTCTCGCCGCGGTGCACGCGCGCGCGGAAGTCCGGCATCAGATGGCGGAACGATCCGGCCTTCCACCGCTCATCGAGGGTGTCGAGGCTTTCGGACACGCAGTCGGCGGCGGGTGTGATCTGGTCCGTGTCGATCGCATCGAGTTTCTTCGCGAACTTCGTGCCTGGCAGACTCTTTGGATCCCAGAAAATCAGGGCCTTGCCACGAATGCGCCTGGACGGTGCGGAGGTGGTGGCCGCAGCTGCGTCGCCTGCAGGCAGCGATGACTCCGTCACTCCCGGCTTCAAGCGCGCGGGCTCTATCGTGTGCATACGCTCACCATGCTAGCACTGGGACTCGGGCTCGGCGCTTCCGCTCAGTCCGCGTCAAGCGTGAACGGCTGGTATCCGTCGCACATCCGCACGGGGAGGGAGGGGTACTTGGGATATCGCGGGTCCGTGACCGACAAGCGGCAGAGGTAGAAACGCGATCCCCGCGTGCTCGTGACGACCTGCGCGTGCGTGCAGCTTGCGCAGAGCCCGACGCGCCGCACCTCGTCGGCTTGCCGCCCGTCGCGGGGATCGTTCATCATGCTCGCATGTTCACGTCTGAAGCCGTGACCCGCGGCGTACGCGTGCGGGTGCAGTCCGAGTACTCACCTGAACGATCGCAGCCGACGAAGAACCAGTGGTTTTTTCTCTATTCGGTCGCCATCGTCAACGAGGGCACGGAGACGATCCAGCTCCTCTCGCGTCACTGGCTCATCACCGACGGTGCGGGTCACATCGAAGAGATCCGTGGTCCGGGCGTCATCGGCAAGCAGCCGACGCTCGAGCCGGGCCAGTCGTTCGAGTATACGTCCGGGTGTGCAATCAGCACGGCGTTCGGCGTAATGGAAGGCACCTACCAGATGGTCACGGCCGGCGGCGAGGCATTCGACGCGAAGATCGCGCCCTTCACGCTCAGCGGGCCCTACACGGTTCACTAGAGTGGGAACTCGGCGTTCGGCACTCAGGACTTGTCGCTCGGCGCTCCGAAACCCTTCAGAAGGCGCACTCGCGCTCGATCGCGTGCGCCAGCCTGTCCAGATACTCTTCCTTCGGAATCTCTACGGCACCGAACTGCTCGAGATGGGGCGTGACCCATTGGGTGTCGAGCAAGGCGAAGCCCCGCGCGCGGAGGCGATCCACGAGCGCGACGAGGGCGACCTTGGACGCGTCGGTTTCGCGGTGGAACATCGACTCGCCGAAAAACGCGGCGCCGAGCGAAACGCCGTAGAGCCCGCCGACGAGCCGTCCGTCCCGCCACGCTTCGACCGAGTGCGCGAACCCGCGCTCGTGTAACGCACAGTAGCTGCGGATGATCTCGTCGCTGATCCAGCTTCCAGGGTCGTCGGGATCCCGATCGATCTCCGCACACGCTCGGATCACGCCGCCAAAATCACGGTTCACCGCGATCTCGAAGTGGCCCTGCCGGTGGAGTCTGGCCAGACGGCGCGAGATGTGGAAGCCCTCGAGCGGGATGATGCCTCGGGGATCGGGTGAGAACCAACGGATGTCGCCACCCTCCACGGCCATCGGAAACCAGCCGTTCGCGTAGCCGGAAAGGAGGACTCCGAGCGGGATCATCGAGTCAACGCAGCACGAGCAGCGCGCAGCGGCCGCGTTCCACGAGCGCTCCGGCCAGCGCGGCGCCTTCGTCGTCGCCGTTCGGCGCCCGGATGATGGCGAGATCAATCGCGTGGGACTCGACGTAGCGGACGATCTCCTCCTCGGCCGGCCCGATTGCGATCACGATCTCGACGCCGAGGCGCTCCTGCTCATCGTCGGGAACGATCTGCGCGAGCCGCTCGCGCGCTTCCTCTTCTATCGCCTGATGGATCTCGGGCAGCTTGTCGGGCGTTACCTCGGCAGTCCAGCCCGCCGACAGCGGTTCGTCCACGGTGTAGAGGACGTGCAGCCTCGCGCCGAACGACTCGGCCAGCCGTTTGGCGAAGTCGACCGATCGATCGAAGGCTTCGTTCGCGCCACCGTGCAGAAGGACCTCTCGCATCCGTTCGCTCCTGACGATGTGTCGTCCGCTTTCAGGCGGACTGATCATTCTATGCGGCCTCCGCGGCGCCACTCGCCGATGAATACTCGCCCGCCGTACTCCGGCTCTCGCCGCAGTTCGCGTCGGCCGCTGAGGGAATCCGCATGCTACAATTGATCCACTCCCCGATACGTCTTAGCGGCATGCGCGCTGGCTCGATTCCGGCCTCCCTTCAGAGCTTGCACGGGTACACCCTGCGGGCATTCGGACATGATGTCGTCGCAGGCGTCACCGTCGGGCTGGTGGCGCTGCCTCTCGCGATGGCGTTCGCCATCGCCTCCGGCCTGACCCCTCAGTCCGGCATTTACTGCGCCGTTATTACCGGATTCATCATCTCCGCCCTCGGCGGATCCCGCTGCCAGATTGGCGGTCCGACCGGCGCCTTCGTCGTCGTCGTCGCCGGCATCATCGCGCAGCATGGCGTCAACGGCCTCTTCATGTGCACGATGATGGCCGGCGTGATCCTGGTGATCCTCGGGGCCACGGGGATGGGAACCGCCGTCAACTACCTCCCACGGCCGGTCGTGGTCGGGTTCACGAATGGCATCGCGGTGCTCATTGCGAGCACACAGGTGAAGGACTTCCTGGGGCTGGAGATTTCGAACGTGCCGGCGCAGTTCGCCGGCCGCATGGCGGCGTTGGCGGGCCACCTCGACACCGTGTCATGGACCGCCGCGGCCCTTGGCATCTCGGCCCTCGCGGTTATCCTCGCGATGCGCCGCTTCGTGCCCGCCGTGCCCGGCACGATCGTCGCACTCGTCGGCGGTACCGCCGTCGTGATGATCACCGGTCTGCAGACCGAAACGATCGGCACGCGCTTCGGTGGAATACCGTCGGGGCTGCCACCCGTTCACCTTCCGCACTTCGAGGCCCACCTCATCCCGCCGTTGCTCGGTCCGGCGCTCACGGTGGCCATGCTCGGTGCGATCGAATCGCTGATGTCGGCTGTCGTGGCCGACCGCATGAGCGGCGACCGCCACAACCCCAACGTGGAGCTGGTCGCGCAAGGAATCGCCAACATCTCGTCGCCGATCTTCGGCGGGCTGCCGGCAACCGGTGCCATCGCCCGCACCGCGACGAACATCCGGTCCGGCGCCAGAACGCCCGTCGCCGGAATGATCCACGCCGTGACGCTCCTCGTCGTCCTCCTGGCCGGAGCGCCGCTGGCGCGCTTCATCCCCTTGGCGGTTCTCGCGGCCATCCTGCTGGTAGTCGCCTACAACATGGGCGAATGGCACGAAATACCGAAGCTGCTTCGGCTGACGAAGACCGACATCAGCGTGTGGATCGTGACGTTCGCGCTCACGGTGTTCGCGGACCTGACCATCGCGGTGGAAGTCGGGATGATTCTGGCGGCGCTTCTCTTCATCCGACGCGTCTCGGTCACGACAACGGTGTCGCAAGTGACGTCGGATTACGTGGAATCCGGCCGGCCACATATCCTTCAGGACAAGAAGATCCCGCCCTTCGTGACCATTTTCCGCATCCACGGCCCGTTTCTGTTCGGCATGACCGACAAGATCAACAGCATCATCGATCAGCTGGCGGATCTTCCCCCGGTCGTCATCGTCCGGCTTCGCAACATGACGGCGATCGATGCCACGGGCCTCCGCGCGCTCGAGGACCTGGCCGATCAGCTGAGGGCTTCCGGACGGACGCTCGTGCTATGCGGAGCGCTCGAACAACCGGCGGCACTGATGGAGGCGGCCGAGTTCCATCGCCACGTCGGCGACAGGAACATCTGCGCGAACATCGAGGAGGCGTTGAAGCGGGCTGACGAATGCGCGGCTATTCCGCCCGTAGCGTGACCATCGGATCGACGCGCATCGCGCGGCGCGCCGGCACGATACAGCCCACGGCCGCGGCCGCGAAGAGCAGGAGCGGCACCAGCACGAACGTCGTGGCGTCGTGCGCGGCCACGCCGAAGAGCAGCGCTCGCATGAAGCTCGTCATTCCGAAGGCGGCAACCAGGCCGAGCACGACGCCGACGGCCGCCAGCGTCAGGCCTTCGGCCATGACGAGCGTCAGCAGATTCCGGGGGCTGGCGCCGAGCGCGAGCCGTACACCCATCTCACGCGTCCGTTCGGCAACGGAGAACGAGACGACCGCGTATAACCCAACGAGCGAGAGCGCAAGCGCCAGCCCGGCGAACGTTCCGGCGAGGAACATCGTGAAGCGCCGGCTCGACACGGACTCGTCCACGACCGCCTTCATTGTCCGCAGCTTGCCAATCGGCTGGTTGCGATCGAGCTCCTGGACCGCTGCGCGCGCGACTGCCGCAAAGCCGAGCGGTTCGCCAGTGGTCCGCATCACGACCACCATCTGAGCCAACGGATCGGTTGTGTGCCGGACGTACACCTGCGGGCGCAGGGCACTGTCGAGCGCCGTGTGCCTCGTGTCGCCGACCACGCCTACGACGGTGAACCAGGGGGAATTCTGATTGTAGGCCGTGAGCTTGAGCCGCTTCCCGATCGCGCTCTGATTCGGCCAGAAGCTGGTCGCCATCGTGGAATTAATCAGGAGGACGGGGGCGGACGGGTCGGCGGACTCGGCCAGCTGTTCGCCAGACACCTGCGGGATGCCCATCGTGCGGAAGTACTCGGGTGAGACGACGCGATAGTCCGCGACGATCTCCTGTCCTGGATCCGGGGGCGGCTGCCCATCGATAGTGATCTGCCTGATATTCTCCGCACCCGTAAGCGGCAGGGCCGAGGTGACCGCAACCGTCTGAACGCCGGGAACCGCCGACAGCCGATCTGTCAGCCGGCGGAAGAAGTCCACGGTATGCTGACCGTCGTAGACGTTGCGAGGAAGGGCAACCTCCATCGTGAGCAGACCATCGGTCCGGAACCCGGCATCGACGCTCAGCAGGCGAACGAACGTCTGAATGAGCAGCACCGCGCCGACGAGCAGCACGACCGCCATCGCGACTTCGACGACGACCAGGAGATTGCGCGTGCGGTGCGCGCGTTGCGCACCAACCGTTCCGCGTGCTCCCTCTCGCAGGGCGTCGCCAACATCTGTACGAGTGGCCTGGAACGCCGGTACCAGGCCGAACGCGATGCCCGTCACGCACGAGACGACCAGCGTGAACCAGACGACTCGCAGGTCCAGCGCCGCATTGGCGGCGCCCGGCAAGCTGATCGGCGAGAGGACCGTGAGCGCGTTCAAGGCAAGCCAGGCGATGGCCAGGCCTACAACGCCGGCCGCGAACGCGATGACGAGGCTTTCGATCAGCAGTTGACGCAGGAGGCGCTTGCGATCCGCGCCGAGCGCGGCGCGGATCGACATCTCACGCTGCCGGGCGGCCGCGCGCACCAGCAACAGGTTCGCGACGTTGGCACACGCTATCAGGAGAACGAAGCCTACGGCGGTCAGGAGCACGAGCAGTGGCGACCGCACGCCCGCGACCAGCTGTTCCCGCAGCGGGATCACCCGAACGGTCCAACCGCCGTTCGACTCCGGAAAATTCCTGGCGATATCGGCGGCTATCGCGCCAAGGTCGGCTTCAGCGGTCGCCAGGCTGGCGTCGTCGCGCAGGCGCCCCACGAGCGCGAAGCTCTTGGCCGCGCGGCTTCGCCGCTGCGCAGGGCTCAGGATGTCCAGGGTCCAGACGTCGGGCTCAGCCGAGAATCCCAGGGCTGCGGGCAGATCGGCCGGACCAGGGAACCGGAACCACTTCGGAAGCACGCCGATGATCGTGGCCGCCTCGCCGTTGACCGAGACGGTCCGATTTACCACGGCCGCATCCTCACCGAAACGTCGCTGCCACAAACCGTAACCAATCAGCATCAGACGCGGCGATGGGAGATCGTCTGGACGAAACCCACGCCCGATCACCGGCTGCACGCCGAGCGCTTCGAAGAAGTCCGGGCTGACACGCACGCCCGCAAGACGCTCCGGCTCTCCCGTTCCGGTGATGTTGACGCGTTCGGACCGGACCGACGCGAGTCGCTCGAAGGTCCGGTTTCTCGAGCGGTAGTCGGTCACGTCACCAGGCGATGAGGGCAGCCGATCGAAGCCGAGCTTCCGCTGGACATCCGCGCTGTATTCCCACGGCACGACGAGACGATCGGAACGCGGATACGGCAGGGGTCGGAGCAGAACCGTATCGATGATGCTGAAGATTGCGGCGTTGCCGCCAATGCCGAGAGCCAGGGTAGCGATCGCCACCACCGCAAAGGCCGGCCTACGGGCGAGTGCGCGGAAGGCCGCGCGAAGGTCCTGCATGGGAGCCGAATTTCGGACCGATCTCACGGTCCGAGTGGTGAGCAAGTATATCTCGCGCGTGGCGAGCGGTCGTGAGTTTTGTATGATGAAGCGCCCGCAAACGCGTGTGCGGCGGCCGCGCAGGCCGTCGTGTGCGCCCGTTCATTCCTCTGAGCGCAGGAGACCCCGCTCGATGCCAAAGCTGACCGTCGAAGGATTTCCCACGGTCGACGTCGAATCAGGCAAGCGTCTCGTGCTGGCGATCGAGCAGAACGCCGGCGTCGATGTGCTGCACGCCTGCGGTGGCAACGCCCGATGCACGACCTGTCGGGTTGAGTTCGTCGACGGAGAACCGCCGCGCATGACAGTGGCGGAACAACAAGTACTCGCAGCCAAGGGAGCGACAGGTGTCCGGCTCTCGTGTCAGATCGTGTGCGATCACGACATGACAGTTCGAGCCATTTCCCGGCTGACGGGAAGTGGCCGGCCGGATCCCGGGCCCCCGCCGGACTCGCAGATCACGCCGCCTCCTGAGTGGATTAGCGCGGCGTCGAGTACCGCTCTCTAATCTGGGGAATCAGGTAATCGCTGAACGCACGGCCGAAGTCGAACTGCGGATCGAATCCCCAGTCCCGGCGCGCCGCCCCGTCGTCGACATCCGCCGGCCAGGAATCGACTATCCCCTGACGTTTTGTGTCAGTCTGCCAGGAAATATGCGCCTCTGGGAACGCGCGCAGCACCGTGGATCGAATCTCGTCAGCGGTGGGACTGAAGGCGGCGACGTTGTATTCCGTGCGCGTCAGGCGGCTCCTCGGCGCCGCCGCCAACCGAAGCAACGCCTCGACGCCGTCCGGCATCGCCATTAACGGAATGCGCGTGTCTGGCCGGACGAAGCAGGCATACGACTCCCCCCTTGCAGCGGCGTGGATCATCTCGGGCGCGTAGTCCGAGGTGCCCCCTGACGGGACGGTCGCCGCCGAGATCAGCCCTGGAAAGCGCACGCAGCGGAAGTCCACCTTGCCACTCGGGGGCTCCGCGGCGAGCTGCTTGTAGTGGCGCGCGTAGTACCGTCCAAGCTGCTCGCAGTACAGCTTGTTGCACCCGTACATCGTCGTGGGGTGCATCCATTGATCTTCGGTGACCTTGCCGGCCGCGTTCTTCGCATCGAGATTCGGCAAGCCGTAGGCGGCGATGGACGAGGGGTACATGAAGATGACTGGACGTCCGTGCGACTCGGCCTCGTGCTGCGCGAACTCCAGCAGGTTCAGGGTTCCGCCCACGTTCACTTCGTGCGCGGCCATCGGCGTGAACTCGGAGCGCGTGGAGAGAAGCGCCGCGAGATGGAAGACCAGCTCGACCTGGAATTCCGCGAGGACGCGCTCGAGGAGGCTGCGATCCAGGATCGAACCGGTGATCTCCCGATCGACGCGGGAGGCGATCGACTGTTCGAGCCGCGCGACGTCGAGCGTGACGACGGCACGGTCCGGTTGGCCGGCCAGTCGCGTGATCAGCCCGTGACCGATCTCGCCGCCAGCGCCCGTGATGAGGACGACAGGTTTGCGCACGGCCGGGAATTATACTGAAAGGCCATGCTGCTCCTGTTCGTTGCGCTGCTCCTGAAGATCATGGCACCCGCACAATCGGCGCCGTTCTCGTTCGACAGGACGATGCGCGTGGACTACTTCCACACCGGTGGACCGGTCACGGGTGAGACGTTCGCGCTCGATCGCGTAGTCAACGACGGCGGGTGGCCCGGCAGCCGCACGCAACTCGTCGACGCGACCAACCTCGGGACCTATCTCTTCGAAGTCCGGACGAAGAGCGACGGCACCCTGATCTACTCCCGCGGTTTTGCCTCCGTGTATGGCGAGTGGTCGACGACCGGTGAAGCGAAGCAGGCGCAGCGAACGTTCCACGAGTCGATCAGATTTCCGTGGCCCTCAGGTCCAGTCGTGATCATGGTCAAGAAGCGCCAGGGCGAGAACCGGTTCGGCACCCTCTGGACGACGGAGATCGACCCGGCATCGCGCTTCGTGAACCAGTCAGCGCCGGTGAGCCGAGGACAGGTATGGACCGTCGTCGAGAACGGACCAGCGGCCGAGAAGGTCGACCTGCTGCTGATCAGCGAGGGCTACACACCGAGCGAGATGCCGAAGTTTCACGCCGACGTCAAGCGTTTGGTCGATACGCTCTTCGCCGAGGAACCGTTCAAGGGGCGCCGGACGGACTTCAACATTCGGGGGCTCGATCTGCCGTCGGCGACGAGCGGAATCAACCGGCCGAACGCCGGCGTGTTCCGTCGGACGCCGCTCTCGACCGAGTACAACATCTTCGATTCCGAACGCTACGTTCTGACTCTCGACAACCGGGCACTGCGTGAGGCGGCCTCGGCCGCGCCCTACGAGTTCATCGAGATTCTGGTCAACGAGCGCACCTACGGTGGGGGTGGGATCTTCAACGATCAGGCGACCGTGGCCGTCGACAGCGCCTTCGCGCCGTACGTCTTCGTCCACGAGTTCGGCCATCACTTCGCGGCGCTGGCTGACGAGTACTACACGTCAGACGTCGCCTATGAAACCGGCGCAGCAGAAAAGCCCGAGCCCTGGGAGCCGAACGTGACGGCGCTGCACGATCCAGCCGCGCTCAAATGGCGCGACCTGGTGCCGAAGGGCGTTCCGCTGCCGACTCCGTGGGAAAAGGAGAGATTCGAGGAATACAGTCGAGCGATTCAGGAGCGCCGGCGTGAGATTCGGCGGCGCAACGCGCCCGAAGCCGAAATGGATGCGCTCTTCAACGAAGAGCGCGCGTGGGACGAGAAGATGCTGGGCTCGTCGGCTCACGCCGGCGCGGTCGGGGCTTTTGAAGGTGCGTCGTACGAACCGCGCGGTCTCTACCGGCCCCAGGTCGACTGCATCATGTTCACGCGCGACCGCGTCGGATTCTGCCGGGTCTGTCAGCGCGCGATTTCGACGATCATCGATCTCTACTCGAAGTGACGCGCGTCGCGACTTTGCTAGAGCCAGACGCTAACGACCGAGACCAGAATCGACAGTGCAGTCAGCACCAGGCACGCCGCCGCGACGAACAGGTGATCGGTCCGCTCACGGCGCAGCGGATCCAGCCAGGCCCCGGCAAGATACCCACCCGCGAAGCCGCCGGCGTGCGCGTAATTGTCGACGCCGGGCATGATCAACCCCATCACGAACAACGTGACGGCGTATCCCATCGCTTCGGTGCGAATCAGCGAACTGCCGCCGCGCCGGCCGTAGTACACGAGCGCCCCGAGGAGCCCGAAAATCGGCGCCGATGCGCCCACGGTGAGCCCCGCGCCCATGAGAAACGGAATCCTTATCGAACCGAGGTAGTAGCCTGCCAGGCTGCTCAGCAGGAACCCCACCGCACCGGCGATGGTGTAGATGATGACCATGCGCCCCGGACCGTAGATGTCCGCCGTCGGTGGACCAAGCTGACGCACCCAGAGCATGTTGAAAAGAATGTGCAGCACCCCGCCGTGCAGCCACCCGGCGCTCAGGATGGTCCACCACCGCCCATAGCCGAACACTGGGATGGCACCGCTTGCGCCAAGTATGAGGAGGACGTTGGAATGGGGAGAAAGGATGGCAAACGGATTACCGTTGCCGAGGACGTTGCCCCCCAGTGCGACGGTGATGATCAAGCTAATCGCATATAAGGCGGAGCAGCCGTACACAACCAGGGTCACAAAGCCGAGGTCGTTGCCGAACGCGCGCAGCAGCGGCCCGAAGCCCCACATTCCAGGATTGCGCCGGCCGCACGAGTAGCACTGTTCGTCGTTGACGCCGACCAGCGATCCGCACGACGAGCAGACGACAGATCCTGTCCTCTGGCGCTTGAACACTTCTGCAAGCATATCGTTTCTTAATCGGTCGCGGGGCCCCATCCCCGCGACCTGCCAGCGCTTCGCTTCGCTCGCGCCGCTGGTTACTGGCCTGCGGGTGAAACTTGCAAGGAGTCTGGCGGGCCCTGTCTCCTGCCTCCTATGTCCTGTGTCCTGTATCCTGCTCTCCGATGATTGTTCTCGTCACCGGCGGTACCGGCTACCTTGGCCGTGCGATCGTGCAGGCGCTGGCTGCTCGCGGGCACGAGCCCGTGATCTTCGCGCGGCGCGCGGCGGACAGCCGTCTTCCTGGCAGGCTGATTAGTGGTGACATCCGAGATGCGCGCAACGTCCGTGACGCCGTGCGCGACGTCGACGCGGTGTGCCATGCGGCCGCGCTCGTGAGCATCTGGCGCCGCCGGCCGCAGGACTTCGACGACGTGAATGTGGAGGGTCTGCGGACGATGATCGCGGCCTGCCGCGGCCGCGGGATCCCGCGGCTCATCTACACATCGTCTTTTCTCGCGCTGCCACCCTCAGGGCAGGACGTCCCGATAACCGCCAACGACTATCAGCGCACGAAAGTCCTGGCACACGGCGTCGCGATGCGCGCCATCGACGACGGCGCCCCTCTTGTCGTCATGATGCCAGGCGTCGTTTACGGACCTGGGCCGCGGACTGAGGGAAACCTGGTTGGACGTCTCATCGACGATCATCTCGCGAGACGGCTCCCAGGTATCATCGGAGGCGAACGGGTCTGGTCGTACGCATGGACCGACGACGTCGCACACGCCCACGTGACGGCGCTGGAACGCGCTGCCGTCGGCACGCAATACGTGGTTGGCGGCGAGAACGCTCCGCAGATGCGCATCTTCGAGATCCTGCGGGAGCTTACGGGCCGGCCGCTGCCCCGCCGAATCCCCTTCCCGCTGGCTTCCATCGCCGGCCGCTTGGAGGAATGGCGGGCGCAGACATTCGGGCATCCGCCTCTCGTGACTCGCGGCGCGGTGGAGATCTTCCGGCACGACTGGGCTCTGAACAGTGCGCGAAGCGAACAAGAACTCAGCTATCGCATCACGCCGCTCGATCGCGGCATTCGGGCCGTCGTCGGCGACACTCGATGAACGATCAGCGCGTGGTGCTGATCTTGCACGACGTTGCGCGTCCCTGCGATACTCAGGCCAAGGTGAAATTCATGACGGCAGCGCTCCCGCATCGGGTATGCCCGTTCTGCGGCCTTCCCAGCGCTATTCCCCACGAGACTCAGGCAGTCTGTGTCGAGGCTCTCCAACGCGAAATCGACAGGATGCGTGACATCCTGAACCATGTAAAAGATCCTCTGACCCGGGTCAGCCCGGACGAGGATGTCGAACTCACCTGATGATTTCGGACCGGCCAGGGGCCGGTCTCATCCCCCCGCTTCGCCACCGGCGGGCCTAACCGCCGAGCCCAACTCCCGTCTAAACAATCGGATGCCGCAAACGGACGCAGCCACCGTCGCGCTGGCCCGCGACGGGAACAGCGAGGCGTTCCGCACCCTCGTGGAACGCCACAGCCGGGCCGTCTACCGTCTCGCGCTCCGTATGACCGGTAATGCGCACGACGCCGAGGATGTCGTGCAGGAAACCTTTCTCAAGGCTTACAAGCAGCTCGGGCGGTTCGAATCCCGGGCGAATTTTGGCACGTGGCTCCATCGGATCGCGGTCAACTGTTCGATCGACCTGATCCGGTCACGGCCTAACCGGGAGACCGGACACGACGCCAACGACCTCGAGCAGTTCGCCGCCAGTCCAGGCGTGGAAGACGGCGCACGAACACCGGAGCGGCTGATGTTGAGCACCGAAGTCCAGGACCGCATCTCGTCGGCGATGTCAGCCCTCAGCCGCATGGAGCGCGCGGCATTCGTGCTCCGGCACTTCGAAGGGCAGTCGATCGAGGAGATCAGCCGGGCACTGGGACTCAAGAGCAACGCGGCGAAGCACAGCATCTTTCGGGCAGTGAAAAAGATGCGCATCGCGCTCGAACCGTTCGTCGCCACGGAGTGAACGCGAGTCGGACGAAGAGTCAGGCAGGGCGATTTCAGGGAACAACCCATGACACCTCATCTCGAAGACGACGACCTCGTGCTGCACTACTACGGTGAGATGACCGACGCGCAGGAGGCGCAAGCCGCCGTCCACCTCGGTCAGTGCACCACGTGCCACGCGAACTACCGGCGGCTGAAGCAGGTGCTCGCGGCCGTCGACGAGGCCGCTCTGGCCGCAGGGGATGTGCCCGACGGATTCGAGCGCGTCGTCTGGGCCAGGCTCGAACCTGCCCTGCCGCGGGCGCGCAAGGGTCTGTTCTCCTGGGTCGTGTTCTCCCCCGCGCGGCTGGCGTGGGCTGCGGCGATCGTCGCGCTGGTCACCGGAGCGTTCTTCGCGGGCCGATTGATGCCGCGCACGCCTGAGGCTGGTGGCGCCGTCCAGGCATCCACAGAACAAGTTCGCGAGCGGATCCTGCTCGTGGACCTCAGTGATCACCTCGATCGATCGCAGATGGTGCTGGTCGAGCTCGTGAACGCCGATGGCACAGGGCAGGTGAACATCTCCGGCGAGCGCGCGCGCGCCGAGCAGCTCGTCTCGTCGAATCGCCTGTATCGGCAGACGGCAGCCGAAACCGGCGACGTCAACGTCGTGGCACTGCTCGACGAGCTCGAGCGCGTGCTCGTCGACGTCGCCGCGAGCCCCGAGACCGTGACCTCGCAGGATCTCGACGAGGTGCGCCGCCGGATCGAGTCGAAGGGATTGTTGTTCAAGGTTCGTATCGTGTCGTCGCAAGTGCGTGAGCGGCAGAAATCGATTGCCCAGGCGGGAGCGGGCCAGCGCTCGAGCCTGTAGCGCAGACGGTCTGGAGACATTTTGTCCGGAGTGCAGTCCCGGCTTCGGCCTTGATGAGCGCAGGGGGTCTTCTCCCTGCCAGAGGAACATCGATGATCAAGAAGCAGACGATGGTGTTGGTGATGGCGCTCGCGGCGGCTAGTCCCGCCCTGGCAAAGAGCGTGGCCGATCGGGATTGGCCGCAGGGCGTGAGCGGCGGACCCGTCGGACCGGGGCCAATCGGTCCAGGTCCGGTGGGTCCCGGTCCGGTAGGTCCCGGACCGATCGGCCCCGGTCCGATGGTCCTGGCGGGACTGATCGATCCGCAGGATCGCGAGCGCGAGATGCAGGAGCGCGAGCGCGAGATGAAGGATCGCGAGGCTGAGCGGAAGGAGCGTGAGCGGCAGCGCGAGGCCGAGTTGTACGAACAGGGTCAGGAGGCGATGGACGAAAGTCGGTGGGACCGCGCCATCAGCGCGTTCGATCGCGTGATCAACCTGAAGGGTACGAAAGTCGACGCGGCGCTCTACTGGAAAGCGTATTCACAGAACCGTCAGGGGCTGCGCGCCGAATCGCTGGCAACCATCGGCGACCTGACGAAGACATACCCGAACAGCCGCTACATCAAGGACGCGAAAGCGCTCGAGGTCGAAGTGCGGAGCGCGGCAGGCCAACCGATTCGTCCTGAGAATCAGGCCGACGAAGACCTCAAGCTGATGGCGATCCGCGCCATGCAGAACGCCGATCCGGAGACGGCCGTCCCGATGCTCGAGAAATTCCTGAGCGGAACGGCATCGCCGCGGCTGAAAGCTCAGGCGCTCTTCGTGCTGGCCCAGACCAACTCGCCGCGCGCCCGGGAGGTCCTCAAGAACCTGGCGAAGGGTTCGTCCACCCCGGAGTTGCAATCGAGGGCGATCCAGTATCTCGGCGTGAACGGTGGCCGCGAAAGCCGTGCGGTGCTCGCGGAGGTCTACGCCTCGACCACCGACGTCGACGTGAAGCGGCGGATTCTCCGCGCGTTCATGACCTCGGGCGAGAAGGATCGGGTCATGACCGCGGCGCAATCCGAGCAGAACCCCGAGCTGCGCGCGGAAGCGGTGCGGCTGCTGGGCACGATGGGCGCACACGACGAGCTCTGGACGCTCTACCAGAAGGAAACGTCGATGGACGTCAAGAAGCAGATCATCTCGGCGATGTTCGTCGGCGGCAATGCCACGCGCCTGATCGAGCTGGCGAAGACAGAGAAGGATCCCGAGCTGCGGCGGGCCGCGATCCGCAACCTGGGCGTGATGGGATCCAAGCGCACAGGTGACGCCCTTGTGGAGATCTACGGCACTGAAAAGGATGCCGCGATCAAGAAGACGGTAATCAATGGCCTCTTCACGCAGGGCAACGCCGCAGCGCTCGTGGCCATCGCCCGCAAAGAAACCGATATCGAGATGAAGAAGGAAATCGTGTCGCGGCTCTCGAACATGCGCGACAAGGTGGCGACCGATTACCTGCTCGAGATTCTGAGCAAATAACGGAGGCTGTCCATGTCGAAGCCCTTCTCTATCATCGCGATGTCTCTCGCCGCGGTCGTGGCCGCAGGCGGCGTGGTTGCCGCCCAGCAGCCTCGGATAACCAACGGTCGGGTGACGGCGCAGCCGGCGCCGTCACCATTCGCGCAGTCGTTCCGGACCCTGGTCAGCAGCCAGGCCGACGTCGCCTGGATTGGCTACAGCGTGCCGGTCGTGGACGGCGAGCGCGTGATGTGCTGCTTCAACTCGGGAACGACCTGGGTGAACGGCAACGTGATCATGTCGGACGGCCAGGGCTGCTGTGGCGCGTGCCGGCTGGAGCCGGGCGGCGAAGGCACGTCGATGTCGACGCGCCCACAAGCCGGCGGAAGCGGGACGGTCAGGCTCGAAGGATCCGAGCGGATGACCGTACTTTTCCGCGTTGCTGAGAAGAAAGTCGATCGCGTCCGCGTCTTTTCCGAGGAGTGCGAGCTCGACGCGGGCGGCAAGCCCGTCGTCTGGCTGCAGGACGTCCGGCCCGCTGACAGCGTCGCCCTGCTCGAGTCGCTGGTCGTTCCGGACGCAACGCGGCGCGATCGAGTCACCGATGGAGCGATCTCAGCGATCGCACTGACGCGAGACCCGGCAGCAGACGCTTCGCTCGATCGACTCGTCGTCGCGACCCAGCCAGACCCGGTGCGGAAGAAAGTCACCTTCTGGCTGGGCAACGCCCGCGGCCGTCACGGCATGGACACGCTCAAGCGGATCCTGCACGACGATCCGAGCATCGAGGTCCGCAAGAGCGCCGTCTTCGGCGTCTCGCAGAGCCGCGAGGCTGACGCGTTCGACACGCTCTCCGGGATTGCCACTGCCGATGCCGAGCCTCGCCTCCGCAGCGAGGCGCTGTTCTGGCTCGCGCAAAAAGGCGACGCGCGGGCACCGAAGGTGATCCTCGACGCCCTGGAAAAAGACGCCTCGCCGGAAGTCCGCAAGAAAGCCGTCTTCGCGCTCAGCCAGCTCAAAGACGACGCCGGTGTCGACGCGCTGATGCGCGTGGCACGCAACAACCCGGATCCCGGGACGCGAGCCGAAGCCATCTTCTGGTTGGGACAAAAAGCCGGCCGCAAGGCGTCGGGCGCCATCACCGAGCGGATCGAGCAGGATCCCGACACGGAAGTGAAGAAGAAGGCGGTCTTCGCGCTCAGTCAGCTGCCGAAGGATGAAGGGATCCCGCTCCTCATCAACGTGGCGAAGACAAACACCAATCCGGCGGTCCGCAAGCAGGCGATCTTCTGGCTCGGGCAGTCCAAGGATCCACGCGCGCTCGACTTCTTCGCGGAGATTCTCGCCAAGTAGCGACCGCGCGGTTCGATCGGGGCCGGCGGCAAGTCGTGTCGGCCCCGAACCGAGAACAGAGCCCGCGAGAACCCGAGAACGGCAAGGATCAGTGAACGCCGTGGCTCGTTTGCAAGCCGGCTGGATCGGCGCCCAGACGGCGGATCGCCGTTTCCCACATCTCGCGCAGCGGGATGTCGAAGATCAGATCGAGCTCGACTTCTCCCATCAGCCACGCCGATTGCGCGAGCTCTTCGTCGAGCTGCCCCGGTCCCCAACCGGCGTATCCGGCGAGTACACGGGCGCGCGGCGGCGGTGTGATCGACAGCACTCTGCGCAGCAGGACCGGCGAGGTCGACAGATACAGACCCGTGCGGATCATTCGCGATTCGGTGTCAGCCGGATCGTCGGCCAGCAGAATCCAGCCACGCTCGGGTTCGACCGGGCCGCCGATACAGAGGGGCAGCTCGTTGCCGCCGACGACCGGCGGATCGAGCTTGACCATTGTGCTGGCACGCATCTCGGTCGCGCGATTGAGCACCAGGCCGAACGCGCCTTCCGGGGCGAAGTCGCACAGCAGCACCACGGTCCGCGCGAAATTCGGATCCTGCAGTTGAGGCATGGACAAAAGGAGCGTCGGTTGGAACCGTTCCGTCATCGTGGTCTCCTGCCTCTACCCCGCTCGCGCTCCTCACGCCCGGTCGCCGCCTTGAGGTCCTCGACGAATCGCTTCATCTCCGCGCGCCGCGCCGCTTCGTCCGGGGCACGCAGGATTGACGAGGGGTGAACCGTCGCCATCACCACGGGCGCAAGCGGCGAGTTGATCCGCTCGCCTCTCTGGCGCGATACTTTGAAACTCTTGCCCAGCAAGGCCTGAGCGGCCGTCGCGCCAAGACAGACGACGACGCGCGGCTTCACGAGCGCGAGCTCGACGTCGATCCACGGGCGGCACGCGCTGACCTCGGAGGCATTCGGCTTCGCGTGGATGCGTCGCTTTCCGCGCGGCTCCCACTTGAAGTGCTTCACGACGTTCGTGAGATACACCGACGCGCGATCGATCCCCGCCTCTTGCAGGGCGCGGTCGAGCAGCTTGCCCGCCGGTCCGACAAACGGATGCCCTTCGCGATCCTCGACGTCGCCGGGCTGCTCTCCTACCATCATAATCTCGGCGCCCTGCGGTCCTTCGCCAAAGACCGTCTGTGTCGCGCGGGCGTAGAGGTCGCAGGCTTTGCAGCCCGCCGCGCTCGCGCGCGCCCTATCCAACGTGAGGCGCGCCGGAAGGAGCTCGGTGACCGGTTGCCCTGGCTTCGCTGCCGGCTTTGCTGGTCGGCCAGCCTTACCGTTCTTCCGGGCGTTTCGCGGCATCCGTTCCCAATAGGGCGAGCGCTGATAGTGGATCGACTCGGGCGCCTGACACTCTCAACGCCCAGTGCAGGTGCGGGCCCGTCACCCGGCCCGTCGCCCCCACCAGCCCGACGATATGACCTGCCTCGACGGTTTCGTTCTCCTGGACGTCGATGCGCGAGAGGTGCGCCAGCATCGAATACACCTGCTGGCCATGATCGATGATCACCGTGTTCCCCGAAAAATACAGATCGCGCGCGGCTACCACTTTCCCCGCGTTCGGCGCCTTGATCGGCGTGCCGAGTCCACTGAGGAAGTCGGTGCCGGCATGCGGGCTCCGCAGCTCGCCGTTGAAACGGCTGCGTGTGCCGAACCGGCTGTTCGCCTCGCCCGGCACCGGACGGACGAACGGTCCGCGCCACAAAGGCTGCGGAGCTGACGTCGAATAGACCGTCTTGAGAAACGCGTTCTCGGCCTCGATCCGATGTTGTACCGAAGGCGGGGGGTTCACGAACTCCGGCGGAACCTCGAGGGTGCGGACTTCGAACCGTTTGGGCAACACGATCAGCGCTCGGCTGGCGCGGACCGCCCCCGTCGCCGCCTGCGTCTCGACCTCGACAGTCGCCGGCCCCGCGGCCTGCTCCAGATCAATCCCGGCCAGCGCCCGCCACACACGCTCGCGCAGCCGGAAGGCCGGAACGCGACGGCCGAACGCCGTCACGCGCACGCTCGTCGGATCGGTCCGGAACGTAATCGTGAGGACGACGAGCTCGCCGGGCTGAAGGGATCGGGCCTCGACGGCGATATCGATCTCGCCGTCAGCCTGCGCGGTGACGACGGAATCGATCGCCACGATGGCGGCGATGAGGAGTGCCGCGAGAATGAACGACCGATGTCGCAACATCAATCGAAACCATTTTATTCTTCTTCGCTGTACCCGCTGCGCAGCTTCCGGATTGCCCAACGGATGTGATCGGCGACGAGGGGATCCGCGCAGCTCGGGGCCTGGTGCGATTCGAGCGTCGCGGCGGCCTGCACGTCGCCAGAGTTGCCGATGGCAACCGCGACGTTCCGGCGGAGGCGCTTCACGCCGGCCCGCGTCATCGCGCTCCCCTTCATCAACCCGCGCAGCTCATCATCCGTGTGCTGCCAAAGCTCGAGCAGCTGCGGCGTGTCGAGTCCAGACCGCGGCAGCCACGCAGAGTCGGACACGATGGCCGGACGGTGATTCCACGGGCAGACTTCCTGACATACGTCGCACCCGTAAGCGTGCGCGCCGATGTCCTCACGCTGCACGGATGGAATCGGCCCTTTGAGCTCGATCGTCAGGTACGAGATGCAGCGTGTCGAGTCGAGCGTGTAGGGCTCGACGAACGCGCCGGTTGGACACGCATCCAGGCAGAGCGTGCAGGTACCGCATCGATCGAGCGCGGGAGCGTCAGGAACGAGCGGCAGGTTGCAGATGATCTCCGACAGGAACAACCAGGATC
Source organism: Vicinamibacterales bacterium (assembly GCA_036258055.1). Taxonomy (GTDB): domain Bacteria; phylum Acidobacteriota; class Vicinamibacteria; order Vicinamibacterales; family 2-12-FULL-66-21; genus DATAEK01. Next base: position 31,829 of record DATAEK010000131.1, read on the forward strand.
CGAGCGCGGGGTTGATCACGCAGGTGTTCTTGCCGATCCATCCGATCCCCGCATGCTGAGCGTACACCCGCTCCTGGACCGGCCCGGTGTCGACGTACGCACGACCCTCGAACGACGGGCCGGCGGCCTCGCGAAGCCACGCCAGCAGGCGATCGAGGCGATCCCGAATGACCGTGTGGTAGTCGTCGCCCCACGCGTAGCGCGCGATCTCAGCGCGCGTGTGATCGCGGCGCTCGGTGGAATACGGTCGATCGGTGTTGTAGATCGTGCCGAGCGCGATGACCGAGCGCGCCGACGGCAGCACGTGACGCACGTCCGCCCGCCGATCGGCCGAACGATGCATGTACTGCATCTCGCCGGCGTATCCGCGGTCGAGCCACTCGCGCAGATGCTGCAGCTCGGGAAACGCGTCAGCGGTGGCGATGCCGCAGAGATCGAATCCCACCGCCGCGGCCTGTTCCCTGACGTCGTCGGCGCGAATGGCGGTGTCCGCTCGGGTCATCGAAGCCACCGGCTGCGATTATAGCCACGCCTGGTCAGGGAACGAGCTCGAACGCGCGGATGTGACGCGGGCGAATCCGTGCGAAGTGTCGCCGATCGGTCGTGGCGATCGCTTTCAGCCGCAGCCGCTCCGCGATCGCGACAACGGAGGCGTCCACGAACCCGATCTCGGGATAACTCAGCATCAGCTCTGCCGAGCGGCGCCAGTCGACTTCGCCGAGCGTTTCGGTGGCCAGCTCACGGGCGGCAATCGCACTGATCAGTTGCTGCTCCGCCCGTTCATTCAGCCGACTCCGGATCAGGTACGCTGCTTCGGGAACCACGGTCACCGGCACCAGGAGCAGCTCACGGCTCGCGGCGACGTGCTCCACACAGCGCTCGTGCCACGCATCGTCGCGATCGGCGAGCGCATAAATGACGCCGGTGTCGAGCAGGAGCGGCACTGGTGAGCCAGCTAGCGGCGCTTGGCGGGCGGCTTGCGCTGACGTCGCGCAGCCGAACGGCCATGGGGCGCGAGGTCGCGCCACAGCAGGGACTCGTGTCGGGTCGCCACATCCGCGCGGCCGCTGCCGCCGATCGCCGTGAACGAGGGGGTCGGCCGGCTGCCGGGCGAGCGACTGCCGACGTAGGTGGCGAGGGCTTCGCGCACGAGCGACGCGACCGGACGGCCCTCCTGACGCGCGAGCGTCTGCAGATCGCGATTGAGCGATTCGTCCAGGAACACGGTCGTGCGTTTCATATTACGTATGATAGCATACGTGGCGCGCCACGGCGCCCCGCGGGCGCATCCTCCCGCTGATCCAGGTTCGAGGTGCTGCTCAGACCGCAGCGAGCTGCCGCAGCACGTAGGGCAGAATCCCGCCGTGCTTGAACGCGACGAGTTCCTCCGGCGTATCGATTCGGGCAACGGCGATGATGTCGCGACTTGAACCGTCTTCGCCCGTCACGCGTACGGTGACGTCGCCGCCGGGACGAAGCGCTTCCATACCTCGGATGTCGTAGCGCTCGCGGCCGGTCAGCTTCAGTGAGGCGGCGTTCTCGCCGGTCCGGAAGCTGAGCGGCAGGACGCCCATATTGACCAGATTACTGCGGTGAATCCGCTCGAAGCTCTCGGCGAGCACCGCCTTGACGCCGAGCAGCAGCGTGCCCTTCGCCGCCCAGTCGCGTGACGATCCCGATCCGTACTCTTTGCCCGCGATCACGAGGAGCGGTACGCCCGCCGCGCGGTACTCGACTGACGCGTCGTAGATCGTCGTCACATCCCCCTGCGGGAGACGCACCGTCCAGCCCCCTTCTGTTCCAGGCGCGAGCTGGTTGCGCAGGCGAATGTTCGCGAAGGTTCCGCGCATCATGACCTCGTGATTGCCACGCCGCGCGCCATACGAATTGAAGTCTTTCGGCGGCACGCCCTTGGAGATCAGGTACTTCCCCGCCGGGCTGTCGGCCGGGATCGATCCTGCCGGTGAGATGTGATCCGTAGTCACGCTGTCGCCCAGCATCGCGAGCACGTGCGCGCCGACGATGTCGACTGTCGGCGCGGGCTGTCGGGTCAGCTCTTCGAAGAACGGCGGGTTCCGGATGTAGGTCGATTCGTCCGTCCACTCGAACCGTTCGCCGGTCGGAATCGGCAGCGATCGCCATCGGTCGTCGCCGTCGAACACGTGCGCGTACTTTTCGCGGAACATGTCCGACTTCACCGCTTTGAGCATGGTTTCCTGGATCTCGCGCTCGCTCGGCCAGATGTCCTTGAGGTACACCGGCTGCCCGTCGCTCCCTTTGCCCAGCGGCTCGTTGGTCAGATCGACCTGCATCTTCCCGGCAAGCGCGTACGCGACGACGAGCGGCGGCGACGCCAGATAATTGGCCCGGACCTGCGACTGAATCCGCCCTTCGAAGTTGCGATTGCCGCTCAACACCGACGCGACCACCAGGTTGCGATCTTTCACGATTCGCGACACCGGATCCGGCAGCGGACCGCTGTTGCCGATGCAGGTCGTGCATCCGTAGCCGACGATGTTGAATCCGAGCTCGGCGAGGTACTCGAGGAGACCGGATGCCTTGTAGTACTCGGTCACGATGAGCGAGCCGGGCGCGAGGCTCGTCTTGACCCAGGGCTGCACTTTCAGGCCGCGCTTGACAGCGTTCCGCGCCAGGAGCCCGGCGCCGATCATGACACTCGGGTTCGAGGTGTTCGTGCAGCTCGTGATCGCCGCGACGACCACGGCGCCGTGATCCAGCCCCTCCATGCCGGGAGGAACCGCTTCGTCGGTCGCGATGGCCGTTTCCGCATGCGCGGCGGCCGGCGCGGTGGACTCGCCAGGCTTGGGCGCAGCCGGTGTCTTCGGTTTCCGCTCCGCGAGCATGACCTCGAGCGCCTGACCGAACTTGTATTTGGCCTGCCGGAGTGACACCCGGTCCTGCGGCCGTTTTGGTCCCGCCAGGCTGGGCTCCACCGTCGAGAGATCGAGCTCGATGGTCGTCGTGTAGACGGGCTCCGGTGCGTCTGCCCTGCGGAAGAGGCCCTGTTCTTTCGCGTACGCCTCGACGAGCTTGACGTGCGACTCCTCGCGGCCGGTCAATCGCAGGTAGTCGAGCGTCATCTCATCGATCGGACAGATCGCGATGGTCGCGCCGTACTCGGGGGACATGTTCCCCAGCGTCGCGCGATCCGCGATGGTGAGGAACTCGAGTCCAGAACCGAAGAACTCGACGAATTTGCCGACCACGCCAAGCTTGCGCAACCGCTCGGTGATCGTGAGGACGAGATCGGTTGCCGTCGCGCCCTCGGGCAGCCGGTCGACGAGCCTGAACCCGACGACCTCCGGAATGAGCATCGAGATCGGCTGCCCGAGCATCGCGGCCTCAGCCTCGATGCCGCCGACGCCCCATCCAACCACGCCAAGCCCGTTGACCATCGTCGTATGAGAGTCGGTTCCGACGAGCGTGTCCGGATAGGCGAGCAGTCCGCCGTCGGACTGTTCCCGGAACACGACGCGCGCGAGATGCTCGAGGTTGACCTGATGCACGATACCGGTGTCCGGCGGCACGACCCTGAAGTTGTCGAACGCCTCCTGGCCCCACCGCAGGAACGTGTAGCGTTCCTTGTTGCGCGCGAACTCGAGGGCCGCGTTGAGGTCCGCGGCATTTCGCTCCGAGTAGTGATCGACCTGGACCGAGTGATCGATGACGAGCTCGACCGGCTGCAGCGGGTTGACCCGCTTCGGGTCGCCGCCGAGCCGGACGATGCCGTCGCGCATGGCGGCGAGATCGACCACGGCTGGGACGCCGGTGAAGTCCTGAAGCAGGACGCGCGCGGGCGTGAAGGCGATCTCCTTCTGCACCTTCGACGCGACGTCCCACCGGCCAAGCGCTTCGATATCCTCCGGGTCGACGAACCGCGCGTCTTCACGGCGCAGCAGGTTCTCGAGCAGGATTTTCAACGAATACGGCAGCCGGGCCAGACCGGTGAACCCTTCCTTCTCGAAAACCGGAAGGCTGAAGATGTCGAAGGTCTGCCCGCCGACCGACAGCGGCGCGCGTGTGTTGAAGGAATTCTGGGAAGCCATCCCCACATGATCCTCCAGGCAAGGCCGGCTGTTCAAGCGAACCCATCCTGGTGAGCGGGCTCGAGCCTCGGGCCGGGTTGACCCTACCGGGACAACCGGCTGGCGACGAACTCCCGGGCCACCTCCGCGGCGTCCCGATGCTCCGCGTCGACGCTCCGGTTCATCCGCCGCATGTCGGCGACGGTAATTCGGCCTGCAAGCGTCGCGATCGCATCCTTGAGCTCGGGATGCGCGAGCAGCGATGCACTGCGCACGACCGGAATCGCGTCGTACGGCGGGAAGTAATGTTTGTTGTCGTCGAGCATCACGAGACGATAGGCGTCGACCAGGCCGCTTGTCGCGTCACCGGCAATGAGGTCCACCTGCCGCTCGACGAGCGCCCGATAGATCAGGGACAGATCCATCGCCCGCGGCGGTGAGCCAAACGTCAGCCCGTAGGTCTTGGAAAGTCCAGGATATCCGTCAGCGCGCTGCAGAAACTCGTAGCCGAACCCCGCGGTCCAGCCGCTCGAGTACTTCGCGGCGTCGGCAATCGTCTGCAGGCCGAGCCGTGACGCGTCGTCACCGCGAACGAGAATCGCGAACGTGTTCTCGAACCCGAGCGGATCGAGGACGGTTACTCCGGCGTCCGCGTAACGCCGGCGGACCTGCTCGAGTACGCGGTGGCTGTCGGTGTCGGGGGCGTCATGGAAGATCGCTGTCGCCGCGGTCCCCGAATACTCGATGTAGGTATCGATTTCTCCTGATCGGATCGCCCGGTCGCAGATGAACGTCCCCCCGAGATTGAGCCGGCGTTCGACCCGCAGGCTGGTTCGCACTTCGATCGTTCGGGCGAGGAGCTCTCCCAGAATGATCTGCTCGGTGAAATTCTTCGATCCGATCCGGACCACGTCGGGGCGGCCCCGCATCATCACGGCAGATGCCACCGTACCCGTGAGCAGCAACGCGACGACCAGCCCGGCGGCGATTCGCGTTCGTCGGCGCCCGCCCGTGGACATCGTGCGGCGGACGGTTCGTTCGACCAGCGTCAGGCCGCCATCGAGTGTCAGCGCGAGGACTGCTGCGGGAACTGCTCCGGCAAGGATCACCGTCGGCTCGACCATCGAGAGGCCGCGGAAAATGTATTCACCGAGACCGCCGGCGCCGACCGCGGCGGCGATCGTCGCCGTACCCACGCCGATGACCGACGCCACGCGGATGCCGGCGACAATCGACGGCAGCGCGAGCGGAAGCTCGACCTGCCCGAACAGCTGTCGCGGCGTCATCCCCAGCGCAGTACCGGCCTCGACGAGCGCCGGATCCACTGATTTCAGTCCCGCGGTCGTCGTGCGGATGATCGGCAGGAGCGCGTAGAGTACGAGCACGGTGATCGCGACGCGCGCGCCGAGCCCGCCCACAAACGGGAGTGGCAGCAGGAATCCGAACATGGCGAGGCTGGGGATCGTCTGCGCCACGTTGGCAAGCCACACGATCGGAGCGCCGTAGCGGGGCCGCCGCGCGGCGAGGATCCCGATCGGTACGCCGATCAAGATTGCCGCGGTGGTCGAGACAGCGACCAGCACGATGTGCTGGCCGACCAGCGCAGCGAATTCGGCGGCATGGCTGCGCCAGAACTCGACCAGTTTCATGCGCGTCCCTGCAGCGCTTGGCTGGCCTGGAGCAGCGGCTCGAGCAGGCCGCGGACGCGATGGTCGGAAGAACGCGCGATTACACCGGGCACATCGAGCGCCGCCAGCACGCCGTCGGCGAGCACGCCGATCCGCGACGCCAACGCGAAGGCCTCGCCCATGTCGTGCGTGACGATCACGATCGTCTTGCGGACACGCGCCTGGATGGCTCGAAACTCGGAGTGCATTTCCGCGCGGGTGATCGGATCGAGCGCGCCGAACGGCTCGTCCATCAGCAGGATTGGCGGATCCGCGGCCAGCGCCCTTGCTACGCCGACCCGCTGCCGCTGACCGCCAGAGAGCTCATGCGGGCGGCGATGGGCGTACTGCGCTGCGGGAAGGCCGGTCAAATCGAGGAGCTCGCGGACGCGGCCGTCGATGCGCGGGGAATCCCACTCGAGCAGTCGCGGCACGACGCCGACGTTCTCAGCGATGCTCATGTGTGGAAAGAGCGCGACCTCCTGGAGCACGTAACCGACGTGCCGTCTGAGCGCAAAGGGATCCCAGGCCGTCGTCGGCCGGCCGCTGACGTCGACCGAGCCGGCGTCCGGAACGAGCATGCGATTGACCAGTTTGAGGATGGTGCTCTTGCCGGCGCCGCTGCGACCGACGAGAGCCACCGTTTCCCCACGCTCGATGGCGAAACTGACGTCTCGCAACACCTCGGTTGCGCCACGCCGCGCCGTTACGGCGTTGAACGCAATCTCAACCGCGGGTCGTTCCTCCACGGCTGGACTGTAGCGCAGCGGGCACGCGGTTTGCCACCTGGGTGGTACAGGAGGATCGCATGGGCAACGACGGCACCACACCGACTCCCCTCGGCGCTCGGGATGGGAGCGAACGCTGGCACTCCGAGTCGGACACCGTGGAACGACGGGATCGTGAGCTCGTCGATCGGGGGACGGATCGAGAGCCAGCAGAGATCGCCCGCCCCGCTTCTGACGACGACCGTCGCCGGCAATCCGTCGAGCAAGGACGCGATTCGAACAGTGGCGATTCGTCGTCCGAGCCTTTTCCGCAGGAGGGACTGCGATGACTCCGATGAACGTGGCGAGGTCACCTCACACTCCGTGGTGGAGGCGCATCGTCCACAACAGATGGCGGGCAATCGGCGTGTTCGAACGGGAATCGATCGTCGCGCGGAACGGTGAATATCGATGGACCACGCCGCGACGTTACGACGAACAGGACTTCCAGCTCGTCAGCTGGCCGCCCACTAGAACAGGTAGGTAAGTGACACGCCCGCCATGGGGACAGTGCGGTTCTTGTCTTCGGCTGCGAAACCGCCATCGCGGAACGACACGCCGCCTTCCGCGCGAAGGCCGAGTCGGCGGGGCTTCATGTTGAACCAGTACTTGATGCCGCCCGTCGCGTGGTACTCGGTTCCGGTCTCGATGAGTTGATTGCCCTCGTGTGCGTCCCGGATGTAACCCACACCACCAGAGATGAACGGCACGCCTTTGCCTTTCGAGAACGTTGCGTGCGTCAGATGCCACACGAGCGAACCGTCGAAGATGTACTCGGTGATCGTTTCCTCCGCGACCTGATCTGACGCGTTCTCGAAGTCGCCGGTAATGGCGATCCGCAGCTTCGGGCGCGTGATGCGCACGCCCCCCTCGATCGCGATGCTCTTCGAGACATATCCCGCCAGGTGTCCTTGAAGGCCAATCCCGGACGCGAGCGTGTTGCTCGTGCTGAAGAGGTCGAGCGGGCCGGTTCCGGTCTCAGGATTGCGCGTCAACTCTGCAGTCGCGTCGCCGATGTCGAATCCGCCGCTCCACCAGAACCCGCCACCGATCTCCCACGAACCAGGGTGTGGTGCGGGCCTCGGCGCCCGCGGCGCTTGCCGCGGCGGCGTGGGGGCAGGCTTGGTCTGCGCGTTCACCCCGGAAACCGAGGCGACGAACAGCGTCGTCAGAGGGAGGGCACTCAACGCAAAGCGGCTGACTCGCCGGATGCGGCCTCCTTTGTCGTCGGTCACTTTGGTGTCACCTTGATCTCGATGTCTCGGACGCCGCCGCCCTTCGGCACGACGACCACGTTCTCGTAGAACTTCACGCGGAAATTCAGATCCACGTTCACGTTCGAACCGAAGAAGCTCTCGATGTCCGCGTCGTCGAGCGGCTCCGCGCGCAGGACGTGCGGGCCGGGATCCAGACTGGCGATGACGAACGACCCGTCGTCGCTGAGCGTGAACCCGCCGACGAGTTTGCCCGTCGAAGGATCGAACGCGACCACGTGCGCGCCCAGCACTCCCTGGCCATTCTTCGTGACCCGTCCGCTGATGCTGCCCGTCGTCGCTTTGAACACCGTCGAACCGTAGATGTCGGAGAAGCCGGCGACGTCGTCGGCCTTGAGGGTACGGTCGCTCGTGTTCCCCGAGGGGAACGCAATCGGGAACATCACCGCTTCGGCGCCCAGCACGCGACGGCCGCCGGCGCGCAGCTCGGTCTCCCCCAGGGCCGAATGCGACAACCCGAGCAGATGGCCGATCTCATGGGTCGCGATCGACTGGACGTCGAAACGGCCGGGAGTGCCGCCGGCTGACGTCGTCCAGAGGAACGTCGAGTTGAAGAAGATGTCCGACTCGACGATCTCACCGGTGACGGTGTCGATGAAGAAGTTGGTCGCGGCAAGCGTGCGGTCGAGATCGGGTCTCGACTGATAGCCGAGCACCGTCACGCCGTCCCCCGAAGTCGGCTTGATCTGCGTGAAGCCCACGAACGTGGACGACGTCTGCGTGTTCGGCACCGCGTGCCACGTACTGAAGGACTGACTGACAGCCGCCTGGAACTGCGTCGCGGTCACGCCGTCCACGTCACGATTGGTGATGAAGTAGCGGATCGGAAACTGCCGCCATTCGAGATTGACCGTGCGGTTGCCAACCTGCGTCCCGAGCTTCAGGTAGGCGGCAGCAGGAGCAACGGCAACGACAGCGAGCGCCGTCGCGAGAAGGGCTCGACGCCTCTGCGTCATCGGCCAGCCCCGCGACGTTCGGCTGCGGCTGCGCGGCCAGGCGCGCCGGGGAGCGGCGCCATGGCCGCACGCACCTGCGCGCCGAACTCGTCGAGCGCCAGAGGCCGCCGCGTCGCGGCGCCGCGGGTGACCACCTCGGGCGCACTACTGGTTGCCATGAGCGGCGGAGGCACGACCATCCGGCGCCCCGTATCGGGATCGATCCGCACCCGGAACACACCCTGATTCAACCCGAACACGATTGGGAACTCGGAGCCGTCAGACTTGAGGAACAGCACGGCTTCGTCGCCGGGCTTGAACACCGGCGCGCCGATCAGAACGCTTCGGTAGCGGCCCATCTCGCCGCCGGGTACTTTGAAGGTGATCGTGTCATCCGATCCGCCCTTCAACCACGATGCGACTTCGACCGTGACGACGGTGTCGATCCGGGTTCGACCATCGGCCCACTGCGGCCGAGTGTCTACGACGCGGCCATACGCGATCAGCTCAGACCCCTGGACGACTTCCCTGAATTCAGCGGGTACGAGAACCGTGGCGTGCACCACCGGCGCGAACAGTACACACGCAATCAGCAGCAACCTGCGCATCACAGCAGTCTACTCCAAACCTCGCGAGCGTCCGGGACGCGTCCGCGCGCACTCTTGCGCACATCGGCGCACACAGATCGTCTCGACGGCGGGAGGACATCGCAGCAATGCCCGGGCCACTCCGCTGGTGTGACGACCGCGACCGAGAAGACCAGATCGCGGGTGGGTTCGTGCCGAGGTCGCGAGATTAACAATCGTTCATGTCGCCGCCAAGTCTCTGTCAGACGAATCGAAATCTTGCGCCCGTGCGTCGGCGACACACGCCGGAGCCTGGTCTCCCTGCCCCGTCCAATGCTCGCCGCTTGACTGTCACCCTGAGTACTCGTGGACTCCGAGTGTCCTCGAATTACGGAGACTGTCACCTGATGTGCGCGCTATGAAAGTCGAGAGCGGCGAGCCACGTCGATCACCGCCTGCGCGGCGCGACCGCTGGCGCCTGGCGGGCCCAGCTGCGCTCTCACCTCGCGAAGCTCGGCGCGCATTCGGTCCCTTGCAGCGGGATCCTCGAGGATCGTCATTGCCTGCGACGCCACGGCTTGCGGTGTGAAATCGTCCTGGATCAGTTCCGGCACGACTCTTCGGCCGGCGACGAGATTGGCCATGGCGAACGTGTCGACGTGCACGAAGGGCCGACCGAGACGATAAGTCAACGGCGAGAGACGGTAGACCACGATCATCGGGCACTCATGCAGGGCCGCCTGCACGGTGACGGTCCCGGACGCCACCAGCGCGACGTCAGCTGTGGCAAGCACGGCGTCCGTCCTGTCGTTGACGACGGCGACACGACCATGGTGGGAGCCGCGGTCGAGTTCCGCGAGCGGCGCGAACAACTCATCCATCAAATGCGGCGCGCGCGCGACGACGAACTGCACGTCCGGTCTTCGCTCGCGGATCCGCTTGGCGGCATCCACCAGGCCCGGGAGAATCGCGCGCAGCTCGTTGCGGCGGCTGCCCGGCAGCAGCGCCACGATGGGCTTCGACGCGCTCAGACCAATCGACGCCAGAAACAGCTCGCGCGGCTGGGATTCGGGCATGACGTCCAGCAGCGGATGCCCCACCCACTCGACGGGAACTCCCGCGTGGCGATAGAGCGCTTCTTCGAATTTGAAAATCACGAGGACCTGGTCGGTGATTCGTTTCATCGTCTTCATCCGCCCTGGCCGCCACGCCCACAGCTGCGGGCTGATGTAGTAGACGACCGGCACACCGAGCCGCCGCATCGCCGTGGCCAGCCGGAAGTTGAAGTCGGGAAAATCGATGGCCACGAACACGTCCGGCCGTTGGGACTCGGCGCTCTCGATCAGGCGCCGATAGGTGGCGTACGTCTTCGGCAACACGCGTGCGACTTCGAGCAGACCGGTCACCGAGATGCCGTGGAAGTCGCCGACGAGCGTCGCTCCCGCAGCGCGGAGCCGTTCTCCGCCGAATCCGGTGATGGACGTGCCGGGAACCCGTCGCAGGATCTCCGTCGCCAGCGCGCCGGCGTAGAGGTCCCCGGACGGCTCACCGCAGGAGATCATGACGCGCATCGGGTGCGGCTCCCGAGGGTCAGCTGGGCTTGGTGAAGAGCGTGGGATCGAGCGCGACGTTGTACTCGATGGTCTTGAGGCTTCGCCGCACGAGCGACTGGCCGCCGCGGCGCAGGACGGCTTCGAAAGCAACCTGAAGACCGTCCACGTTCCGATAGTCGAGGAACTCCTCTTCAGCGATTTCCGCGGCTCGACCGGCAAGCTGCTCGTAGCGCTGCGCGACAATCAGCCCGCTCGACGGATCAAGGATGACCGTCACCGGCTTCATCATCGGGCCCCGAACGTCGATCGCGGGATGCGGCCGCTCGTGAAACATGACGTCGGCCACGCGCGTCGCTGAGACCTTGCCGTCTGCGAGCGCGACGAGCAGGTTGATGGCGTCACGCTGGACGGTGCCGCGCATCTCGTCCACGTATTTCTCCGGTGGCTGATAGGTGCCGTGAAGCTTGTCGCTTGCCCAGAACTCGCCGTTGTCGAAGACCTGTATCAGTGGCCCGTTGGGGGTCTCGGCTTCGAGTCTGAACGACGCCGGATAACGAATCAGCGTCGTCGTCGGCAGATCGACCGGCCTTTCCGCAGGACCGTTGACGAGCGTCAGCGTGGATACGGCTTTCACTGTGCGCACTGACCGGAGTTTCTCGAGACCCCCCTTGGCCTGAACGGCCCGATCGATCAGCTCGCGCACCGACTGTCCGGCAGCAGGAGCCGTCTGCGGAGCCGGTACTCGAAACGACGCCTGCTCGATCCGGCCGGCCGGCGTGGCGTGGCGCCGCAAGTCTGCCGATGCGAGATCGAGCTCGGCAAGCGGAATGCGCTCGACCTGGTCGAAGCCGAGAGCGGGCAACTGCTTCGCGAACACCGACGCGTCCCCGACCAGTACGATCGACAGCCGGTCGGGCCGCAGGTATTCGCGCGCGACCCGCTGAATGTCGTCCGGCGTCACCGCGTTGACGCGCTCGCGAAACGTCTGCAGATCGTTCAGATCGAGGCCGTAGAAGACCGCATTCAAGACCTGCAGCGCGATCGCGCTCGGCGTTTCGATGGTCAACGGAAAACTGCCGGTCAGGTAGGCCTGTGCGTCCGACAGCTCCCGCTCGGACACGCGCTGGCGCTGAAGACGCCAGAACTCATCGACGATGAGCCGCAACGCTTCCCCGGTGGTTTCCGATCGCGTGTCCGTGTCGGCCACGATGTCGCCGGAGTCCTTGAGCGCGTTGATGTCGGCGGACGCACCGTAAGTGAGGCCGCGCTCGGATCGCAGGACACGGTGAAGCCGGTTGCCTCCTTCACCGCCGAGGATCTTGATCGCGAGATCGAGCGCCAGGTAGTCAGGGTGCTTCCGCGGGAGACCGATGTTGCCCACCCGGATCTCGGTCTGCACCGCGCCGGGCCGGTCGATGACGATGACCCGCCGCGTCGCCGGCGGCGGATCGGCCGGCTTTGGTGGTGTGCTCGGGGTGCGCTGCCAATCGCCGAAGGCGCGCTCGGCGCCGGCGAAGGCCTCCTCCGGAGACACGTCACCGACAATCGCGAGGATGGCGTTGTTGGCGCCGAACCAGGTCTTATGGAATTTCAGGAGGTCGTCGCGGGTGATGCTCGCAATCGACTGTGGCGTGCCGGCATCCGGCCGGCCATACGGATGGAAACCGTAGACGAGCCGATCGAAGACGACACCAGCAAGGTAGTCGGGATCGTCGTAGCTGACCTTCAGTCCCGACAGCATCTGCTGACGCTGGCGATCCACTTCGTCCTGTGCGAACGCCGGATGCCGCGCGACGTCGGACACGAGATCGAGAGCAAGGTTCAGGCTGTCCTTCATCACCACGGCCTGAATAAAGGTCAAATCGCTGCCGGCGCCAGTGCCCAGCGCGCCACCGATCGAATCGATCGTCGTGGCGATCTTCTCAGCGTCTTTCGAGGTCGTTCCCTGATCGAGGAGTGCCGCGGCGAGTGCGGCAACGCCGGGCTTTTCGGCCGGATCCTGGGCACCGCCGGCACGCACGATCAAACGCAGGCTCACGGCGGGCTGCTCGTGGTGCGAAACCGCGATCACCTGCAGACCATTGGCGAGCGTGCGGACGTTGTACGGGGGGAACTTGACTTCGTGCGCGGCGAGCGGTCGCGGCGGACGTTCCGATGGCCAGTTCGGATTCTGCGCGGCGGCCGGCAACGCGGTGGCGACGGTCAGGACGAACGCCAGCAGGCGCGCGCGCGTCACCGCTCCCTCCCGCCAGCTCCGTCGCCCTTGGGCATGATTGTCACGACCAACCGGTTTTCCGGCGCGAAGTACGTCTTCGCGACGCGCTGCACTTCCGCAGCCGTCATGTTCGCGAAGATGTCGAACTCGCCGTCGGCCGTCTTGATGTCGTTGTGGATCACGACCGCGTGCGCGAGCTGCGACGCTTTGTCCTTGTTCGACTCACGGCCGAGGATGTAATCGCGCGCGAACTGGTTCTTCGCCTGCTGGAGCTCGGCGTCCGTGCACGGCTCGGCCTTCAGCTTGTCGAACTCGGCGATGAGCGCATCGATCGCCTCCTGGGTGGTGTGGCCGGGCTGAACGATCGCAACCGCAAAGAACAGGTTCGGATCTTCGATGATGTTGCCGCCGCCGAACGCCGCCAGCGCGATCTGCTTTTCGTACACGAGGTCCCGGTAGATGCGCGAGCTCTGCCCGTCGGACAGAATCTTCGAGGCGATGTGCAGCGGGTACGAGTCCGGATGGCCGTCAAACGTGATGTGATACGCGACGACGACGGCCGGGAGCGGCCAGTTCTCTTCCACCTTCACGCGCTTTTCTTTGGTCTGCGGCGGCTCTTTCGGGATGTCGCGCGGGACGGGCCGTTCGGACTTGGGAACGCGGCCGAGGTACTTCGTGACCAGATCCATCGCTTCTTTCGTGTCGAAGTCTCCGACGATCGCGATCGTCGCGTTGTTCGGCACGTAGTACGTCCGGAAGAAGTCCCGCACGTCCTCGATGGACGCCGACTCGAGATCGTGCATGCTGCCGATCGTCGGGTGCTTGTAGGGGTGCACGGTGAAGGCCTGGTCGTAGACGATCTCGTTGAGCCGTCCGTACGGCTGGTTCTCGACCCGCATCCGGCGTTCTTCCTTGACCACCTCACGTTCCGTCTGGAACACCTTCTCGTCGATCCGGAGCGTCGCCATCCGATCGGCTTCGAGCCACAGCACGAGCGGCAGATACTGCGCCGGCGTCGTCTCCCAGAAGACCGTCGCATCTTCGGTGGTGTAGGCGTTGCTCTGACCGCCGACGCTGGAGATGTACGACGGATGCCCTTCCGGCTCCACGTTCTTCGACCCCTTGAACATCATGTGTTCGAAGAGGTGCGCGAAGCCGGTCCGCCCCGGCCGCTCGTTCTTCGATCCGACGTGGTACCAGATCTCCGTGTGCACGATCGGCGTCGAGTGGTCCTCGAGTAGAACGACGTTCAAGCCGTTGGGCAGCGTCGCCATCGTGTAATCGAGCTTGGGAGGCCGAACGGCGGCGGTCAGGCCACCGCCGGTTGCCGTCAGCAGCGCGAGCGCGCAGAGTGCGCCCACAGCCTGCCGGGTAAGTCGGGTCAGGCGAAAGAGCCGTGGTTTCATTGGAGATCTGATTATGGCACAGGGAGATACGTGTCCCGGCCGATCGCGATCACTGGCCCTCGGGCGGCTCGTCACGAGATGTCGCGGCTTGTCCCAACCGCGACTCGAGCGCCTCGATCCTGGCTTCGAGGGAGGCGATGAGCTTCCGAAGCTTCGGCAGGCGGCGGAGGATCGCCGACGACTTCAGCCAGTCGCGATTCGGGATGGCCGGGTACCCCGAAACGAACGACCCGGGGTCCACCGAGTTCGGGATTCCGGTCTGGGCGGTCGCGACGACTCCCTTGCCGATCGTAATGTGCCCGGCCACCCCGACCTGTCCCGCGAGCGTCACGTCATCTTCGATGATCGTGCTGCCCGCCACCCCGACCTGCGCCGCGAGCAGGACGTTTCTGCCGACGGAGACGCCGTGCGCGATCTGCACGAGGTTGTCGATTTTCGTGCCGGCGCGGATCCGGGTCTCGCCGACGGCGGGCCGATCGATCGTCGTGTTGGCGCCGATCTCGACGTCGTCTTCGATGACGACGTTTCCGATTTGCGGGATCTTGTGGTGACCGCCCTCGGGGCGGCGCGCGAAACCGAAACCGTCGGAGCCGATGACCGCACCGTCCTGCAGGACGACGCGATCGCCGATCCGCACGCGTTCGCGCAGCGACACGCGCGCGTGGATCGTGCAGTCATCGCCGACCGACGCGTGACGGGCGATCGTGACGTGCGCGTGGACGATCGTGCGCGCGCCGATGCGC